>JBBAVU010000154.1:4439-7046 GCA_040397565.1 Pirellulales bacterium | reverse complement strand
TCTGGCAGTTTCCGCACTTCATGGCGATCGCCTGGCTCTACCGGGAGCAGTACGCGGCGGCCGGCCTGAAGATGCTCACCACCGTCGACCCCAGCGGCCTGCGGGCGGCCGGGCAGTCGATGGCCGCGGCGATGGCGATGGTGCCGGCAAGTCTCGTGCTCGCCGTTCCGACCGGCAGCGTGAGGCTTTTTTTTGCGGCCGCGATGCTCGCGGTGCTCTACCTCGCGGCCACGATCCATTTCGCGATCCGCCGGGACGACCGTTCCGCGCGGCGGCTCCTTTTGGCCTCGCTCGGAACGCTCCTGGGCCTGCTCTCGGCGAGCATGCTCCTCGGCGGGCGTATCGGGTAGGATTTCGGTCCCAGAACACCCCTCGAAAGCAGACATGAGCTCCTCCTCGATCGCCCTCGGCGGCGGCCACTCCCACGGACACGATGCCCACGGCGGATCCCACGGTGATCATGGCGACCATGGTGGCCATGTCCACCTGCAGTACCAGCCCGGCCTGCCGCTCTCCCGTGGCAAGCTCATCATGTGGCTGTTCCTCTCGACGGAAATCATGTTCTTCGCCGCGCTTCTCGGCAGCTACGTCGTGCTGCGGTTCGGCGCGCTCGTCTGGCCGAAGCCACACCACGTGCACCTCAGCGAGCCGATCGGCGCCTTCAACACGTTCGTGCTGATCTGCTCGAGCGTGACGATCGTGCTGGCGCTCGAGTCGGCGCGGGCCAACAAGACCGGTGCCGCGAAGCTCTGGATGCTCCTCACGCTCCTGCTCGGCTCGCTCTTCCTCGGGATCAAGGGCTACGAGTACCAGGCGAAGTTCTCCCACGGCATCTTCCCCTGGGCGCCGCGCAGCAGGATCCACGAGAAGCCGGATCTCTACTACGGCTCGGCCGTCCGGGCCCGGCTCGGGGAGGCGGAGATCATCGACCGCCTCAAGTCGCTCGACGACACCCCCGCCGACGAGCTCTCCGCAGCGGAACTCCGTGGCCGGCAGAGCCTCGCCGACATCCGGAAGATGCTCGCCAATCCCGACCAGGGGGCCTTCGACATGGCCGTGGTCGCCGATCAGGTGATGCCACTGGCCGCCGAGGGCGGCCACGGGGCGGCGGATCACGGCTCGGCGGATCATGGCGGCGGCCATGGTGGCGGGCTCAACGACGTGTTCCCCTGGCTGAAGCTGCCGATCGTGATCCCCGGCGGCAACATGTGGGCGAGCACCTACTTCCTCGTGACGGGTTTCCATGCGGTGCACGTCGCCGTGGGGCTGCTCGTGTTCGCGATCATGCTCACCTGGACGCTCAACGCGAGGCGGGCCGGCGCGATCGAGAACATCGGCCTGTACTGGCACTTCGTCGACCTCGTTTGGATCTTCCTCTTCCCGCTCCTCTACCTCTTCTGACCCGCGGATATCCAGCCATGCACTCCGGACACCATAACGACCCCGCACGCGACGATCCCGCACGCGACGCCACCGGCAAGCACGGCCCCGTCACCCGTCCCGGCGACCTCGCGAGCCATGCCGAAGGCCACCATGGAAACGGGCATGGGGTCGGGCATGACGGCGATCACCATCATTCCGGGAACCACGGCGGCCTGGGCACGTATCTCGCAGTGTTCCTCGCGCTCTGCGGCCTGACAACGCTGTCGTTCTTCACCTATTCCTCCTACTGGCCGTGGCGGGACGAGCCGCAGGTCGGCTGGGCCTTCATGATGGCCGTCTCCTGCACGAAGGCGATGCTCGTCGTGCTCTTCTTCATGCACGTGCTCTGGGAGGCGAACTGGAAATACGTCCTCACGATCCCGGCGGCCATGATGGCGATCTTCCTCGTGATCATGCTGATCCCTGACGTCGGCATGCGATCGAGAATGCTGTCGCAGGAACGGCTGCTCTACATGGCCCGTCCGAGCGACCAGGTGCTCTTGGAGCGGGCCTCGGCCAACGCGCCACTCGCGGAACCGGAGGCGCATTGAGCCTGACGAGATCCAGGATCCCGGCGAGATCCAGCGGCGCTGCGACGATTTTCGGGCCGTCTGGCGTGCGTCGGGCGTTGCTGTCGATGTCGCTTCTTTTTTCGCTGCCCGCCGGCTGTGGTCCGGCGGCGGCACCGACGCCCGGCCTCGAATCAAGGGAAGCTCCGCTGCCGGCCCCCGAGCGGATGGCTCCGGGGAAGCCGGCCGCGGCCTTCACGCTCGTCGGCACCGACGGTGAGCCTTTCGATTCCGAGTCGCTCCGGGGAAAGGTCTGGTTCGGGAGCGTCTTCTTCGCGAACTGCCCCGGTCCCTGCTTCCGAGAGAACCAGTCGATCGCGGAGATCCTCAGGGAGATCGATGATCCTTCGCTCGTCGCGGTGAGCCTCACCTGCGATCCCGAGAACGACACCCCCGAGGCCCTCCGTCGCTACGCCGACCGCTTCGAGGCCGATCCCGTGCGGTGGAAGTTCCTCACCGGCGACATGGCCGTGATCAAGGAAGTCGCCAACAAGACGTTCCTCCTGCCCGCGGAGGTCGGCGTGCATTCCGAGCGGGGCGTCGTGTTCGACCGGGAGGGGCGGCTCCGCGGCAGCTTCCACCTCCTCCAGGCCGACCGCGTGCGGGAGATGAAGAA
>JBBAVU010000154.1:0-4339 GCA_040397565.1 Pirellulales bacterium | reverse complement strand
GCGGTCCTCGCCGTGCATCCGCTGGCCACGGTGAACGCCGTGCTCAACGCGACCGCGACGGTGCTCCTGGTCGCGGGCTGGATCCTCATCCGCCAGGGCCGTTGGCAGGCCCACCGCGCGGCGATGGTGGCCGCCTTCGCGGTGTCCGCGGTGTTCCTCGTCTGCTACCTCTCGTACCACTGGCTCGTGGGCCACGTGCCGTTCGCGGGGCAGGGCATGGCTCGGATCGTCTACTTCACGATCCTCGTCTCCCACATCATCCTGGCGGTGCTCGTGCCGATCCTCGCGATCGCGATGTTCGTCCTGGCCTGGCGTGGCCGCTGGGAGGCCCACCGCCGGCTGGGCCGGGTCACCATGCCGATCTGGCTCTATGTCTCGGTGACCGGCGTCGTGATCTACCTCATGCTCTACCACCTCTTCCCCGGCCCCGCCGCGGGAGCCGTGGCCGGCCTATACTGGTGATGTCGAGACTGGTGACGTCGAGGAGGTTGCCATGAGTCGGTCGATCGCGACACGGTCCCTGCTGGTGGCGGTGGTCTTCCTCGTCGTGGCGGCGTGGGCGGGTGCGTGCCTCGCCTGCCCCAACTGCAAGGATTCGCTCGCCGGCCAGTCGGGCGAGACGATGAACGTCGCCCGCGGCTACGCGATCAGCATCCTCATCATGCTCGGCATGCCCTTCGCCCTGGCCGGCTCCTTCGGGCTCTACGTCTGGCGGGAGATGCGGCGGATGAACCGCCAGCCGGCCGCGGGGGCGGACTCGCCGGCGAGCCTGTCGAAGCCATGAACCTGCCGAAACCATGAAGAAGACATCGGGCCGGCCCCGCAACTACCTCGGCCGGGGTGAGCAACGGCGGCTGTTCTGGACCTGGATGCCGCTGGCCTTCGTGGTGCTCATCGTGGCGGGCTGGCTCGAACGGAGCTATGTTCGCCGCGACGACGATCCCAGGCTCGAGCAGGTCGACACGGTCGTGCCATTCGCGGGCGAGGCGGTTCCCGATGCCGTCGTGATCGAGCCCGAACGGCCGGACGTGGTGGACGAAACGGCGCTCGATCTCGGCGCCCCCGCGCGGTCGCTTGCGACCGTCCGCGATGACACGGTCTTCCGCGAAAGCGACAGGGAGGCGTGGTTCTCGCTCTGGCAGACGCTCCGCAGCACCGACCCCGTGGTGCTCCGGAAATCGCCGGCGACGAGCGTCTCCTTCGCGGAACTCTTCGGACAGCCGAAGGCGTTCCGCGGCAGGCTCGTGAAGTTCACGGGGCTGCTCAAGCGGATCCAGTACGTCGAGGCGCCCGCGAACGATTCGAACATCGCCGGCTACTGGCAGGCGTGGGTGCGTCCCGACCTCGGGCCGCCGACTCCTGTCGTCGTCTACTTTCTCGAGATTCCGCCCGGCTTCCCGACCGGGGAGAGGATCGAGGAGCGGATCGAGGTCGTCGGCTACTTTTTCAAGCGGTGGGCCTACCAGGCTACCGACGCGATCCGCACGGCGCCGCTCGTCGTTTCGCGGATGCCGTATTCCATCGAAGGCAGGGAAACAGCCTCCCCGATGGACTGGATCGGATCGATCGCCATGGCGACGATGTTCGCCGTGGTCGTGCTCTCGGCGGTGGCGGCGTGGCTCGCCAACCGCGGTCCGTCACGGCAGCCGGAGGAGCCGACCGGCGACCTCTCCGAACTGGCCGGCGTCGAGACGGAGACGACCGAGGAGGCGCTCCGCAGGCTCTCGCGGGAGGACCTCGCAGCGACGCCCGACGCATCCTCGGCGGAGCGAGGGGTGCCAGCGGATGAAAGGAGCGACGGATGAATCTGCACCGGGCCGGCACATCGGCGATCGTGGCGGTGGCGTTGCTGTCGGGGATCGCCGCGGCCGCCGACGAGGGGCCCGCGGAGGTTCCGGTGCGGATCCGCCAGTCGCTCGCGACCTACCTCGACACCTTCAAGCTCGGTGCCGAAGCCCGCGGATCGCTCGACGCGGAAGCAGGCTGGTCGGACGCGAAGCAGAACCTCTGCCTGCGGCTGCTCATGAGGCTCCTCTCCGCGCCGTCCGGTCCTGCGACGGAGTGGCGGGTGCATGCCGGACCGGTCGACGAGGCCATCCGTTCGCCCGAGCTGTTTCGCGATCGGCTCGTCCGCGTCGACGGCCGCGCCGTCTTCGTGGCGCCGGTGACGCTTCCTCCAGATCAGGCCGAACTCCACGACCGCCGCTCGTTCGACCTCGTGAGGATCGTCGCGAATGACGGCGTGATCGTCGACGTGATCACCGACGCGGCTCCGAAGTCGTGGAAGCGGTGGGCGGCGATCGAAGAGCGGTCGTCTGCCGTCGGGATCGCGGCGAGCGGGCTTGCCGCGGGCGGAGCGAGCGGACCCGTGCCGACGGCGGCCGATCCGTCGCAGTCGGCGTGGCCCGCAGGCCCTCGCAGGCTGCTGCTCGTATCGCCGCGGGTCGCGTGGTTTCCCGACACGCCGCTCGGCCGGCTCGGCATGGACTACGGACTCTTCGACAAGGTCGTCGACGGGGCGAAGCTCGTGGCGGCCGATGCCGACGCCTTCTACGCGATGCTCTCGGCGGTGGGGCGGGGGGGCAGGGCCGGCATCGAGAAGGTGGCGACGCCCATCGAGGACCCGATCCCGCTCATCGACCCACGGGCGCGATGGATGGAAACCCATCGGGGGGATCCGGTGCGGCTGTCGGGCGTGGCGCGGCGGGCGATGCGGATCGCCGTGGACGACCCGGCCCGACGGGTCGAACTGGGATCCGACCACTACTGGGAGCTCTACGTCTTCCTCCCGACGCCCACGATCCAGATCGGCAAGACGATCCAGGACAGCTTCCCGGTCGTCTGCTGCGTGCGGTCGCTGCCGTCGGACATGCCGCACGGCGAGTCGATGTCGGAATGGGTCGAGGTGGACGGCTTCGCGATGAAGCAATACGCCTACGCCCTGCCGGGGGATGACAAGGGAAAAGAAGGCACGGGAAAGGGCGACGGGGGAAAAGCCGACACGGCGAAGAAGGAGCGGCGGGAGACGCCGCTGTTCATCGGCCGGCAGGCGGTCTGGAAGCCCGCCCCGTCGACCAAGGATCTCACGTCGACGCTCGGCTGGGTGTTCATGTCCCTCGCCGCGACGTTGGCGATCGCCATGATGCTGGCGGCGTGGTCGATGGCCCGCAAAAGCGGCCGAAGAAACCGCGAGCCATTGCCCGACCGCGTCGAGATCGAGTAGGAATCGAGCCCGAAAATACCCCAGGAGCCCCCCATGCGACGCGCGAAAATCTCGATCATCGGAGCCGGAAACGTCGGTGCCACCACCGCCCATTGGTGCGCGGCCGCGGAGCTTGGCGACATCGTCCTGCTCGACATCCCGGCGACCGAGGGCATGCCCGCCGGCAAGGCGCTCGACCTTTTCCAGGCTTCCCCGATCATGGGGTTCGACGCGGCGATCACGGGCGCGACCGACTGGGTGGCGACCGCGAAGAGCGACGTCGTGGTCGTCACCGCAGGCATCGCCCGCAAACCCGGCATGAGCCGCGACGACCTGCTCTCCACGAACGCCAAGATCGTCGGCGACTGCGCCGCGAAGATCCGCGACACGAGCCCCGAGGCCGTCGTGATCGTGGTGAGCAATCCGCTCGACGCGATGGTGCAGCGAACCTTCCAGGTGACCGGCTTTCCGGCCGCCCGCGTCATCGGCCAGGCGGGCATCCTCGACACGGCCCGCTACCGCGCCTTCCTCGCCATGGAGCTCGGCGTGAGCGTGGAGGACATCTCCGCGATGCTCCTCGGGGGCCACGGCGACACGATGGTGCCGATCCCGAGCTGCACGAGCGTGGGCGGCATCCCGGTCACGCAGCTCATCAAGCCCGACCGACTCGAGCAGATCGTCTCCCGCACCCGGACCGGCGGCGCCGAGATCGTGGGCCTGCTCAAGACCGGCAGCGCCTACTACGCCCCGGCCGCGGCGACCGCGCAGATGGTCGAGGCCGTCGTCCGTGACAAGAAGCGGGTCGTGCCGTGTGCCGTCTACTGCGACCGGGAGTACGGCGTCGGCGGGTATTTCGTCGGCGTGCCGGTGGTGCTCGGATCCGGCGGCGTGGAGAAGATCATCGAGCTTTCGCTCGAGCCCTCGGAGCGGGCCGCCCTCGACCACAGCATCGCCGCGGTCAAGGAACTCGTCGGTGCGATGAACTCGCTCACCGGGTGGAAGGCCTGATCGTCGCAGGAGTTGCCCGCCGAATTGTTCTGCGGGTCAAACTGCGGGGCTCGGGGCTGCCCGTATGCCGCTCGCCGGACGCTCGCTTCAGGCATCCTGCCTTCCGCTCGCTCGGATGCAGACTTCGCT
>JBBAVU010000153.1:0-7047 GCA_040397565.1 Pirellulales bacterium | reverse complement strand
GCAACGGCAAGCTCGACTTCGAGGAGACGATGCACCGCACCTGCGGCACCGTCGCGATCCAGGACGGCCTGCTCTTCGTGGCCGACTTCAGCGGCCTCTTCCACTGCCTCGACCTGAAGACCGGCAAGCCGTACTGGACCCACGACATGCTCGCCGCCAGTTGGGGCTCGCCCCTCATCGCCGACGGAAAGGTCTACATCGGAGACGAGGACGGCGACATCTCGATCTTCGAGGTGTCGAAGGAGAAGGAGCTCATCGGCGAGATCAACATGGCCAACAGCGTCTACTCCACGCCGATCGCCGTCGGCGACACGCTCTACATCGCCAACAAGAGCCACCTCTTCGCGATCCGTAAGGAAAAGGAATAACCGCGAGATGACCCCGATGCGCACCTCCTCCACGTCCCGCCTGCCCTTCCTGCCCGTCGTGCTCATAGCACTCGTAGCGACAGCCGCCCCCGCGGCCGATGCTCCGGGCGATCTCGTGAAACAGGCCAGGCGGATCGTCGTCGTCGGCGACTCGATCACGCACGCGGGCGGCTGGCTGGCGGGCGTGATCGCCTGGATGGAATCGAAGGGCTACGAGGCGGACGTGATCGACGTAGCCCTGCCGAGCGAGACCGTCTCCGGGCTCTCGGAGGAGGGGCATGCCGGCGGGAAATTTCCGCGGCCCGACCTCGCGGAACGGCTCGACCGCGTCCTGCGGGTGACGCGGCCCGATCTCGTGATCGCCTGCTACGGGATGAACTGCGGCATCTACCAGCCGCTCGACGAATCCCGTTTCGCGAAGTTCCGCGAGGGGATGCAACGGCTTCACGATACGGTCGAGAAGTCGGGGGCAAAGATCATCCACCTCACTCCCCCGATCTACGACAAGCGGCCGGACGCCGCGGGGCCCGCCGGCTCGGCCGACTACGACGCCGTGCTCGACGCCTACTCCAAGTGGCTCCTCACGAAGCGGGCCGACGGCTGGGTCGTAATCGACCTGCACGGGCCGATGCGACAGGCGATCGAGGAACACCGCAAGAAAGACCCGAAGGCTGTCTTCGCCCCCGACTCCGTCCACCCCAACGACGCCGGCCACTGGGCGATCGCGCGGGCCGTGATCGCGGGCCTCGGCGACCCGGAGGCGGCCCGGGCGGAGTCGCCGGACGCGTTCGCCGCGTTCCTGCCGGAAGTCACGCGGCGGATGCTCCTGCTTCGCGACGCCTACCTCGCCGCCGCGGGCCACCAGCGGCCTGGGATGCCGGCAGGCCTCGCGATCGGCGAGGCGGAGGCGAAGGCCCGCGAGCTCACCGCGTCGATCCGGTCCCGCCGGCTCCACCTCATGGGGCGGCAGCAGGGCACACCAGAGTGGAAGAACCCGATCGAGTGGCCAAAGCCCCGGGTCGTCGACCCTGGCCCAGCGGCCGCCGCGCCGCTCCCTCCCCCCGCCGACGCGATCGTGCTCTTCGACGGCAAGAGCCTTGAACGGTGGCACAACGGGGAAAATTGGAAGATCGCCGACGGCGTCGCCACGGTCGGCAAGGGAGACGTCCGCACGAAGCAGGGCTTCGGCGACTGCCAGCTCCACCTCGAGTTTCGCACGCCGAAGCCGGCGACCGGCAAGGGGCAGGGCCGCGGCAACTCGGGCGTTTTTTTCATGGACAAGTACGAGATCCAGATCCTCGACTCGTTCCAGGACGGAACCGACGGGCCCGTGACCTACTTCGACGGCCAGTGCGGCGGCCTCTACAAGCAGCAGCCGCCGGCCGTGAACGCCTGCCGTGCGCCCGGCGAGTGGCAGACCTACGACATGCTCTTCACGCGTCCCAGGTTTCGCGCCGACGGCTCGCTCGAGCGGCCCGGCCGCGTGAGCGTGCTCCACAACGGCGTCGCGATCCACTCCGACACGGTCATCAAGGGGGACACCTTCTTCAACGCGCCGCCGAGCTACACGCCGCACGCCGACGCGCTCCCCATCCGGCTGCAGGACCACGGCAACCCGATCCAGTTCCGCTCGATCTGGATCCGCCCGTTCGAGCCGATCGCGCCGCGGGAGCTGCCCCGCGGCGGGTGAGCCGCCGCGAGGCCCCGCCGGTCCCTCTGGCGTGGCGATGGGATGTGGACGGTCCGACAAGGCTATCTTGGTTGCCCGCGGAGTTTTCGCTGCCCGCACACAGGATTTTTCTCCATGCGAGTTTGCCCGTTCTACGCGGTTGCATTGCCCGCGATCGTGACTGCCCTGGCCGGCTGCACGCCGCAGATCTCACCGGCAGAAGCCGTTCGACTGAACACCTTCATGTTGCAGGCGGCAGCGGTGCAAGCTTCATCCCTGGAGGACTCCGCGTACTTCTTTCTGGCCGCCCAAATGCGATACAAGATCGATCGCCAGGTGTATCCTCCCGCTGAAACCGGTGGGAACGATCCTGCAGTCCTGAAATCCGCGATGAACGCATCGATCGGACAGGCAATCATGTCACGCGTCGCTGCCGATCCCACGGCTCGCGGCAAGGCGATCGCCAGACTCGGTGATTGGAGCCCGGAATTCCCGCAGGGCTATGACCCTGGCTGGAAATACAGCAGCCCGCTCGATGCCACCGAAGCTTCAAAGGTGGTTGCGTCGGTCAGATCCGACATATTGAAGGCACTCTCAGCCCAGGCAACGCTCGCGGCGAACGACGAACACGCCGCCCTCTCAAAGGAACTGGCTTCTGCTCGACTTGAAGCGAATCGGTTGCTATCGCTCGTCGCCAAAAGCTATCCGCCCCCTGACGACTTGAGGGATCGACTCAGGTTGGCAAATGCGAAGGAGACGGATATCGCCCAACGCATCAAAGATATCGAGTTTCGTTTACTTCCCGACTCCCGATGGCATGCTCGCATCGGCTGGAAGGCGGAGGAGTATTTCCAAGACGAACGGGTGGTCGCCCTTTGCAAAGCGATCGAGGCGAACGACCTGGCAGCCATGCGGGACCAAATCGACAAGGGCGTCGACGTGAATGCCGTCGGCAAGAATGGCATGACACCACTTCTGTGGGCATTCCCCGATCGAAAGCTCGAGCGATTCAGGCTCCTCCTCGAACACGGCGCCAATCCAAACATTCCGCTGACCGGCGATGTCGGGCTCAAAGACCAATCGTTTCATCCGTACGTCACGGGCGGCGCGTCATTTATTGACCGCGGGTGCCATGAGGGTCATACGGTGATGCTGTTGGCATGCCGATCGCCTGTCATCGACTACTTTCGGGCCGTCATGGATCACGGGGGGGACGCGAAGCTCGCCGATGCAAAGACCGGTGAATCGCCCCTGGACATCGTTCTGGAAAGAGGTGTTCCGGATTCACGAGAGCGCGTCGAGACGCTTCTCCAGCACGGCGTCGATCTCAACCGGTTCTGTCGGTGGACGTCGACGTACCCGATCGTCGCAGCGTTTTACAACAACAAATATGACGTGGCGGTGCGACTCCTTGAAGCCGGCGCCGATCCCAAGCTCGCCCATCCAAAGAACGGACGTCGACTCATCCACGCCATTTGGCGAAGCCTTCAGCCTGACGCCACCGGCCGCGTGGCCACCATCGGCAAGGATCTACAGGCCTTGATCGACAAATTGGCCAAGGAAGGAGAGACGCTGGACCAAGCGGAGAGAGAGGCAAAGGAGTTCGAGGCCAACCGGTAGGCGATTCTCAAACCGCGAAAACAACGCTCCAGCCAACCAATCCCGAGGGGATGGTGGATCGCCAGTTGTTGGTGGCTGCCGCAATTGCCCGAGTCGCATTCCCGAGCCGTACGGGTTTCGGCCCGGGCCAGATCGGTCTGCCGCCCCCTGCCCCCATGGGAGCGGGGGGGGGGGACAGTCGACGAATCTACTGCGACACCGCGGCCGACGTTTCGAGGCCGGGGGCGATCACCTCCGACGCCGGAGCTGCTTCCGGCGCCGACTCGTAGACGACCGGATCCCTCTGCCGCCAGCCGGCGTTGATCCAGCCATCCTTCCGGGAGGCGACGTGGTGGATCGGCAGCGGCCCGGCCGACTCGAGCTGGCCGGGAAGCGTGAGCGACCCGATGTCGATCGTCTCGGTGAGGATCTGCTCCATCCGCCGCTTCAGCCGCAGCCGGATCACCCGCTCGGTGGCCGTCGGCTTGTCGCGATCATCGCCCCACTTGCCTCCGGGCGGCGCGATCGCGATGTCTCCCTCGCGAACGAGCCGGGATCCGGACGGCGACGACTCGATCCGGTAGGTCGCCTTCACGTCCATCGGCCCGACGGTCCGGTCGCCGGAGGAGAAGGCGTCGCCGTGCAACGTCGCGGTGACCCGATTGTCGTCCACCTCGATTTCGACCGGCCGTTCCGCGGTGAACCGCACCGACCAGGGCTTCGAGGGCTTCGGGCCCTCCTTCGCAGGGTCACCGACCGCGGCACCACCCTCGGCGCCATCGTTCTCGTCCCGGACGTCGACCTCCTGCGTGAGCGCCTCCGGCAGCGGACGGTTGCGACGGCGATACTCCGCCTCGACCTGCTCTTTCGTGAACGTGCGGCCCGCGAGCCAGACCGCGGCGGCGTTCGTGATCGCCGTCTGGTGCACCCGCGCCGAGAGCACCGCCCCTTCGGCCGTCGGCGGCGGGGACGTGGCCGCCCCGATCTGCCCGGCGAGCATCTTCCTCGCGGCGGAGTGGATCGCCTCGTCGGTCGTGTTGTGGTGGAGCATCTCCGGATAGAGGTCGTGCAGCACGAGCGGATCGCGGAACTGGGTCCGGTAGTTCGTGGCGAGCCGCTCGATCGCCTCGTGGGTCTGCGAGTCGAACCGGGCCCGCAGGCGGTCGCGGGCGCGGCCGGCCGAGATCGCGTCGGCCTTCGGCCGCATGCTCGATGCCCGCCGCGACGCGATGTTGCGGATGAGGTTGCGGCCGAGGTGGGCGCGGACGCCGATGCCCTCGGTCTCGCTGTGCGTCGAGGCCTTGGCCTCGACCGGCAGCCCCCACAGCCGCTCCTCGTCGAGGTGGATCCGCCGGCTTGCGTCGAGATCCGTCGCGCCGCGGCTGCAGACGGTGACCGGTCCCCGGCCGCCGCGGGTGTGGGAATGGTTCGTCGCGTCGAGCACGAGGTCGATCGCGGCCGATTCGAGCGAAGGGACGAGGTCGAGCAGGACGAAGCCCTGCGTGTGGCCCGTGCCCTTCTGCCGGATGCCGAGGATCACCTCGTCGACCGGCGCCACCTCGTCGACCGGACGGTTGGCGGCCTCGGCGAGCAGGCTCTCCTTCGCGTCGATGAACACGTTGGTGCGTCCGACGACCCGGCGGGTCTCCGCAAGGGCTCCCGCCGCCTGATGCGTGTCATGGAGCGATTCAAGGATCGGCACGGCCTTGTCGAGCCCCGCGAAGCCCGCCGACGGATCGGCGGCGACCGCCGCGGCCTTCTCCACGAGGGAGTTCAGCTCGCCGACCTGCTTCCCGACGTCGGCGTCGAAAGCGGGATTCCGCGAGGCGGCGACCAATCGGGAGTATCGCCGAACGGCGTCGGCGAGCGACCCGTGCACCGGCGGTTCGAAGCCCTGCGACTGGCTGCGGAGAGCCCGCTCGAGTTTGCGGAGCGTGGCCGGGTCGGCCTCGGCCGGGTTCGAAGCCTGCTTCGCGAGCAGCGCCCAATCGATCACGGGCGACGCCTCCGGCACGTCCTCCGGAGGGGCCTTGCGGGCATCCGGCACCGCCGCGAGCGCCGAGCGGACACGGGCCGCGGCGGCGTCGAGGTCGGACGCTGCGATCGGGCGGATGTCGCCGCCTTCCGATTGCAGCTTCGGCGACTCGGCCGACACCTCGGCCTCGATCCCCCGTCCATCGATGCCAATCGAGCCGGCCATGACTGCGAACGCGCAGCCGATCATCATCCGTCGAACAACCGTTTCCATCGTTTTCCCTCGCAAGGACTGAAGACGTTTTTTCCTGCCAAAAATGAAGGCAGACGTCCTGTCAACCTGGGGAAAGTATGTTGGATGGAGAATCTGGGCACAATACGCTGATTTCTGCGGGGAGAACGAATATTTTGCCGTCCCCCATGCGTCCGGCCCGGGCGACGGCCTGGATCCGGTCGACGACCTCGCCGGCCCGGGCGTCCTCCACCCAGCAGGTGATCTCGACCTTCGGCAGGAACGCCAACGCGTATTCGCTGTCGCCGTACTGGTCGAGGTAGCTCTTCTGGCGGCCGTACCCCTTCACCTCGCGGACCGTGCAGGCCTCGAGCGGAGCACGGGCAAGCGCCTCGATGACCCGTTCTGCAAGGGAAGGCCGGATGACGGCGATGACCTGCTTCATGGTTGCCCCGCAGCTCGCCGGCTCGCCACAATCAGTCCAGTCAGCCGGCAACCGATCAGCTGAAGAAGTTCTCGCCGTAGAGATTCGCGGACGGCCGGGTGACCACCGTGATGTCGCCGTTGACCTTCGTTTTGCAGGCCAGCCGCATCGTCTCCTCGTTGCCGATGTAGGCCATGGAGACCCCCAGCCGGCCCTTTTCCAAGAGGCCCATGCGGCCCGTGTTTTCCATCCCCTTGGTGATCAGCACACGGCAGGTGCCGCAGGACCCCATGCCGTGGCAGTTCACGACCGAGTTGATGCCCGGATAGAGGGGCACGCCCGCCCGCAGCGCCTCCCGGCGAAGGTTCGCCCCCGCCGGAACCTGGATCTCCTTCTTTTCGTTGACGAACGTAATCGTGGGCATCGAAAAATCTCTTTGGTGTGCGGCGAAATCGCCGATAATGTACCCGGCGGGCCGGGATACCGCCAGCCGACGCCACCGGCGTCCGCCCCCCGAAACGATGGAGCGATTTTCCGTGGCCGAACTGTCCAAATACCAGCAGACGATCGTCAAGCGGTACTACGAGAACCTCGACACGGCCCTGCTCCAAAAGCTCGGCGAGCAGGTGACGGATCTCTACCTGGCCGAAGGCAAGAAACGGGAGCGGCTCTGGACCAGCATCGCCGGGTCGCTCACGAAGCTGAAGGTTCCCGCCTCCCGGATCAAGCGGCTCACCGACTCCGACGACGCCCAGCAGCTCGCGAAGCTCCTCCAGGAACT
>JBBAVU010000152.1:0-7070 GCA_040397565.1 Pirellulales bacterium | reverse complement strand
CGCAAGTTGCGACCGACAAGCGAGGCAGCGTAGGATCGCGACGGCGCGGCCGAGTGGCGAAACTGGCAGACGCACGGGACTTAAAATCCCGTGGAGGGTTTCCTCCGTGCGGGTTCGATCCCCGCCTCGGCCACTGCGGCTGGGAATTGCGGCCGGGCCGATCGTGACCGGCCGCGACTGCGGTTGCCCGAAACGCGGCGGTTTTGTATTCCTCCGTCCGATGACGAGGGACCTTTCCGATCGCCGCCCCCCCGGCCGAGCCGGCCTGCTGCTGCCTTGGCTGCTCGCGCCGGCCTGGCTCTTTCTGCCGCTCGTGGGCTGCGGGTTGGCCGACTCGGCGTTCAAGCCGCCGCGGGCCGGCGCCTTGGCCGGCATGCCGGTGGTGCCGATCGAATCGACGGTGACGGTCGCCGCGGCCCCGATGGCCGGCCGCTGACCGCCGGTGGCGTCGGCCCCGCGGGCGCACTAGGTTTGCGGGAGACGCGGCCGGTGTTCCGGGCCGCGACGCCTTCCCGGAGCCCGTCGATGTCGCTGCGTTCCAGAATCGCCACGGTGGCCGCCCTGCTCGTGCTCGCCGCCATCGCCGTCAACACCCTGCTGCAGACCCTCGCCGCCGTCCAAGCGGTTCGGGGCCAGGCCCGCGACGACGCCGAGGCGATCGCCGAACTTCTCGCGCGGTCCGTGGCGTTCGCCGTCGAGGTTCCCCGCGAGGTCGAGGCGGAGATCGGCGAGCAGATGAAGACGCAGGCGAACCTCGTCGCGCAGCTCGTGGCGATCGCGGAGAAGGGCCGCGTGCCTCCGAAGGACGTGCTCGAGGCGCTTCGCCAGGTGAAGCAGTCGTCGTCGTCCGACTTCCTGGCGACCGATTCCGAGGGCCGGATCACGCTCCACACCGACGAGTCGGTCGGCGACTTCGTCTTCTCGCCCGACGCGACCGTCCAGCCGCAGGCCCACGTCTTCCACAAGCTGCTCGCCGGCTCGCTCCCCGCGGTCGTGCAGGAGGCGAGGAGGCGGGAGGTGGACGACCGCATCTTCAAGTACGTCGGCGTCGGGGGTGTCGATCGGCCGCGGATCGTGCAGGTGGGAATGGAGGCCGCGTTCCTCGAGCGGCTCGACCGCAACCTCGGCCTCCGTCGCCTCGCCGCGGAGGTCGTGCAGGGGGAGGTTCGCGAGGTCCGCATCCTCGACGCGGAGCTCAACCCGCTCGTCACGCAGGCAGCCGTGGGCCCCGACCTCTCGACCGCCGCCGGGCCGCTCGGCGCCGCCGACCTCGAAATGGTCCGCGACTGCATCGATGATGGCAACGCCGTCGGGAGGCTCGCCGGCAGCGGCTACCGGTTCGCGGCGGCCGTGCGGCGGAGCGACGGCACGCCGGCCGGTGCGGTGCTCGTCGAGGTTTCCGCCGCCGCGAGCCGCCGCGTGCTCTGGTGGCAGGCGGCCGGGGCCGGCCTGTCGGCCCTGCTCGTCGGCATACCGGGCGTGCTGGCCTCGCTCTGGATCGCCCGCTCCGTGGCGAACCCTGTCCGACAGGCCATGGTCGTCGCCGAGCGGATCGCTGCAGGCGACCTCGCCACCGCCGTGCCGGATGGGGACGAGCACGAGGTCGGCCGCCTCCTCTCGGCGATGGGGACGATGAGCCGGAGGCTCGGCAGCCTCATTGGCCGCATCCAGCATGCCGGCGAGCGGCTCTCGGCCGTGGAGGGGGAGACTGCCAAGGCGCTCACGCGGCAGGACCGCGCCATCCGCAGCTTCGGCGAGTCGGCCACCGAGATCGCGACCACCGCCGCCGAGATCTCCACGACGAGCGAGCAGCTCCTCTCCGCGACAACCGACGTCACACGCGTCGCCCGCGATGCCGCTGACGTCGCCGATTCCGGCCGCGGCGGGCTCGAGTCGATGACCTCCTCGATGCAGCAGCTCGACGAGGCGATGAACGCCTTCACGAGGAAGCTCTCCACGATCAGCCAGCGGGCCAGCGGCATCACTTCCGTCGTCACCACCATCGCGAAGGTGGCCGAACAGACGAACCTCCTCTCCGTGAACGCCACGATCGAGGCGGAGAAGGCCGGGGAGTCGGGCCGGGGCTTCCGGATCGTGGCCCAGGAGATCCGCCGGCTGGCCGACCAGACGGCGCTGGCCACGAAGGACATCGAGCGGATGGTCCGCGACATGCAGGCCGCCGTCTCCAGCGGCACGATGGAGATGGACCGCTTCCGCAACGAGGTCGCCTCCCGGATCGCCGAGGTCGCGGGCGTGAGCGAGCAGCTCGGCCGGATCATCGAGCCGGTGCAGTCGGTCACCGAGTCGCTCGAGCACGTCCACGAGGGCATGAAATCGCAATCGCAGGGGGCCCGCCAGATCAGCGGCGCCATGGAGAACCTGCGGGAGGGTGCGAGCGCCTCCGCCGAGTCGCTCGCAATGTTCGCAAGCTCCCTCGACGACCTCCGCCAGGCGATCGGTGAGCTGAAGCAGGAAGCCTCGCAGTTCCGCGTCGCCGGCTGAACCGCTCCTTTTCTCGGATCCTTTTGAATCCGTTCACGAGGATCCGGCGAATCCACGGAAGGCGTGGGCTTCGTCAGCCCCAGCTATGCTCGACGGAATGTATCCAAGGCACGCATCGGAAAGGCTCTCATGACGCGTTGGAACGGCCACGGGCCCGGGGTTTCGTCGATCCGGGTCGTCGGCTTCTGCCTGGCTCTGTCCTGCCTCTGCCCGATGTCCGAGACCCATGCCATCTGTGGTCTCGATGGGGCGGCTCTCGACCAGATTCGCGTCATCAACGATCTGGAAACAAGGCAGGCCTGGGCGAGACAGATTTCGCGGCAGGGGGGCGCGGCATGCGTCATCTGCCATCTGGCCGGGTACGGCCCTCGGAATCAGTACGGCAACGCGATCAACATGCTGCTGACGGGGAACGATCGTGACAACTCGGCGAGGAAACGCGAGGCGGGTCGACGGGTAAGCGCGATCCCGGCAGATCCGTCCCTGCCCAACTCACCCACGTTTGGCGATTTGATCAGCCGCGGCCTGCTGCCCGCTGCCGATCTTGCCACCGACCTCCCGGCGCTCCGAAACATCCCGCCCACCCCGCCCGAGGTCGTCACGGTCGAGCAGGCGCGTGAACTCGTCCGGCAGGTCGAGGCGGAATCGCGGTACGGGATCCTCCAACTCAGCCGGACGTACGAGATAAGCCCGGAGGTGGCGGCGGTGCTCGCCGAGTTCCGCGGCGAGATGTTGATCCTCGGGGCGAGGTCGCTTTCGAGCGAAGTCGCTCGGGCGCTCGAAAAAAGTAAGGTGGCCACCGTCTGGCTGCACTCGGTCACGGAGGTGGCCCCTGACGCTGCCGAAACGATCGCGCGAGTGACGGGCCACCTGGTGCTGTCCGGATTGGTGAAACTCGACTCCGTTCCGCTCGCGAAGAAATTGGCCCGGCGACCGGGAGCATTGTCGCTTCCCTACTTGCAAGAGATCGGGCCGGAGATCGCCTTGGCACTGGGGGAGAACCCGCGCGGCCTGGCGCTGGCCGCCCTGACCGACCTGTCGCCGGACGTCCAGGAAGCGCTCGCGAAAACCACCGGGGCCCTCACCGTGCCGAACCTGACATCGCTCGACTCGCCCGCCCTCACGAAGAAACTCGCGGCGGGCTATGCGTCGGCGGTGCTTCTCCCAAGCATCAAAACGCTCTCCGTGGAACAGGCGGAGGAGATCACTTCGGTGAAGCGGCCCTTTTTTCTGGGAGGAACGCTTCTGCCGCTGACCGTGATGAACGACGAGGTCGCGGCCGTGTTTGCAAAGCGTCCGGAGGCGGGCCGCCTGGCCCTTGGGACTGGGGCGATCTCCGATTCGCCATTCAAGATCCTCGTGGAGTCTTCCTTGAGCCTGTCACTCCTGGAAATGGAAGCGTTCAACGACGAGCAGGTGACGATCCTGGCGGCTGCGACGAATACGGTGCCGGGCGGTCCCTTTGGCAAGCAGGCCAAGCTCAGCGTGCCCAAACTGACGACGCTCGACTCCCCCCTGCTCGCCCAGACGCTGCTTCGATGCTCCGGCGTATTTCCAGGCGTCACGTCGATCTCGCCGGAAGCGGCGGCCGCAATCGGTGACGTTCCGGTCGCGGACGCGGCGGGGCTTTCATTTCCAAGCCTCGAGGAACTTGGGGCCGAGACGGCTCGGCTGCTCATGAACCGCACTTGGTCGTCGATCTCGCTGCCATCTTTGCGGGCCGCATCTCCGGAGACCGTTCGCAGCCTCGTCCGTCAGACCTCGTCGTTGACGCTCGGCCTCACCACCATCACGCCCGAGATAGCCGCCGTGTTCGCCGACATGGCCAGCAATCAGGTCGACTTGGGAGGAGGCCAACTGGCGTTTCCCTGCTTGTCGGAGCTTTCACCGGAGGCCGCGAGAGGTCTGGTGGCGGCGCTCAACCGCGGGGAGGAGGTCCGCGGCTGGGGAGGCCTCGACAAGTCGCCCCAGTTGTTCATCGGTGGCCGTGGGCCCGTTGGCGTGTCGCCGCCGTTGACCCCGGAATTGGCGGCGGAGTTGGCGAAGTACCGCGGCCGGCTGTCGATCGCCGGCCTGCGGACGCTTTCACCACAGGCGGCCGTCGCACTGGTGCCGTATCGCGGCCCGTCGCTCGATCTCGCCGGCACTGCGACGGACAAGCTATCCTCGGAAACCGCCGCGGCTCTGGCGACATTCCCCGGAAATCTGCAGATGCCGCTGAAGGTGCTCGATTCCGTGCCGCTCGCCGAAAAGTTCGCCCGGCAAAGCCAGCGCTCGCTCGATGGTCTCGAGTCCATTTCCGCGGACGCCATTCCGGCATACGTCAAATACAAGGGATTCTTCACGCTCAGACAGCTCACGATGCTCGACTCCCCCGAACTGGCCGCGAGGCTGATCGAGGACTCTTCCGGACAGGTGTTGCCCTCGCTGCAAACCATCACGTCGGCTGCGGCGGAAACGTTGGCCAAAGGTCCCAGCAAGATCTACCTCGGGCTGACGTCCCTCGATGACCTGAACGTCGCCTTCGCACTGCGAAACTCGGGGAAGGACGTGCAGCTTCCGCGACTTCGCGCGGCCACTCCGAAGGTCCGCGGCCTCCTCGCATCCTCGGAAAATATCTCAATGCCCCCGCCGGAATCGATCTACATCCTGCCCGAACGGCAGCCGTGAGATCGCGAAAGACTCTCTGCGTGCCGCGAAGCGCCGGACCGGTTCCAGAAACCGCTACACGCGGTCCTGGTGGCGGTTCCGGCTGCGGCTGCTGCGGCAGTCGGCGCAGATGCCTGTGATGATGAGCCGGTGGGATTCCGCCCGAAACTGGTGGGTCGCGGCCACCGCGTCACGGATGCGGATCAATTCGTCGCTGGAGAACTCGATGAGGGTCTTGCAGCTCGAGCAGAAGAGGTGGTCGTGCTGGGGGTAGCCGTAGTCGTGCTCGTAGACCTCGCGGCCGCCGAGCACCATCTTGCGCAGCAGCCCGGCGTCGACCATGTCGCCGAGCGTGCGGTAGACGGTGGCGCGGCTGGCCTTCGCCCCCTCCGGGGTCGCGTGGATGAGCTCGATGAGCTGGTCGGCGTCGAAGTGCTCGTGGCTCGCGTAGACCTGCTCCACGATCAGCCGCCGCTGCCTCGTGATCTTCTTGCCACGGGCCTGGAGAAACTCGTCGAACCGCTCCCACGGCGTCATCGCGACCTTCACGCTCTGGAGCGCGAAATCATCGGAGACGGCCATGGCATCCTCGATCACGGATGGAAAAGAATGGGACAGCGGGCGTCATCCGCCCGCTGTCCCTATTGTACATTCCCGATCGACGTCGGCGCCGTCGGCGTCAGCCGACCAACTTGACGCTGATAGCTCGGCGTCAGCCGATCGACTCCAGCAGCCGGTCGAGTGCGATGTCGAGCTTTTCGGGCGTCTCGTAGCTGCCGTCGGCGATCGCGGCGCGAATCGCCTGCACCCGGTCGAACCGGATGTCGGCGGTCGCGGCCGCCTCGGCCGCACGAACGCCGTCGACCGACAGTGAAACCGAGTCGCGGACGTCGGCCACCTCGCCCGCCGCCTTGGCCGGGCCGGCGCCGCCGATCCCCTTCACGCCCGAAAGCGCCTGCGAACCGTTCGTCGCCGAAACACCGAAGATCTGCATGATCTGTCTCCTTCCGATGGATGTGTCCTGAACCGTCCGTTGCCCCCGTCTCGTGAACCCTCGCAGGTCATCGACCCGTCGAGGATGTCTTACGCGGACGGGTGGCAGGTGGTTCGTGGTGCCTCAACTCTTGCCGCGCTTTTCCAGAATGCCAGTCGTGCGATCCGATCATCGAGATTCGTCTCTCGCGGGCATCGCCTGCCCAAGCTTTTCATTATCGGCATCTCACCCTCGAACCATGAGCCCAATTTTTTCGCCCTTTTTTTCGGCGTGATCCGACCCTCTCATCTCCCGCGGCGGCTCATCCCACCGCGAACTCAGGCCGTCGCCGGCCCAGTTGGTTCTGCAGCCGCTCGACGATGGCGCTGTGCATCTGGCTGACGCGGCTCTCCGAGAGATCGAGCGTGGCCCCGATCTCCTTCATGGTCAGTTCCTCGTAGTAGTAGAGGATGATGATCAGCCGCTCGTTGCGGTTGAGCCCCTTCGTGACCAGCCGCATGAGGTCGGCCTTCTGGATCCGCCGAGTCGGGTCCTCTCCCCGCTTGTCCTCGAGCACGTCGATCTCGCGGACGTCCTTCGAGCTGTCGGTCTCGCACCACTTCTTGTTGAGCGAGACGAGACCCACGGCGTTGGCGTCGACGAGGAGCTTCTCGAAGTCCTCCCGGGAAAGCTGCATGTGCTCGGCCACCTCGGCGTCGGACGGTGCACGGCCGAGCTTCGCCTCGAGCGTCTTGACCGCCTCGTTGAGCTTGCTGGCCTTGCTGCGGACCAGCCGCGGCACCCAGTCCATGGTCCGCAGCTCGTCGAGCATCGCACCGCGGATCCGCGGCACGCAGTAGGTCTCGAACTTCACGCCCCGGGACATGTCGAACGCGTCGATCGCGTCCATCAGCCCGAACGTGCCGGCCGAGACGAGATCGTCGAG
>JBBAVU010000151.1:5644-7090 GCA_040397565.1 Pirellulales bacterium | reverse complement strand
GGCCGTCGAGGCCGCCGACCGCGGCCACCCGTTTCCCGTCCGGCGAAAACCGCAGGCCGAACACCCGGCCAGTCAGCGGGTGAAGAGGGAAGATCAGGTTGGCGTCGTCGCCGATCACCCGCTTCGCGTGTCGGTGGATCCGGTAGGCCCGCGGCGTGCCGTCGGCGCCGGCGGCCACCACGTGCTCGAGCACCGGATGCCGGTCGACCGCCATCAAGCCGCCGCGAAGCGCGCCGGGCGTGATCGAGGTGATGTTGTCGATGAACCGCTGCGTGGCAAGTTCCGTGAGCTTCACGCTCATGTCGCGGCCGAGCGAGATCACGTGGTCGCCCTTCGGGGAAAACACCGTGTCGAGCGCCCAGTCTTCATGGGCTCCCTGGAAGAGCACCTGCTGGCCGCTCGTGGCGTCGATCGCCCGGACGGAGTTGTCGGTGCAGCCGAACGCCACCAGCTTGCCGTCGGGCGACCAGGCGCCGCCGTAGACCGTGTCGAACGAGACGGGGTGGGAGAGGGCGAGCGAACCATCGGCGACGTTCCAGACCTGCACCTCTCCCATGCGGGCGGGGTTGCCACCGGTGACGGCCAGCCGGGTGCCGTCGGGAGAGAAGCGGACCCGCTCGACCCGTTCGGAGAGGCCCACGAGCCGCATCTTCGGCTTTGGCGAATCGCCGGCCGGCGTGGCGGCCGCGGCCTCCACGTCGAACACGAGCACCTCGTGAAAACCGGTCACGGCCAGCAGGCGGCCGTCGGGTGAGAAGTCGAGCGACGTCACGACGGGCTGCCGCGAGTAGACGGGCGGATGTTCGGCATCGACCCGCTGGCCGGCATCCTGCGGCGTGTCGTCCACGGCACCCGCCGCGATCCAGCGGCGGATGAGGTCGATCTCCCCGGCGGAGAGCGGCTTCGCGTTCTTCGGCATCTCGGCCCGCCCGTCCGCGTCGGGCGTGATTTGGGAGATCAGTTCGCTCCCCTCCGGCTTCCCCGCGACGATGCCGGCGTTGCCGGAGTCACCGGCGGCGAGCATCCGCTTCACCTCGGTCAGCACGAAGCCCCCCTCGGGCTTCGCCGGCTGGTGGCAGCCCTGGCAGTTCGCCTGGAGGATCGGCCGCACCTGGTGGAAGTAGCTCACCTGCCCGGGAGCCGTTGGCGACGCGAGAAGCCTCGCGGTCGGCAGGGCGAGGCCCGCTGCCGGCACGGAGAGAATCGCGGCGACGATCGGCATCGCCCGCATGAACCGCCTCGCCCGCATGAACAGGTGGAGGAGCCGCATGGACACACCTCGTGGAATCTGGGGGTCTGGCCGCGGTCGCCGGCAAGGGTTTTTTCGGACGAATCCGACAGGGATAGTAAATCGTTCCTCGGAACCGCCGTCAAACCCGCCGCAAGCCGAAAAACCCGTGCGTCGTGCCGGCGATGCATATGGGACGCGTGGTATGCTCCGGCTCT
>JBBAVU010000151.1:0-5544 GCA_040397565.1 Pirellulales bacterium | reverse complement strand
CGACATTGAGGAGGTGGCGGATGATTGGAAAAGAGTGTCGCATGCCCCGCCGAGATTTTCTCGTGCGGTCCGCCGGTGCGGCTGCGGCCACGGGGCTCGCCTGCGGCCCGCTGTCGGCCGACGAGCCGACCTCGCCGAGCAGTGCTCCTTCTGGCGGTGCTGAATCGCTCGTGAAACTCCTCCACGAGTCGCTCACGCCGAAGCAACGGGGCAAGGTCTGCGTGCCCTGGGACTACCGGCATCCGAAGTACGGCCTCTTGCGAACGCGGGTCGGCAACAACTGGAACTGCAACGAGACCGACGTGTCGAGCGACTTCTTCACGGCCGACCAGCGGAAGCTCGTCCGCGACATCTTCGAATCGCTCACGAGCCCGGAATGGCACGCCCGGTTCGACAAGCAGCTCGAGGACGACACCGGCGGTTTCGGCCACCAGCAGTCGGTGGCCCTCATCGGCGAGCCTCGCAGCGGGAAGTTCCAGTTCCTTCTCACGGGTCGCCACATGACGCTCCGATGCGACGGCGATTCGGCCGAGCACGTCGCCTTCGGCGGGCCGATCTTTTACGGCCACGACGCCGGCGGCTTCAACGAGGCCGCCGACCATCCGGGCAACGTCTTCTGGCCGCAGGCCGTCGCCGCGAATGCGGTCTTCGCGATGCTCGACGGGCGGCAGCGGAAGATGGCGGTCGTCGAGAAGGCGCCGAAGGAGTCCGCGATCGCGTTCCGCGGAAAGGCCTCCATCCCGGGGCTGCCGGTATCGGAGCTTTCGAAGGACCAGCGGGAGGAGTGCGGGCGGGTGCTCGAGACGCTGCTGTCCCCCTTCCGCACGGCTGATCGCGAGGAGGCGAGGAGATGCCTCTCCCGTCAGGGCGATCTCGATGCCTGCCGGCTCGTGTTCTACCGCGAGGGAGACATCGGCAACGACGGCGTCTGGGACAACTGGCGGCTCGAGGGGCCGTCGTTCGTCTGGCACTACCGCGGGGCGCCGCACGTGCACGTGTGGGTGAACATCGCCGATGATCCGGGCGTGCCGACGAATGCCTGATGGGTCGGTCGACTGCGGCGTGATCGGCGGCGGCGTGATCGGCCTGTCGATCGCGAGGGAGCTCGCCGGCCGCGGCCTCTCCGTGGCCGTGGTGCCGGGCGGACCCCGGAAGGAATCGTCGTCGTGGGCGGCCGCCGGCATCCTCCCGCCGGCGCCGATGCCGACCGACATGGCGTCGGCGCCGAACGACGCGCTCACGGCCGCGAGCGACCGGCTCCACCGCGACTGGGCTGTGGAACTCCTCGAGGAGACGGGGATCGACAACGGCCTGAGGCGGTGCGGAGGGCTGCACCTGGCGGGCGACGAGCGTGGTCTCGCGCGGCTCGGGGAGACGGCGGGGGAATGGCGTCGGCGTGGCGCGAGGGCGGAGCTATTGTCGGCGGCTGACGTCGCGGCCGACGAGCCCGCGTTCGCGGAGGCCGTCGAGCGGGGAAGGATCCTCGGGGCCATGCTCCTGCCGGACGAGATGCAGATCCATTCGGCGAAGCACCTCGAGGCGGTCGCGGCCTCCTGCCGCCTCCGCGGCGTGACGATCCTCGACGGACAGGAAGTGCGGTCGCTCTCGATCTCGGGAGGCCGCATCGAGTCGGTTGAAACCGCTTCCGGCACCGTCACCGCCGCTCGCTGGGTGCTCGCCGCGGGCGCGCACTCGGAGAAACTCGCGCCGTCGGTCGGGCTCTCGCTCTCCACGCGACCGATCCGCGGGCAGATCGCTCTGGTGCATCCGGGGCGTGCCGTCCTCTCGCGGATCGTCAACCGCGGGCTCGACTACATGCTCCAGCGGGAAGATGGCCGGCTGCTCATCGGCTCGACGATCGAGGACGCCGGCTTCGACCACAGCACGACGCCCGAGGCGATCGCGAGGCTGCTCGCCTTCGCCCGCCAACTCATGCCATCGCTCGAGCACGCGCCGGTGGAACACACCTGGGCCGGCCTGCGCCCGGGGAGCGCCGACGGGCTGCCGACGATCGGCCCCATTCCGGGCTTTGACAACGCGTTCGTCGCGGCCGGCCACTTTCGCGCGGGCGTCCATCAATCGACCGGCACGGCGGTGATCGTGGCCGATCTCGTGACGGGCTTGCGGCCGTCGCTCCCGTTCGAGGCCTTCGCGGTGGATCGCAGGATCGACCGGTCGGCGGCCGGCGGCATCGACGACTACCTCGCCCGCGCCCGCGACGCCGTCGGCCTGTGACCTGCCGCTTAAGCGGCGGTCAGTGTTGCCTGTGACCAGCCGCTTAAGCGGCGGTCAGTGCAAGCCGCCGGTGCAGCGACTCGACGTGGCTGGATTCGAGCCTGATGCGGGGCTCCTCGTCGAGCAGGACCCTCGCCAGGCGGGCGAGAGCGACGACGCCCCGCGGCATGCCGCAAGCGATCTCGTGGATCGTCGCGAAGGCTTCCGGCGCGACGCGGGCCTCGGCGCCGCCGCCTTCGCCGAGGATCCCGGCGGCGAGCGTCCTCGATTCCCGCGGCTGCATGGCTCCGACGACCGCCCGCAGGCAGATCGCCGACTCGAGCCGCGTGTCGCGGGCCACGAGCGACAAGAGCCGTCCCTGCCCCGCGAGGATCACCGTCGCCGCCCGTCCGGTGGCGACCTCGCGGGCAAGTTCCTCCACGGCCTGCGGCGGAAGGAGGTGGGCGTCGTCGACGACGCGGTGGGGCTGCCCGGCGACGAGCGGCCCGAGGTGGGCGAGCACGGTCGACTTTCCCGCCCCGGCGGGTCCGACGAGCACGGCCGCGGCGGCCCGCTCGTGGACGGCGTGGTGCAGCCGCGCGACCGCCGCGAGTTGCGAGTCGGTGAGATCGGCCATGGTGGTCGTCGAAACCGGGGTCGTCGTCATGTCGTGGCCTCGAGCAGCGTGGCCGGTTCCCGGCCGAAGGTCGTCACCTCGCCGAGGACGCGGACGCCCGCCACCTCGAGCGCCCGCGCGAACGCGGCGGCCGTGGAGCGGTCGGCCCGCCGAAGCAGGATCGCCGCGTCGCAACAGTCGGCGAGCGTGACCGCCCGCTCCCGCCGAATGGGGCCCGATCCGAACCAGCTTCCCGCATCGACGATCTGCACGGCCTCGCGATCGCGGTCGATTCCGTCGAACCTGGTCGTCACGGCGTCCGTTCCCCGGTCGCGCAGGGTTCGGGCCAGCGCTTCGGCGAACGTCGTGCAGCCGTCCTTCGGCCTCCGCGAGACCACGGCGAGCACGAAGCCGGCCCGTTCGAAGTCGCCGCGCGATCGATCGCGTCCGGCGATCGCGTGCTCGACGGCGTCTGCGACGGCGGACCACTGTGGCGCCGCGGCCTCGATCAGGCGATCGACGATGCCGGTCGCGACGGGAGCTGCGGAAACAGCGACGGAGAGAGCGATGGGAACATCGTCGACGGCGGCGGTTGCCGAAGGCGGCGACGCGGCCATGAGGCCGCCTGAGCGGAGACGGCTGACGAACGCGCGGTCGAGCAGATCGTGCTGCATGGATGATGCTTCCATCGATTCGGCTTCCACCATCCGCATGGGCTAGCGCCTCGCAGCCTTCTTTATCTTCGTCGCCGTGCGGACCGGGGTTGCCGGCTTCGCGTTGCCGTCCTCGGCGAGCCTCGCCTTCGCGATCTCGGCCACGCCCGGGTCGATCGGCCCACGGTCGACCCACCAGGCCGCGGTGCATGCCGCGAAGGCGACCACCGCGAGGATCGCGATCGACCCCCATCCGATCCGCGGTCTTGGCTTGGCGGAATCGTCGGTGCCGGCGGGAACGACCACCGCTTCTCGGGCGACTTCCGCGCGATCGAGATCGGGAAAGCTCGCCAGCAGCTTGAGCCCGGCCTCCCGCATGCCGCCCCCTGCGTTCAGGGGGCGAAAACCGCTTCGTGATTTCGAGCCAAAGACCCCCGGCATGCTCTGTTCTCTCCTGCTGGGTTCCACTTCGTCGGCAGGGGCGGGACCTCTTGAACGGGGCGACACCGCCACCGAAGAGTCGCCAAACGTCGGCCGCAAGGCCTGCGCAGTATGCCGGGCCTGCCAGGCTGCCTATCATTGAGGGTTCCAGCGTCGTTTCCGTCGAACTTTTCCCCTCCGAGAACCCGAGGCTCCGCCTCGAGGCAGCTCTGTCGCCGATGCCCATCCCCCCGATGTCATCCCGGGAACGTGCCTTCCGGGATCTGCTCGCCAACCGGATCGCCATTCTCGACGGGGCCATGGGCACGATGGTGCACGCCCTCAAGCTCGACGAGGGAGGCTTTCGCGGCCGACGGTTCGCGGGCCACGCGAAGGACCTGAAGAACTGCATCGACGTGCTCGTGCTCACGCAGCCCGATGCGATCCGCGGGATCCACGCGGCCTACCTCGAGGCGGGCGCCGACATCGTCGAGACGAACACCTTCGGGGCGACGGCCGTCGCGCTCGCCGACTTCGGCCTCGAGGGGCACGTCCGCGAGATGAACCTGCGGGCGGCGGAGCTCGCGCGGGAGGCGGCCGACGCCGCCACGAAGCGGACCCCCGACCGGCCCCGGTTCGTCGCGGGCTCGATCGGCCCGACCAACAAGCAGCTCTCGATCGCCGGCAACGTGAACGATCCGGGCCACCGCGACGTCACGTTCGACCAGATGGTGGCCTACTACCGCGAGCAGGTCGATGCGCTCCTCGAGGGGGGCGTGGACGTTCTGCTCGCGGAGACTGCCTTCGACACGCTCGTGCTCAAGAGCTGCCTCTTCGCGATCGAGCAGGCGTTCGAGGCACGGGGCGAGCGGATTCCGGTCATGGCGTCGTTCACGGTGTTCGAGGGGGGCCGCACGCTCTCGGCCCAGACGGTCGAGGCCTGCTGGACGAGCCTCGAGCACGCCAACGTGATCTCGGTGGGCATCAACTGCGCCCTCGGACCGGACCGGATCCGTCCGCACGTGGCCGACCTCGCCCGCGTGACCCCGCGGTACACGAGCTGCTATCCCAACGCCGGCCTTCCGAACGCCCTCGGCGGGTTCGACGAGACGCCCGAGATGATGGCGACCGTGCTCGAGGAGTTCGCCCGCGAGGGCTGGCTCAACATCATCGGCGGCTGCTGCGGCACGACCCCGCCGCACATCAAGGCGATCGCCGAGGCGGTCGGCCGCCACCCGCCGCGGAAGCCGCCGGCCGATGAGCCGGCGAGCCGCTACTCCGGCCTCGAGGTCTACCAGATCCGTCCGGAGACGAGCTTCACGATCATCGGTGAGCGGACGAACGTGACCGGCTCGCGGGCGTTCGCGAGGCTCATCAAGGAGGAACGCTACGAGGAGGCCCTCGGCGTCGCCCGACAGCAGGTCGAGGGGGGCGCCAATATCATCGACGTCAACGTCGACGAGGGAATGCTCGACGGGCCGGCGGTGATGACGAAGTTCCTCACGCTCGTCTCGAGCGAGCCCGAGATCGCCCGCGTCCCGATCATGATCGACAGCTCGAAGTGGAGCGTGCTCGAGGCGGGACTCAAGTGCGTCCAGGGCAAGGGGATCGTCAACTCGATCAGCCTCAAGGAGGGGGAGG
>JBBAVU010000150.1:3207-7138 GCA_040397565.1 Pirellulales bacterium | reverse complement strand
GGCCCGGCGATGTCGACATGGGTCCAGGGGATGCCCGCCACGAACCGCTCGAGAAACTTCGCGGCGGTGATCGCGCCCCCCCAGCGGCCGTCGCCGACGTTCTTGATGTCGGCCACCTCGCTCTCGATCTGCTTGTCGTACTCGGGGAACATCGGCAGCTGCCAGACCGGCTCGCCCGCGAGCTTCGCGGCGGCCGCGATCCGGTCGCACCAGGGCTGGTCGTTGGTGAAGAGGCCGGCGACGTCGGTGCCGAGCGCCACGACGCAGGCCCCCGTGAGCGTGGCGAGGTCGAGGATGCGTACCGGCTTCATGTCCTTCACGACGTCGAGCACGTCCGCGAGCACGAGGCGGCCCTCGGCGTCGGTGTTGTGGATCTCGATCGTCGTGCCGCTGCGGGCGGTGAGCACGTCGCCGAGCTTGTAGGCCGCGGGGCCGGTCATGTTCTCGACGAGGCCGATGGCGGCGACGACGTCGATCGGCAGACGGAGCGCCGCGATCGTCGCGATCGCCCCGAGCACGCTCGCGCCGCCGGCCATGTCGCACTTCATCGTGAACATCGATTCGGAGGGCTTGAGCGACAGGCCGCCCGAGTCGAACGTGACGCCCTTGCCGACGAGCGCGAGGTCGGGCGGACCGTCACCCCCGCGGCCGCGATGCCGGAGCAGCACGAGCCTCGCCGGCCGATCGCTCCCCTTCGCGACGGCGAGCAGCGAGCCGCAGCGTTCGGCGGCGAGCCGCTTCTCGTCCCAGATGTCGACCTCGAGGCCGACCCGCGAGGCCACCCTCGCGGCCTCTTCAGCGAACGATTCCGGATAGATGTCGTCGGGCGAGCCGTTCACGAGCCTGCGGGCGAGGTTGATGCCGTCGGCGAGTGAACTGCCCCGGTCCACCGTGTCGGCGGCGGCGCCGAGCCAGACCGTGCGGCCGAAGGGGGTCCGCTTCCGTTCGCGGCGGTAGAGATCCTGACCGGTCATCCCCACGGCCGCGCCGGCGACGGCATGCTCGAGCTCCCGCGGGCTCCATGTGTTGTCGGCCATGAACGCGACCGTGCCCCGCTTCCGCCCGGCCAGCAGCCGCGCCGCGGTGGCCGCCGCCTGGAAGAGCCCGCCCGCATCCGCCGCCTCACGTTTGCCGATGCCCGCGACGACCAGCTGCGGCGACCGCATGCCGGGGGGCGAGTGGAGCACGACGCACTCGTTGCGTTTGCCCGTGAGTTCGCCCGTCGCGGCCACCTTCGAGAGCAGCCCGCCGGTCGCCGTGTCGATCGCGGCCGCGTCGCCCGAGCCCATGCCCCCTTCGGCCATGAACACGACCACGGCCTCGGCGTCGGTCGACTGCGGCACGCCCCTGGTCTCCGGGACGATTCCTCGCCTGCCCTTCGCGGGGGAGAATTCCTCCGACACTCGACACCTCCTCTGGAACGATTGCGAAACGCCGGTCCGACCGGACCGAAGCAGAAGGTTACGACGGGCGGGCCACGATGGCCAACAGCACCGGCAGCACCACGAGATTGCCGAGCAGGCCTCCGGCGAGCGTGACCGCCGAGAGGGCCCCGAATGAAACGGTCGGAATGAAGCCGCTCGTGACGAGCGCGAGAAATCCCACGACGAGAGCGAGCGTCGAGAAGATCATCGCGCGGCCGGCGGTCTGGTGGGCCCCGGCGAGCGCCTCGTGGACGGCGTCGCCACCCCGCTGCTGCCGGCGAAACGCCGCGATGTAGTGGATCGAGCTGTCGATCGAGAGGCCCATCGACACCGCGGCGATCATCGCCGTGCCCATGTTCACGGGCGTCCCGATCCATCCGAGCACGCCGAGCACGACGAAGATCGGGACGATGTTCGGCACGAGGGCGACGCCGGCCACCACGAGGCTCCGGAAGCCGATCGCGAGCGTCAGGAAGATCCCCGCCGTCGCGATCGCGAACGTGAGCCACTGGTCGGCGAGCATCCGCTCGACGAGCTGCGACAAAAGCACGAAGAATCCCGTCACGCCCGGCTCCCGCCCGTCGGCGGCCGGCGGAAACGCCCCCGCGGCGAGCCGCCGCGTCTCGTCGATGATCCTGCGCTTCGATTCCGTCGGCTGCCGCTCCTTCGCCCGCAGCATGATCCGCAGCCACCGCGACCCGTCCTCCGGATCGCGGCCGACGAGCGCGGCCGTCACCTGCGGCAGCCCCGATTCCATCGCGGCGATCGCGGCGGCCGCGGTGAGGCCGCCGACGGCCGAGCGGGCGAGCGACTCGATCGGCAACGGCGAAACCGCGGCGAACACGTCGGCCACGCTCATCACCTTCGAGAAGGCCGGTCCGTCGCCACCTGGAATATCCCTGAGCGAGTCCTCGAGTGATGCCACCTTCGCGAGCGTCGCGGCGTCGACCACCCCGCCGATCGGCAGGAGCACGTCGAGGACTCCCGCCCCTCCGAGCCGCGTCTCGACCATCTCGTAGGCCTCCACGATCGGACTGTCGGCCCGGAAGTTCTTCGTGAAGTCGGTCTCGACCTCGAGCCTGTGCATCCCCGCCGCCGCGATGGCGACGACCGCCGCCGCGGCCGCGAGCACCGAGCGTCGGCGGGCGACGATTTGACCGACGAGCCGGTCGAGCGCCCGCTCGAGGCCTCCCTCGCCCCAGGCCCTTCTCGGATCGGCGTCGAACCTGCCGGCGACCGCGAGGAACGGCACGACGAGCGCGACGGCGACGAGCACCATCACCGCCCCGATCGCGGTCATCAGCCCGAAGTCGTGCACGGGCCCGACCCGACTGGCCAAGAGCGATCCGAACCCGATGCAGTCGGTCACGATCGCCCCCACCGTCGGCCAAAGCAGCACGGAGATCGCCCGTTCGATCGCCGCCGCGGGCGCGAGGCCAGAGTCGCGCTGCCGGCGAAACTCGACGATTAGGTGGACGACCGTGGCGATCCCGACGACCGTGATCATCGCCGAGAGCATCGCCGAGACCATCGTCAGCTTCAGCCCGGCCACCGCGAGGATGCCCCGCGTGCCCCAGAGCGCGAGCAGCACGACCGCCATCGGCACGACGAGCCACCGCAGGCTGCGGAAGCAGGCGAGGATCACACCGCCGGAGAGCAACGCCGACGCGAGCCCGAGCACCCGCCCATCGCGTTCGAGCATGGCGAAGCCATCGCGGAGCATCGCGGGCTCGCCGGCGACGGTGCCCCGGGGCAGTTCCCGCACGGCTGCGCGGATCGCGTCGACGGCGTCGGCCCGCGCCGTGTCGCCGAGCACGCAGACGACGCCCGCCGTGCGGCGGTCCTTCCCGACGACGTAGCCTTCCATGAGCGACAGCAGCGTCCGCGACGCGGCCGAGTCGTCGGCGATCCTCCGGCCGAGCGGCGTCGAAACGAGGCTCGTCGCCGACTTGACGCCCGGCAGCTTCGCGAGCCGGTCGGTGACCTCCTCGAGCCGCTCGAGCCCCGTTTCGGAGAGCAGCCCGGGGTCCTCGTAGGCCGCGAGCACGACCTCGCTCGAACCGAACGCACGTTTCAAGACCCGGTAGGGCCCGAGCGACGCGTCCGATGAATCGAACATCGATTCGATCGAACGTGAGAACTCGAGGTGCCGGCTTCGCTCGACCGAAGCGATCGCGAGCACGACGCCCACCGCCGCGAGCCATGTGCGGTGACGCACGAGCCAGCCCGCGACGCGGTCCCGGAACGGCCGGAAGCCGGAACCTGCGGAAGCGTCGTGGGGCATTGGGCGATTTCCGGGGCCGCAGCCGGGCATGCGCGGCTTGCGCAGACCTCGCCCCATCCTACCGGATCGCCTCGGCGATGCCTTGACCCTCGAACGAAGCCACTCCTATAGTCCCGCGCATTTTTTAACGGAACCCCCGACGCCAGGAAATTCCGCTCCGCGTGATCCGTCCGCCGCCGTCATCGTTCGTGGTTTTCGCGGTCCTCGCCGCGCTCGCAGCCCC
>JBBAVU010000150.1:0-3107 GCA_040397565.1 Pirellulales bacterium | reverse complement strand
GGATCATCTCCGGCAGGCGCGCTTTCCGGACTGCCCGCCCGCGGCCTCGCCGCGGCGATCCAGGAGGCCGGACGGATCGAGGTGCCGGCAGTCGAGCCCACGCAGGAGATGACGATCCGCGCGGGGCAGGCTTCGCGGTGGACCGAGGGCGTCTACGACGTCTGGCATCTCACCGGCGGCGTGTCGATCACGCAGGGCGGTGTCGCGGCGAGGGCCCACGAGGCCGTCGCCTGGATCGAACGGGACGGCGGCGAGGCCGGGCCGGCGACGGGCGACGACGGCCAGCTTCCCGCGCCGCCGCCGCGGACGATCCTCGTGCGGATGGCGGGAGACGTCGCGGTCTCCTCGCAGGGCGTCGCAGCTGCCGACGCGACGATCCGCGGCCCCCGCTGGGCGGGACGGTTCCACGTGGTCCGCGATCCGAAGCTCGACTTCACGTCGATCGTGCCTGCGCCGGCAAGGCCCGCGGTCTACGATGCGGCCGCCGAGAACACGTCAGCCGAAGGCGATCCGGCCGATGACGAGGCGGTCCTTCAGGCGCAGTTCTCCGAGTATGGGCAGACTCCGGGGCCCGCCGTGGTGGCGCCGGCGCAGGTCGCACGGCGACTGCGGGCCTTCCCGAGGTCGAGCGCGCCGCTCAACGCCCAATGGTTCCCGAGCCCGAGCGGCACCGAGTGGATCGGCGTGATCACCTCCGGCGTCAACCTCGTCGTCGACGGCGTCGACCCGGCCGGCCCGCTCGACATCTCCGCTGACAGGGTCGTCATCTGGACGCAGGCGCAGGCCCAGCCCGACCTCCAGGGCAACTCGTCCCAGTCGGCCGACACGCCGCTCGAACTCTACATGGAGGGCAACGTCATCTTCCGCCAGGGGCAGCGGGTGATCGAGGCGATGAGCATGTACTACGACGTGCCCCGCTCCGCCGGCCAGATCACCGGCGCGATGATGCTCACCCCGGTCGAGAGCTACGCCGGCCTCGTCCGCCTGCGGGCCGACGTCATCCAGCAGCTCGACCGGAGCCGGTTCATCGCGAGCAATGCCGGGCTCACGAGCAGCCGGCTGGGCGAGCCCTCCTGGGAGTTCCGCTCCCGCGAGATCGAGTTCACCGACGAGCAGGTGCCGCTGCCCGGCCCGTTCGGCCAGACGGCGGTCGATCCCGAGACCGGAGAACCCGCCGTCGAGCACCAGCAGTTCATCACGAGCCGCGGCAACACGATCCGCATGCTCGGCGTGCCCGTGCTCTGGTGGCCGACGTTCGCGACGACCGCCAAGAAGCCGACCTTCTACATCAACAGTCTCCAGGTGAAGAACGACCAGATCTTCGGCACGCAGGTGCTCACGAGCTGGGACGCCTTCCAGGTGTTCGGGATCCGCCGCCAGCCCGACGGCGTCGACTGGGACTTCGACGTCGACTACCTCTCGCTGCGAGGCCCCGGTGCCGGCACGTCGCTGCTCTACAACCGTCCGCAGTTCCTCATCGGCACGCCGGCCAACGGCGTCCTCGACGGCTGGTTCATCAACGACGGCGGCATCGACAACGTCGGCCTCTACCGCCGCGACCTCGACTTCCCGAACAGCTTCCGCGGCCGGACGTTCTGGCGGCACCGGCAGGAGCTCGGCGGCGACTGGCAGCTCCGCGGCACGGCCGGCTGGATCAGCGACTACAACTTCCTCGAGGAATATTACGAGTCGGAGTGGGAGGAGGGGTACGAGCAGCGAACCTGGCTCGACATCCGTCGCCCGATCGACAACCGCGAGCTGCGGCTGCTCACGAGCGTGCGGGTGGATCCGTTCTTCACGCAGACGGAGTGGTGGCCGCGGCTCGACCACTACTTCCTCGGCCAGCCGCTGTTGAACGACGCCGTCTCCTGGTACGCCCACTCGGGCGCCGCCTACGCACGGCAGCAACTCCCGCAGGCCCCTGCGGCGAACCAGGGCGGCCAGTTCTTCACGCTGCTTCCCTACGAGGCCGACGTCCTCGGCGAGCGGTTCACGACGCGGCAGGAGCTCGATCTGCCGTTCCAGGCGGGTGTCGTGAAGTTCGTGCCCTACGCGCTCGGGGAGCTCGGCCACTGGGGCCAGTCGATCTCCGCCACCGATCCCAATACGCCCGGCGGCGCGATCAACCGTGCCTACGGCCAGGTCGGCATCCGCTCGAGCGTCCCCTTCTGGACGGCCGACAACGACGTCGAGAGCCAGCTCTGGAACGTCCACGGCCTCGCGCACAAGGTCGTCTTCGACCTCGACTTCTCCTACGCCCAGAGCACGCAGCCGATCGACCGGTTCCCGCTCTGGGACCAGATCGACGACGACGCGATCAACCAGTACCGCCGCAACATCCCCTACTGGGACTTCGGCGCGCCGTTCGGCTCGGGCGCGATCAGCCCGCTGCAGGCCCCCTTCATCTTCGGCCCCGACAACAAGTACGACCCGCGGACCTACGCCATCCGCCGCGGGTCGGGCGACTGGGTGACCGGCCCGACGGAGCTCGTGGACGATCTCACCGCCTTCCGGCTCGGCCTGCGGCAGCGTTGGCAGACGAAGCGGGGGCCGATGGGCAACCGTCGGATCATCGACTGGATCACGTTCGACATCGACGGCGAGATCTTCCCGACCACGAGCCAGAACTTCGGCCAGGCGATGGGTCTCTGGCAGTACGACTTCAAGTGGCACGTCGGCGACCGCACCGTGCTGCTCTCGACCGCCGACGTCGACTTCTTCAACCGCGGGCAGCAGCTCTACACCGTCGGCGCGATGCTCAACCGCACGAGCCGGGGCAGCGTCTATCTCGGCTACAACTCGTTCGCCGGCCCGATCGACGCGAGCGTCCTCGTCGGCAGCTACACCTACCGCATGAGCCCGAAGTGGGCGAGCTCCTTCGGCGGGGCGGTCGACCTCACCGGCCGCAACATCGGCCAGCAGTTCCAGCTCGTCCGGATCGGCGAATCGTTCCTGATGACGTTCGGCTTCAACATCGACTACAGCCGCCAGAACGTGGGCGTGACGTTCAACCTGCTGCCACGGTTCCTCTCGCAGACGCAGTTCGCGACCCGCGGCAGCAGCCTCGACATGCCGGTGGCGGGAGCCTACGGGCTCGAGTGAGCCGG
>JBBAVU010000149.1:0-7214 GCA_040397565.1 Pirellulales bacterium | reverse complement strand
CGGCGAGCAGATCGATCGCGAGCGGCAGCGGGTCGAGGAGACGTTCCGCAATGGCTAGCCCGGGCGCGGCGGTGATCGGGGCGGGGTTCCTCGGCAGCCTCGTGGCGCTCAGGCTCGCCCGGCTCGGGCACGCCGTGACGGTCATCGATCGAGGAGGCGACTGGTGGTCCGGTGCAAGCGGGGTGGGTGAGGGGAAGGTGCACCTCGGCTACGTGTACCTGCGCGCATCCGAGGCGTTTCTCGAGACGACGGTCCGCGCGGCGGTGCTGTTCCAGCGTGGCGTCGAGGAGGCGGTCGGGCGGGAGCTCGGGTGGCCGACGCTCCGGGGCGTCGATTTCGTCTATCAGTTCGGCGAGGGCTCGTCGCTCGGTCCGGTCGAGTTTCGCAGGCATGCCAATCGGCTCGCGGGAATCGCCGACCGGGCGTCGCGCACGTGCGGCGACGAGTATCTCGGCAGGAGGATCGATTGCTCCACGATCGCGAACGTCGTCGAGGATGCCGACGGGCTGCGCACGCCGGAGTCGACGATCGACGTCCCGACGCTGAGGCGAGACGTGGTCGCCGCGATCGCCTCCTCGCCCGCCGTCACCCCGCGGTTCGGGGAGGACGTCGTCGATGTCTCGAGGCGCGGCGGAGCATGGACGCTCGGGACTCGTTCCACGCATGACGGCAGGCCGCGAGAGCACGGTCTGTACGATCTCGTCGTCAATTGCAGCTGGGATGGGGCCGAGCGGCTCGACGCGATGGCGCTCGGCCGGCCGCCGCGACGGATGAACTATCGACTGAGGCAGTATGTCACGGGCGCGAGTCCCGATCCCCCGACGGCCCGCACGATCGTGCACGGGGCCTTCGGCGACTACGTGTCGTTCGCCGACGGCCGCGTCTACATGACCTGGTATCCGGCCGGCCTGCTCGGATTCTTCGTCGGCGAGGAGCCGCCGCCATCGGAGTGGCGGGCCCACACCGTCGAGCGGCCGGCCACACAGGTGGAGGTCGCGGCCGTCGTAGAAGGGCTTCGCCGTTACGTGCCGGAGGCCGCGCGGGTCACCGCCGCGCGGGTCGCGGCCCGGGTCGTGGTCGCCTCGGGGGAGACCGACATCACCGACGCACGAAGCGATCTCCACGATCGCGAGATGGTGGCGATCGAGGAGGAGGGCGGCTGGATCCGGCCCCGGTCGCCCAAGCTCAGCACCGCCCCGTACGCGTCGATGCTCCTCGCCGATCATGTCGGGCGTCACCATGCCTGCCGCTGACATCACCGTCCTGATCCCGCTGCATGCGTCGGCCGCCTGGCTCGGCACGGTGCGGGGCAACCTTGCGAGGCTCGCCGGCAGCGCGTCGATCATCGTCTCCGACGCGACCGTGCGGGACGACACGCTCCGGGTGCTCGACCGCGAGTGGGGCGGCCGCGACGGGGTCGAGATGCTCGGCGGTCGGGACCTCCGGCCCGGGTGGGTCGCGCATTACAACGACCTGCTCGCGCGGGTCCGCACGCCGCGGTTTCTGTGGCTCGCCCACGACGACGAGATCGATGCCGAGCACTTGACGGTGCTCTCCTCGCTGCTCGACGAACAGCCGGACGCCGCCGGGGCCTGTGGGCTGCTCGACTCGGTCGCCGGTCCCGGCCTCGTGACGGTGCCCCAGCCGCGGCTGCCGTCGCCATCCCGGGAGCGGTTCCGCTGCCGGGCGAACCAGCTGCTCTTCGAGTGGAATCTGGGCGTCGCGTTTCGGGGGCTCTTCCGCAGGTCGATGGTGGGGCCGATCCCGTCCACGACGGCCCTCGACGAGTGGGCCGACCTCGTCTGGCTGTACAGCGTCTGCCTCGAGCATCCGCTCGTGCAGACCGATCGGACGAGCTACCGCAAGCGATTCAGCACGAAGAGCACGCATGCCGGCTGGCGGGCGCTCTTCCATCCGCTGGGGCTGCCGCACCTTGTTGGCGAGATCGCCCGACGCGACCGGCTCCCCGACCGCATGGCGATCGTGGAGGAGCTCGTCGCCGCCTCGATCGCACGGTATGAGCGGGGCAGCCGCGAGGCCGACGAAAGAATTGCCGAGGCGTTTCGACGTCTCGCGGAGTGAGACGATACGATGGAACGCACCGCTGCGGCCGCCGTCGGGCACACAATCCTCCTCGCTTCGGTCGATCTGTCCTTCACGGCCGGCTCCATGGTGCGCATCCCTTTCGTCACTCCGGCCGCTCGCCGCCGAGCGCCGCCTTCACCGCGTCACGGGCCTGCCGCCAATGGGTTCTCACGGTGCGCTCCGAGCAGCCCATGATGGCGGCGATCGTCTTCTGGTCGGCGTCGAGGTACCAGACGAGCCGAAAAACCTCCCGTTGCTCGGGCGTCAGTCGTTCCACGGCCTCGTGAAACAGCTCCCATCGATCGAGCCGCTCCTCCTCCGCGGGAGCCTCGTCGACATGGTGCCGGTCGCCGTCCGCCGTGCGGAAGGCATTCGTGCCGTGGTTGGCGGCGTAGGACGAAGGGGAAGCGGAGCGGCGGGCGAGGTCGATGAGTTCGCGGTGGATCTGCGTGGCGCCGAGGGCCATGAGCGCCCGCGGCGACTCGATCGAGGAGGCCATTTGCCCGAGGGCACGATGCAGCCGCATCACCGCGCCCTGGAAGACGTCGTCGGTGTCGTCGAGCCTGCAGACCGCGGGATACCGCCGGAGGAACGAGTGGGCCAGGTATCGAAGCCGCTCGGCGCAGAGTTCCACGATGCGGTCGCGGGCCGTCGGGTCGCCTTCGGCGAGCCGCTTCAGGCACGTCTTGAGGAGGTCGTCGATGTTGGCCGATCTCGTGCCGCCGCCGCGGAAGCACCGGCATCGCTATCACGGGGTGTTCGCCCCGAATCACAAGCTCAGGTCCGCCGTCACCGCCCTCGCGATCGGGAATGTCGGCAAGCGGCGCGATGCCGCGACTGATGGGCATGCGGTCGGCGGACATGCGGCGCGCGGCCGACGCTTGCCGAAGTGACATTGGCCGACCTATCCCTCGCGAGACACGCGACGGATATTCAAGGTGAGTCGGGGCGACACGATTCGAACGTGCGACCTCTACGTCCCGAACGTAGCGCTCTAGCCAGGCTGAGCTACGCCCCGAATGTGCGGCAGGCCTGAGGCAGACCGCACGTGGGAGAGTTCTCAAGAATACCGGCGGCCGATGATCGGGGCAACGCCGATCCCAAAACGGCCCGGAATCACTCCGCGAGCGAGACGCAGACGAGTTCGCGGTCGTTGCGGGCGAAGACGCAGCGGTCGGCGAAGGCGGGATGGCTCCAGACCACCTCCCGGCCGAAGCATTCGTTCGTCGGATCGAGCAGGTGCGTGCGGCCGAGCTCCGCGTACGCTTCGGGCGTGAGCCTCGCGAGGATGAGGTCGCCGGTCTCGCTGAAGATCCAGGTACGTGTCTCGCCGGCGGGCGAGTCGGCCTGCCGCACGAGGAAGGCCGTGCCGTGCCGGCCGCGGCGGGCGCCCATCGTCGGCTCGCCGGTCTCCCAGAGGCGGTCGCCCGTCGCGATGTTCACGGCCGTGAGGAACCCCGTCTCGCAGTCGCAGCCGTAGAGCGTGTCGCCCGCGATGAAGGGGGTGCTGTTGGCGCAGTAGACGGCGTTCTTCGGCCCGCCCCGCCAGGCGAGCTTCGCCGACGAGCCGTCGGCCGCGAGCCGGTAGAGCGCCCCCACGCGTCCGATGCCGCTGGCAAAGAGCACCCTTCCCGCCGACGTGTCCGCCACCTGCGGCGCCATGATCGACATGCCGTAGGCGGGCTTGAGATCCTGCGACCAGACGAGCCGGCCCGTCGCTGGCTCGAGGGCGTTCAACTTGTCGGCATCCCAGATCAGGAGCTGCCGCGAGCCGGCCGAGCCGACGATCGTCGGCGGGCAGTAGCCCTGCTCGCTCGCCGAGAGATTCTTCCAGAGCTCGCGGCCGGTCTTCCTGTCGAAGGCGACCGCCACGCTCCCCTCGCCGCCGACGACGCAGACGAGCTGGTCGCCGTCCACGAGCGGATGGCCGCAGAAGCCCCAGATCGGCGTCGTCGCGGCGTAGTCTTTCTTGAAATCCTTCGACCAGATGAGCTTCCCGGTCGCGGCGTCGAGGCAGCGGAGGTCGCCCTCGGCGCCGAGGGTGTAGACGCTGCCGTCGGCGACGGTCGGCGTGCATCGCGGGCCCGAGGCATACGAGATCGCGTAAGGCCGCTCGTATTCGTGCTTCCAGAGCAGCTTCCCGCTGGATGCGTCGAAGCAGAGCACGCGTTCCTTGCCGTAGAGCTCGTTCCGCGTGCCGGGGTCGTTGGCCGCCTCCCCCTCCCGCCGCTCGTAGTCCATGAGGTAAACGCGGCCGCCGGCCACCGCGGGGCCCGAGTAGCCCCCCTTCACCTCGGCCCGCCACTTCACCGGCAGCCCGCCCTCGGGGATCCGCCGCACGATGCCCCGCTCCCGCCAGACGCCGTCGCGAGCCGGCCCCATCCACTGCGGCCAGTCGTCGGCGCGGGTCACCATGGCGTGGGCCGCGACGAGGACGAAGGCGACCCACACCCGACTTCGCAGGATTGTCATTCTGGTCCTCCCGGTCTGCTTACCCGCTCGAGCCATGCCGCGAAATCCTTCGCCGTGATCGCGCCCGCGGCAAGCGCCAGCGTCTGCACGGCGGCGTCTTCCTCCGTCGCGGAAAACCGGACGCCATTGGCCTCGAGGAAGAGGGTCGCCGCAAGCAAACCGCTCCGTTTGTTGCCGTCGACGAACGGATGGTTCTTCACTATGCCGTGGGCGTACGCGGCGGCCATGTCAAACATCGTCGGTTTCTCGTACGCGAAGAGGTGCTGGGGACGCGCGAGAGCGGATGCGAGGAGCCCTCGATCCCGCACGCCGCTCGCTCCGCCGAACCGTGCGAGCAGTTTGTCATGAAAAGACAAACAATCTTCTTCGGTGACCCAGACCGGTTCTTCCATCGATCCGGCCCGTCACTTGGCAAGTTCGTTAAAGGCGTTGCGGTATCGTTGGATGAGGTCGTCGGCGATCGCCGCCTTTTCCGCAAAGCCTGGACGCTGGGCCGACAGCCGCACGGATCCTTCGGCGGCCTCGGTCAGGAAGAGGATGTCCCCCTCCCGGACGTTCAAAAGAGCCAGCGCCTCGGTCGGGATGATCACTCCAAGGGAGTTGCCGACACGGCGAATCTTCAATTCCAGCGTCATGTTATAACTATCGGCATAACCGGCGGCGTTGTCAAGGAATTCCGGAAGCTCATGGTGCGTGGGCCGTCTGCTGCTCCGCCAGTTCCACGTCCACGGCGATGCCGTCGGGTCGCCAGTCGATCACCTCCATCTCGGCCGTTCGTCGGCCACGGAACTCGTTGATCTTCGGCTTGAAGGCGACGTGGAAGGGCTGGCCGGGCGATGGGAGGTGCGGCAGCCAGTCGGCGCCGCCGAACGCGATGCCGCGGATCTTCCGCCCGTGCTGCACGACGTTCATCGAGATGTGCCGGCCGCCGCTGCCGATCGACCGAGGCGGCTCGGCGAGTTGGACGCTCGAGGCGCAAAGCACCGGCCGACGGTTTCCCTGTCCGAAGGGCGCGAGCTTCTCGACCTGCGAGACGCTCTCGAGCGTGAGGCCGGCGAGCGTCGTCTCGCCGTCGATCGCAAGCTCGGCTCGCCGCAGGGCGGGGGAGAGCCGTCGATCCACCTCGGCGAGGAACGCCTCGCGGAAAGCCTCGATCTTCGCATCCTCGATCGTGAGCCCGGCCGCCGCGGCATGGCCTCCCCACTTCACGAAATATTCCCGGCAGGCGGCAAGCGCGGCATGGACGTCGAACCCGGGCACGCTCCGCACGCTCCCGGTCGCCGGCCTGCCCTGATGGGGATCCTGCGCGATCATGACGACCGGCCGATGCCACTTCTCGGCGAGCCGGCCGGCCACGATCCCGATCACGCCCGGATGCCAGCCGCGTTCGGCGAGCACGACCGCCGGGTCGGCATGGGGATCGAACCGCTCCTTCGCCTGCTTCGCGGCCGCCAGCTGGATGCTCCGCTCCTCGTGCTCCCGCAGGGCGTTGAGTTCGTGGATGTAGGCGGCGAGCTGCTCGGCCCGCGCGTCGTCGTCGGTGGTGAGCATCTCGATTCCGCTGGCCGCCTTCCCCATGCGGCCCGCGGCATTGAGCCTGGGCGCGAGCCGGAAGGCGACATCCTCGCTCTCGAGCTGCGACTTTTCATGGAGGCTCGCGAGCTCCAGGAGCTTCGCGATTCCCGCGCCGCCGCGGCTCCGCAGCGACTCCAGGCCGTGGCGGACGGTGATCCTGTTTTCGTCGACGAGCGGCACGACGTCGGCGACCGTGCCGAGGGCCGCCAGGCCGATCGAACGCAGGAGCATCTCCCGCAGCCGCGGCGTGACCTGCTTGGCTCCGCTCGCGCGTGTGGCGATCGCCCAGGCGAGCTTGAAGGCGACGCCCGCCCCGCAGAGATCGCCGAAGGGGTAGCCCGCGCCGGGCAGCCGCGGGTGGACGAGCACGTCCGCCTCCGGCAGCGTGTCGGCGAAGGTGTGGTGGTCGGTGACGATGAGCTCGAGGCCGAGTTCGCGGGCCCGCCTCGCCTCGGCCACGCTCGCGATCCCGCAGTCGACCGTGACCACGACCTTCGTCCCCTTCGCCGCGAGCGTCGCGAGCGCCTCGCCGTTGAGGCCGTAGCCCTCCTCGAACCGGTCGGGGACGTACCAGGAGACGGTGGCGTCGACCGCCTCGAGGCATCTGGTCAAAATCGCCGTCGCGCACATGCCGTCGGCGTCGTAGTCGCCGTAGATGACGATCGGCCGGCCCGCCCTCGCAGCCGCGAGCAGCCGGTCGGCCGCCTCCGGCACGCCGGGCAGGGTCTCGGGATCGCGGAGATCGGAGAGCGTGCCCGAGAGGAACCGCTTCACCTCCGCGGGATCGACGAGCCCTCGGGCCGCGAGCAGCTGCGCGACGATCGACGACACGCCCGACTTCCGTTCGAGCTCCGCCACGACGTGCCGGTCGTGCGGTCGGATGAGCCAGCGCTTTGGCACCGTCGACTCCTTTCGATTGCGGATCGGCAGTATAGACGGTACAAAACCGGCGGTTTCGAGGCCGCAAAACGCGGCCGCAGTCCGCCCGCCGTTGGTTTCAGGGACGTTGCTTCCATGCCCCTCGTCGATCTCCCCCTTCGCGATGCCCGCCTTCACGACGTCGTCCTCGTCGACCCGCCGCA
>JBBAVU010000148.1:0-7311 GCA_040397565.1 Pirellulales bacterium | reverse complement strand
AAGAAGTCGGTGAGGAGGCGGCCGCACTCGTCGGCGAGGACGTGGCCGACGTGCTCGACGCGGTGGTTGAGCCGGGAATCCTCGAAGAGGCGGTAGAGCGTCTCGACGGCGCCCGCCTTCGGGTCGGCCGCGCCCCACACGACGACCGGCACGCGGGCCTGCAAAATCGCGCCGGCGCACATCGGGCAGGGCTCGAGCGTGACGTAGAGCGCCGTGTTCTCGAGCCGCCACGAGCCGAGGTTGCTCGCCGCCTGCGTCAGCGCGATCATCTCTGCGTGGGCGGTCGGGTCCTGCAATTGCTCCCGCTGGTTGTGGGCGCTGGCGACCACGCGGCCGGCCGCCACGATCACCGCCCCCACGGGCACCTCGTCCTCCTCGGCGGCGACCCTGGCCTCGTCGAGCGCCAGCCGCATCCATCGTTCGTGCACCCGCTCTCCCGGCAGCGGCCACTCGTCGGCGAAGTCTTCCATCCCGGGATTCTACCGATCCCGCCCGCTGGCAGCGCGACCGTTGGATGGCACGGGATTTTCCACTAGGATCGATCGCGTCGTCCGTCCACGAACCAGGGAGGCCAACCATGCCGTTCGACACGTCCGATCTCCATCTTGTCGCCCTCCGCTGGGGCCATATCCTCGCGGCCATCGTCGCGGTCGGCGGACTGTTCTTCGCCCGGTTCGGCCTGCTGCCGGGGCTCAAGGGCGTCGACGCGGACTCGCAGGCGAAAATCCACGAGTCGATCCGCCGGAGCTGGCTGCCGTGGGTCATCATCGCGATCACGCTCTTGCTCGTGACAGGTCTCGTCAACTTTCTCCTCTTCAACGGCCGTGTGAAGGAGGAGGGCTGGGCCGGAGGGCAGTGGATGAAGCGGGAGAACTACCACCTGCTCTTCGGCGTCAAGTTCCTCCTTTCGATGGTGGTCTTCTACTTCGCCAGCGCCCTCGTGGGCCGTGGGCGGGGCACGCAGTGGGTGCGGGACAACCGGGCGAGGTGGCTCTCGATCACGCTCCTGCTCGCGATCGCGGTCGTGCTGCTCTCCGGGTGGATGCGGACGCGTCACACCGGCGAGAACCTCGGCGGCGGCGGTGGCGTCTCGATCAGGCGTTCGACCGAGGAGAAGGTGGACGACCGCTATAAGGACGATTCCGCCGGTTCCGTGTTTCGTGAGCCGGCTTCCGCGCAATAACGACCAATCGGCCGCAGGCCCCTTCCTCCCCATCCCCGACCATGGACAAGAAACACAAGAAACGGATCGAAGTGCTCCAGCAGAAGATCCAGAAGCTCCAGCAGCAGCTTGCCGGCGCGAAGAAGCAGCCCGACGACCCGGCTGACGTGCCGAGGTTGGAAAAGGAGCTCTCCGCGGCTCACGCGGAACTGGTCGAACTGAAGAAGGGCTGAACCCGTCGGCTCCTCCCGGAGCCGACGTCGCCTCGGTCGTCGTCCTAGGAACAGACGCATGGGACTGCTCGATTCGCTGAAGGGAATCCTCGGGGGCGGTGCCCGGGCGGCGGGCCGCGTCGATTTGTCCCGCTACGAGAAGCTGCGGGAGGCCGTCTCCGGCACGATGTCGACCTTCTACAAGGCGAAGGACGTCAAGACGGGCGAGGTCGTCGGCCTCAAGGTGATCGATCCGAAGAAGGCCGAGCCCGTCGAGTCGCGGTACCGAGGTCTCGACAAGCCCTCCGAGGGGGAGATCGGCTCGAAGATCCTCGGCCCCAACATCGTCAAGACGCTGCGGTGGGGCGTGGCGGCCGACGACCGAAAGTACGTCGTGCTCGAGTTCATCGAGGGCACCGGGCTCCAGGCGATCCTCGCGGCCGGCAGGCCGCTCCCCCCGGCGAGAAGGCTCGACCTTGTCCGCCAGGCCGCCCGCTCCATCGAGACGGTGCACAAGGCGGGGTTCGTGCACCGCGACATCTGCCCGAGAAACTTCGTGCTCGAGCCCGGGGGCAGGCTCGTGCTGATCGATTTCGGCCTCACGGTGCCCGACAAGCCGGTGTTTCTCCAGCCCGGCAACCGGATCGGCACACCCGCCTACATGGCGCCAGAGGTCGTGCGACGTCGGCAGGCCGACCGACGGCTCGACGTCTTCTCGTTCGGAGTGACCGCCTACGAGATCTGCACGCTCGACCACCCGTGGCCGAAGCCCTCCGGGAACACCGCCGGCAACGCGGCCCTCGCGCACGATTCACCCCCCGCCGACATCCGCACGAAATGGGCCGATATCCCGGAGCCGCTCGCGGCCGCGATCATGGCCTGCATCGCCGCCGACCCCGAGAAGCGGCCGGCGACGATGGAACGCTTTCTCGCCATGATCGCCGGCGTGAAGCTCTGATCCGCGTCGCGGCGGCGTGCCCCTCCTCCGACCGTGGCGGGGCTTGAACGGACCCCGTTTCGCACCTACCATACCGGCTCGACATTTTGGCCGGCCGATCCCGATGCCGGCGTGACCGGAGGATTTCGAACATGACGATGGACAAGAGTCTTCGCGTCCGCAAGGGCGGCTCGCAGGTGCGCGGCGTGCTGACGCGGGGGGAGCGTATCGCCCGCCTCAAGGAGCAGGATCGCTTCGCGGAGGGTCGCAGCCCGCTCGGTCTTCCGAAGGTTCGTGTCCAGAAGATGGTCATGAAGAAAAAGAAGAAGGCCAAGGAAGAGGGCGCCGAAGGGGCAGCGGCTGCCGCGCCCGCCGCTGCGAAGGCTGCCGCGCCCGCCGCCAAGAAGAAGTAAGCGACCCGGCTCAGAGCCGCGCCGCCCCTGTTCAGAGCCACGGCGCCCCTACTCAGAGCCGTGCCGCCGCCAGGCGTCCCGACAGGATGACCTGCGGGATGCCGACGCCCCGGTATGCGGCGCCGGCGAGCGACAGTCCGGAAAGCCCCGCCAGTCGGGCTTCGATCCGCGCGAGCCGGTCGAGATGGCCGAGGTGATACTGGGGCATCGCGCTCGTCCATCGATCGATCTGCACGAGCCGCGGGCTTCCGCGGACGCCGAGCAGGCTCCGCAGATCGTCCATCACGGTCGACTCGAGTTCCGCGTCGGCGAGCCGCGCCGCGGCCGGGTCGAGCGCGCCTCCCACGAACGACCGCATGAGGACCATGCCCTCGGGTGCCCTCCCGGGGAACTTCGAGCTCGAGAAGCTCACGGCGAGGAGCCTGCGGCCCTCGGCCCGCGGCACGACCACCCCCGCCGCATCGAGCGGGTGGGCGACGTCCTCCCTCGCGAACCCGAGCGACACGACGGCCGAACCGGCGTACTCGATTGCCGCGAGTTCGGCCGCGAGCGGAGAGTCGACCGCCGCCACGAGCCGCGACGCCACGGCCGCGGGAGCGGCAACCACGACGCCGTCGGCGGTGATCGCTCCGCCATCGGACGTCTCGACCGACCAGCCGCACCCGTCTCGCCGCGAAAGCGTTTCCGCGCCGACGCCGCGGATATCCACCCCAGTCTCGACGAGCCGCCTTGCGAGCCGGGAGGGCAACGTCTCCATCCCCTCGGCGAGCGTCACGAACTGTCCATACCTCGCTCCCGCCGCGAGGTCGTTCGCGGCGGCTTTCCCGCCGCGGAGCCGCGCCGCCTCCCCCGCCCAGAGGCTGCCGTGACGACGCTCCATCGTGAGAAACTCTTCGCAGGCCGCCGCCATGCTCAACCGTCCGGGATCGGCCGTCCAGATGCCCGACACGAGCGGATGCACGAGCCGCTCGAACGCTTCGCTGCCGAGCCGGCGCACCGCAAAATCCCGGAGGCTTTCGTCGCTCCCGCCGTCTTCGCCACGACGCCTCGGCACGAACCGCTCGAGCAACACCCGCAGACGTCCTCGTAGAGACAGGAGCGGCGTCGACAGAATGCTCCACGCGCGGCCCGGCGCCATGAGACGAAAGCCGACGGGCACGGGGTGCAGCCTGCCACCGCGGCACACGAGCGCCCGCCGCACCTCGGGCCGGATGCCGACGAGGCTCGCCGACAGGCCCAGTCGCCCGACGAGTTCCACGGCCTCGGGCCGGGACGCGAGGAAACTGTCCGCCGATCGCTCCACGAGCCAGCCGTCCCTCGAGACGGTCTCGATCACGCCGCCGCACCTGCCCGATGGTTCGAGCAGCGTGACCCGCCAGCCTCCGTCCCGCAGCGACTCGGCCGCGGCCAGTCCCGCCAAACCACCTCCGACGACGACGGCATGGCGGGGCGACATGGGGGGCTTGGGGGAGTCTTCGGTGGGCACGCCTGACAGTGTAGCCGGCGCCGGGAAAGCCGGCAGAGATGGTATGGACCGGGACGTCGGCGAGGCCTAGTGTCCGCCGACGTTCCCCGACGAGAAGCAAGGAGAAAAAGCCGTGTCACGCCAACGGTCCATGCGGGGCGTTCGCTCCGTCTTCGCTGCATGCACTGCGACGGCCCTCTGCCTGGCCGCCTGCCGAATCGCAGGAGCAGAGGATTCCACGCCGAGAACGCTCATGCGGTTGCCGAGGTGGATCGAGACGCTCGGAGAGTCCTCCGAGCCTCGACGCATCGCGATCCCGGCGGGCCCCCAGGCGATGCCGCCGCGGCCGGATGCCACCGCCATGCGGACTTCCTCCGAACCGCAGACCGCCGCGGACAGGCGATCGCCGTCGCTCATCACGCCCGAGGCGGCCGCTGAACTTGGCATCCCTGGCGACGTCGCCGCCGCGACGGCCGGCCGGCCGGGCCTCACCCTGCTACGATCCCGCGCCGCGACCGCGGTCGACGGCTACGCCACTCCCGTCGCCGGCTGGGGCGACCTCGCCGGGCAGGACGAAACCGCCGCGGCCGAGGTCGAAACGGCCGCCGAACCGCTCACCGACGCGGGCCCCGACGACGTCACGCCGTCGCCAAACCGCGCCCCGCTCGGCCCTGAGGCGAGCGTGCTCCGCCGCGAGCCGATGCCACGGACCGCCTCGGCGCCGAAGCCGATCGCCGCACCACCTTCGCAGCCCCTGCCGAAGCCTTCGCCCACGTCGTCCGACACGGTTGCAGCCAAACCGGCCGAAGCGACCGACGACGACGACGCGGCCGACCCCGTCCCGTCGCCGACCCCGGCATCGACCGGTCAGCCCACCATCGCGGAAACCGACGGCGAGGTGGACGAGGAACCCGGCATCGTTCCGGAGGACACTCCGACGCTCGCCATCGATCCCGCGAGCTTCCGCGGCGTGTTGCCCGGGAAGAGCACCCGCGAGGAATTGCTCGCAGGGTGGGGCGAGGGCGAAACCTTCACCCGCGAGGACGGGTCCACAGGCCTCTTCTGGAAAGTCGAGCCCTTCGAGCGGGTCGAGGTCGTGCTCGAGGGCGACACGGTCTCGTCCATCTTCATCCGACTGAACCAGCCGGTGCCCGTCGCGGAACTCGCACGACAGCTCGAGATCTCCGACCTGCGGACCGTCACGGTGCTCGACGAAAAAGGCGTGTCGATCGGCGAGGCCTTCCCGGAGCGCGGCGTGGTCTTCAGCGTCACGCCGGGCACCCACGCCGCGGTGGCCGTGATGCTCGAACCGCTCGACGCGGAGTCGTTCGTGCTCCGGGCCGAGTCCGACCTGGAAGTGAGCGCGGCCAACTCGCTCGCCGACCTCCAGTACGCGGTCAAGATCGATCCGTCCCACGTCCGGGCCCATCGGCTCCTGATGGTCATCCTCGCCGATCAGGGCAAGTGGCGGCAGGCGGTCGAGGTCGCCGAGGCGGCGTCGCGGCTCGATCCGGCCGACAGCTGGACGCAGGTGAAGCTCGCCTCCATTCTCCTCGCGCTCGACCGCGTCGACGATGCACGCGACCGGGTGGAAAAGCTCCTCTCCAGGAAGAACAACCCGCCACTCGTCATGGCGCAGGCGGAGCGGCTGCTCGGCCGGCTCGAGCTCGCGCAATCCTCGCCCGACCACGAGAAGGCCGTCGCCCATTTTGGCAAGGCGATCAAGCTTTCCGCGCCGCTGACGACCGCAAAGTCGCAGGCTGTCCGCCGCGCCGCGCTCGACCTGCAGCTCGACAGCCACCTCGGCACGGCCCTCGCCATCGCGAGCGGCAGCTGGCAGCAGAAAGCCCGCGTGCTTCCGAAGTGGATCGAGCGGAGCGAGGGATTCGCGAAGAAGCTCGGCAGCGAGGTCGGCACGACCGACATGGTCGAACTGCGGCTGTGCGAGGGTGTGCTCGCGGTCGCGGCGAAGTCGAACGACGTCGCCGAGACGGTCCCGTGGGTGAGGCGCGCGATGGACGCCCGCAGCAGGCTCGGCGAGCGGGTCACCGATCCATGGAGGCGGCGGCAGATCGACTGGCAGGTCGGCCAGACGCTCAACCTCGCCCTCACGGCCGCCCAGAACCGCGGCGAAGCCGACGACCTGCTCGGGAACGCGACGCTCACGGCCGCGTACCTCGAGGGGGGCAGCCAACTGCGGCAGCTCACCCCGCGGGAGCAGCGGATGCTCGGCGACCTCTATTTCCGCATCGGCATCCTCCACAGCCTCCAGAACGGGGACCACGCGACGGCCGTCACCTGGTTCGACAAGACCGTCCCGCTCTGGAAGGAGAATCCGTCCTTCGAACGGACCGGCGATCTCGGCCGGCTCGGCGAGTCGTACGTGAGCATGGCGATCTCGTACTGGCAGGTCGAGAAGCGGCCCGAGGCCGTCACGCTCAGCCGGCTCGGAGTCGAGTGCATGGTCGACGCGGTCGAGCGAAAGCAGCTCGACGAGCGGGCGCTCGCGGTCGCCTACGGCAACCTCTCGACGATGTACGCCGAGCAGGGCGACGCCGAGCAGTCGAAGGCCTACGCCGAGATGGCGAGCCGCGCCGAGTCGACCGGCACGGTCATCAAGTAGGCCCGAGCCGGGCGTTCGCTGCAGGTTCGGGGCTGCCCGTGTGCCGCTCGCCGGACGTTCGCTACGGGCATCCTGCCCTCCGCTCTCTCGGATGCAGACTTCGCTGCGCAATCCTTGCTTCGCTTGTCTGCATACGCCGTCTCGGGCACACGGGCAGCCCCGAACCAGTCAAACGTTGCACTGATTGCGTCACTCAGGCACATGGATGCTGAACGCCGGGGGAGCAGACGTTGAGGAGCATCAGGCGTATCCTCGCCGTAGCGACGATGCGTCTGCTCCCCCGGCGGCAATGCGGCCTCCTTCAAAGAACCTAGAACCGCCACCGAGGAAGCACTGCGACCGGGCGAGATCAGAGCAGGCTCTCGAGCAGCAGCCGCATCTTGCGGAGCTCGCCCGGCTGGCTCGCGCCCTCGAGCGGGGGCATGTGGGCGCAGAGCGCGCGGTTGTAGTTGAACCGTTGCAGCTGCGTCACGAGCTTGCCGTACTCGATGTTGCCCTG
>JBBAVU010000147.1:0-7362 GCA_040397565.1 Pirellulales bacterium | reverse complement strand
GCCCCGAACCCCGCACGCGCGACGAAGCCGACGGCGGATCGGTGATCGCCTGGGGATCGAGGTTCGCGGGCGAGAGTGCGAAGCTCGCCGAGGCGCGGCGAATGCCACTCGTGAATGAGCGGCCACCGGCATACTCGAAGACCCTGCGGCGACCGGCATCGACCACCCAGAGGCTCTGGCTTGAGCCGGTGGGATCGAGCGTGATGCCGGTGGCGCGGCGGTTGCGGGCGTCGAGCGTCCAGGTGCCGAGCCGGACGCCGTCGGCCGCACGGTAGACGAACACTTTGTGGATATCACCGGGCTGGACGACCCAGACGCTCGTGCCGTCGGTGGCGAGATCCTGGGCGTTGGTGTTCTTCGGGGCGAGCCTGAACGACCGCGTCGCTGCGAGCGAGCCCGCAAGCCTTCCCACCGCGTCGGCGAAGACGAGCACGCGGCGGGCCGACGCGTCGGTCACGTAGAGGTCGCGACCCGCAAGGGCGATGCCGGTGGGCGAGACGAGGCCGCCGGCCGTCCAGGAGCCGAGCCGCTTCATCGACGCGTCGTGCACCGACACCACGCCGCCCGAGCCCAAGACCCAGATCCGCGAGCCGTCGGGGCTCGCCGCGATGCCGCGGGGAGAGCCGGTGGCTTTGCGGATCGCCGAGGCCTCGACGGGCGTGCCGGCCGCCGCGTAGCCGAACGCCGTGGCCGAGCCTCCGTCGGCCACGATGAACTTCGGCGGATCGATCGCGGCCGCCCCGCTCACGACGTAGGTCACGACGAGCTTCGGCGCGACCGCCCCTTCCGCGGAATCAAAGTCGACCCCGTCGGACCCGGTCGGAAGCAGCGCCCAGCCGCGGTTCGCGCCGGGGTTTCGCCGCCAGTGCTCGACGCTCGCGAGCACGTCGAACGAGAGCTTCCCGGTGTCGATCCTTCCGGTGGACACGTCGGCGAAGGCGACCGCCTCGCGACCGTCGGCCTGGATGCCGCCCGTTCGTGAATTCCAAGTGTCGAGCGGCGACCAGTCGGTCGCCATGCGGTGGAGGTTGATGCTGTCGCCGCCGTTGGTGACCGAAAGCTCGAGCGTGGCCGACCGCAGGATCGCGTTTCTCGGGATCTTTCCCACCGCGTCGCCGAAGAGATCGTCGAACCGCAGCATCGCCTGGGCCGCAAGGCCCGTCGCCGTGGGATTGTCGTCGTCCACCTTGAGCGACGCGGCGGCCGCAAACGACGTCGATGGTGAATGCTCGTGGAGGAACGTGTCGGTGACGCCCGCGTAGCCACCCACGCCCTGTTGGAAGGAGACCGTCTGCACGGCCTCCTTCGCGATCGTGAAGGAGTCGATCGTGGAGCCGTCGTCGGCGGCGACATAACTGACGACGAGCGACGCGGGCGTCACGTCGATCTTGGAGAAGCCGAGCCTCGCCGCCGGCGCCGTCGAGCTCGTGAACCCGGCGGCCACGAACGGAAAGGCCGAATAGTCGCCCGAGCGGATGCCGACGCCGCCGACGCCCGAAACGAGCTGCGGCAGGCCCTCGCCGGCATGGAAGTGGTCGTGATCGCCGTGGTCGGCGAACGTGGCCACGCCCTCCACCTGCCCGGTCAACGGGTAGGTCCAGGAATAGGTGTGGGAGTGGCCCGTCATGAAGAGATCGGCCCCGGCCGCCTTCAGCCGGTTGACGACCTGCTGGTAGTAGTTGCCGCCGGGTGACTCCGGCTTGTCGGGCACGCCCGCGAGCGGATGGTGGCCGTAGACGATTTTCCACGTCGCGTTCGAGGCCGCGAGATCGGCCACGACCCAGTCGAGCAGCCCGTCGAGCCGCGAGGCCGAGGAGAGGCTGTTGGTGTCGAAGGTGACGAAGTGGACGCTGCCGTAGTCCCACGAATAACTGTGTTCCGGCCGCTCCGAAGCGGGCGGCGCGGCCGGTGCGGTGACGCCCGCGACCGGGATCGGCACCGAGTAGTTCTGCTCGCTCGGCAGCCCCGAGCCGGTCGCGACGTCGTGGTTGCCGAGGCCGAGGTAGTCGATGTGCCCGGCCATCCACGCGGCGGCCTCGGGGTTCAGATCGGGATCGAACCGGGAGTCGCTCTCGGCGTGGGAGCCGACGTCGTAGACGTTGTCGCCGAGCAGCACCGCGAAGGCGGGATCGACCTGATTGATCCTCGCCTGCACCGCGCGGAAGCCCGCGGGCGACGGGCTCGCGGAGTCGCCGTAGGCGACGAACGAGAAGGCCGTGGCGTCGCCGGCCGCGAGCCGCGTGCGAAAGTCGTGGGCGTACTCGGCGACGAGCCCGCCAGCCCGCAGGTGCCGCACGCGGTATTCGTAGTCGGCGTTCCAGTCGAGCCCCGTGATCGAGGCCGAGCGGACCACGCGGCCCGCGACCCCCGTGTCGATCGGCGGGTTGACCACGGCCGCGATCCACACCCCGGCCCCCACCGCCCGATAATCGACCGTGAAGGAATCCTCCGTGCCGCCGCCCGCGGGCATCGTCTGCCAGAGCACGTCGACGCGGTCGAACTCACTGCCCGCATAGCCCGCGAGCGGCGCGTTGCCAGGCTGGAGCCGCGGCTCGTGGTTCACGACCCACTGCGGCGGCACGGCTTGCGGGACCACCGCCATCGACCCGGCGAGGTCGGCGAACACCGCCCGTGATTCGAGCCGCTCGATCGAGAAGCTGAATCTCCTGGCGGGCGGACGTCGGCCGCGTGTCCGTGCAACCCGATTTATCGCCATGAGATTCACCGGCCGCGGACGGGCCCCTGACAGCCGTCCGCGTTCCGAGCAACCAATAGTAGGGCGGTGGTCAAGCCCGCCCGAGGAGTGCCGCGGCGGCCCGGCCGGGGGAGGGAGACTTCAAAAGCGATTCGCCCACGAGCATCGCCTCGATCCCGGCGGCCTCGAGCCGCTCGACGTCGGCCCGCGACTTGATGCCGCTCTCGGCGACGATCGTGCAGGTTTCCGGGATGCGGCAGGCGAGCTCGAGCACGTGTTCGAGCCGCGTGGTCATCGTGCGCAGGTCGCGGTTGTTGATCCCGACGAGCGATGCGCCAAGCTCGAGCACGCGGGAGAGGTTCTCGGCATCGTGCAGCTCCACCAGCGGCGTCATCCCGAGGTCGAGGATCTCGCGGTAGAGGCTGCGGAGGTGGCAGTCGTCGAGACACTCCGCGATGAGGAGCACAGCGTCGGCCCCCGCCGCGCGGGCCTCGTGCACCTGGAAGCGGTCGACGACGAACTCCTTCCGCAGGATCGGCAGCGGCGAGGCGGCCCGGGCCGCCCGCAGGTCGTCGAGCGAGCCGCCGAAGCCCTCGCCGTCGGTGAGGATCGAGAGCGCCGCGGCGCCCGCCTCGCGGTATTCCGCGACGACACCCTCGACGGTCGCCCCCGGCCGGATCTCTCCGGCCGACGGGCTCTTTCGCTTGAACTCCGCGATGAGGTGCATGCGGCCCGCGGGGATCTGGGAGGTGCCCGCGCCGCCGCTGACGGCCGCGAAGAAATCCCGGGCCGGCGGCGCGGCGGCGACGGCGGCGGCGAGCTGGGAATCGCTCGTGGCGGCGCGGGCGACTTCCACCTCGCGGCGCTTTCTCGCGACGATGCTGTCGAGGATCGTCGCCATCAGTGCCGGAAGTGCCGTCGCGACGTGAAGACCATCGGCAGGCCGGCCGCGTCGCAGGCGGCGATCACCTCGCCATCCCGCTTCGACCCGCCCGGCTGGATCAGGGCACCGATTCCGGCCTTCACCGCGAGATCCACCGAATCGGGGAACGGGAAGAACGCGTCGGAGGCGAGCACGGCCCCCCGCACCCGATCCCCCGCCTTCTCGATCGCATGCCGCACGGCGTCCACACGGCTCGTCTGGCCGAGACCGGCCCCGACGAGGCTCTTCCCCTTGCAGACGGCGATCGCGTTGCTCGAGAGACGGCGGACGACCGTGAACGCGAAGGCGAGCTCGCGAAGGAGTGGCTCCGACGGCGAGGCCTTCGTCACCACCCGCCAGGCGGCGGGATCGTCGGCGGCGTCGTCGGGCTCCTGCGCGAGGATCGCACCGGCGACGGTCTTCAGCTCCATGCCGTGCGTCGCCTTCCAGGGATCGCCCGCCGGAAGCGTCACGAGCCGAACGTTCGCCTTCCAGGTCGGCTTCGTCGTGAGCAGCTCCACCGCCTCCGGCTCGAAGGCGGGCGCCGCGATCACCTCGAGGAACATCCCGGGGGCGAGCAGCACCTCGGCGGTCGCCCGGTCGAACGGCCGGTTCACCGCCACGATGCCGCCGAAGGCGCTCGTCGGGTCGGCGGCCATCGCCGTCGCGAGGGCCTCGGCCGGCGAGCCCGCCGCCGCCGCGCCGCAGGGGTTCGTGTGCTTCACGACGACCGCGGCCGGCTCGTCGAAGAGCCAGGCCAGCCGCATCGCCGCGTCGAGATCGGCGAGGTTGTTGTAGGAGAGCTCCTTGCCGGAGAGCTGCTGGAGACCCGCAAGCCCCCCGTGGCTGCCGGCGGGACAGTAGAGCGAGGCGGCCTGGTGGGGATTCTCGCCGTATCGGAGTGGCAGCCGACGCTCGAGATCGAGCGAGAACCGCTCCGGAAGCGGGGAGGCCTCCGCGGCGGCGGCCGGACGCGATGCGCCGGCGTAGGCGGCCATCCAGGCGGCGATCCTGCGGTCGTAGTCGGCCGTCCGCTCGAAGGCCTTCGCCGCGAGACGCTTGCGGTCGGCGAGCGTCGTGCCACCCTTCGCGATCGCCTCGACGAAGGCGTCGTACTGGTCGGGCGACGAGACGACCGCCGTGAAGAGGTGGTTCTTCGCCGCCGCCCGCACGAGGCTCGGGCCGCCGATGTCGATCAGCTCGATGCACTCCTCGACCGTGGCGTTGGCCGCAGAGGCGACCCGCTCGAAGGGATAGAGGTTCACGATCACCGCGTCGAAGGTCTCGATGCGGTGCTCCGCGAGCACGCCGAGATCGTCGTCGAGGTGCCGCCGGGCGAGCACGCCCGCGAAGATCCGCGGGTGGAGCGTCTTCACGCGGCCGTCGAGCACCTCGGGAAACCCGGTGATCGTGGAGACGTCCTCCACCTCGAGGCCGAGCTTCTCGAGGGCCGTTCGGGTGCCGCCGGTGCTCGCGACGCGAACGCCCGCCTTCGAGAGGGCCGTGGCGAGCCCCTCGAGGCCGCTCTTGTCGAAGACGCTCACGAGCACCCGCCGGATCGGCACGAGGCCGTCGGGGTTGCCGGGAAAGGGATCGATCGAGGCTCTGGGATGGGTCGTGTGCATGGCACCGTTATAACGATTTGCCGCGCGACCTCACCCCCTCACCCTCCCGGAAGCTGCACCTCGAAGACGGTGCCCGGTTGCGAGCCGCGGCCATACACGAGCACGCGGCCGCGGAGCTGCTTCACGATCGACTTCACGAGCGAGAGCCCGAGCCCCGTGCCCGGCACGCTCCGCTCGAGCTCGCTGCCGAGCCGAACGAACCGGCGGAAGATCCTGGCCCGCAGCGGCTGCGGGATCCCCGGGCCGTTGTCGGCAACCCGCACCGCCACGATTCCCTGCGGCATCGAGAGCACGGTCACCTCGACCACCGGCTTCGGCAGCGAATACTTCACGGCGTTGTCGAGCAGGTTGCGAAAGACGATGTCGAGGTCGGACGGCCGGCCGCGGACCGTGCGGGATGGATTCCCGCCGTCGTCGATCGAGATGCACGACGCCTCCACTGTGTGACGCTTCGTCACGAGGTCGGCAGCGTGGGCGAGCAGCGGCACCAACGGCACCTCCTCGACCGGGCCGCTCGGCCGCCGCTGGAGCGTCTTGGCCGCGTCGAGCAGGTGGTCGATGAGCGTGTCGAGCCGCTCGACGTCGTCGAGCATGAATCGGTGGAAATCCGCCTGCTGCTCCGGCGTCACGCTGCGGCGGGTGAGCGTCTGCAGGTAGAGCTTGAGCGACGCGATCGGGCTCTTGAGCTCGTGCGTGACGCTGTCGATGAAGTTGCTCTGCCGCTGCGACAGCGCGATCGCCTTCACGGCCAGCAGTAGGTATACGATCACCCCGGCGAGCACGAGCACCAGGAGCGCCACGCCCACCCCGAGCACGGTCCAGTAGAAGGCCGCGTTGCCCGAGCCGAGGGCGGCGGCAAGGCTCACGAGCACCCAGCCCACGCCGAGCGCGAGGATCGAGCCGATGAGCACGATCCCGAGCAGGATCGGCCAGCCGAGCGAGCGGCGGGGTTCCATTGGGCAAGCTTCCTTTCGGGCCGAGTCGTTATACCCTTGCGGTGCCGAGGCCCATGGCCGCGGCCTTTGCCTCTCCCGGATCGATCCGCCATGTCCAAGCCCGCGGCGAAGGATTTCAGCGTCGTCCTCGACGGCGTCGAGATCGTGTTTTCATGGCAGGGCGACCGCTGGTCGCACGCGATCCATTTCCCGGGAGCCGGGGACGCGGCGACGTGGCGGAGCGTCGAGGGGGCGAGGGAGCCCGAGGGCGATGTGGCGTGGCCCGCCTCGCCGGTCATCGCCGAGGTCTCGCCCGTCGCCTCCGCACGGGCCGTCGTGGGCGTGGGCCGGGCCGGAAAGTCGCACTACTCCGTGAGCTTTACCGCGAAGCCAAGCGACGAAAGCGGGCCCGGCATCCTCGTGGAGTGCGCCTGCCGGATCCATGAGCCGCCCGGCTGGCTCGGCTCGACCTACGAACAGGCCGGATCGGCCGGCACTCCGGCGAGGCTCGTCCGCATCCCCGCGACGATCCCTTCCGGCGTCGATGCCCCCCTGCCTCGGACCGTGACCTGGTCGTACGTCGTCGGGCCGACCGGCCCGGTGGCCCTCGAGCCGCCCCGCTGATCGGTCGCCCCGCGGCCGCCGCGGCCGTGGCTTGCGGGAGGCCGGCCGATCGATCAGATTCATGGGTCGTGCCGGTTCCGAAACCCGTCGCCACTCCCGCAGGTTCACGATGTTTGACGTGGTCGAACAGCTCAAGAAGGAATGGACCGACAAGTACGTCGTCGTGAGCTCCCCCGCGCCGGAGCTCGCCCGGTTCGCCAACACGACCGGCACCGTGAAGACGGTGAACATGAACGGCCGCTGCCTCGTCGAGTTCGACCAGTACAACAACATCGGCTGGTACGACATCGACCCGGCCTTCTTGAAGATCGTGCCCAAGCCGCTGCCGAAGCCGGCCGAGCCGAAGGAAAAGCCCGCGAAGGCCGCGGCACCGGCGAAGGCAGCTACCCCGGCGAAGCCGGCCGCAGCCAAGCCCGCGACCGGAAAGCCCTCGACCGCCGACATCCTCGCCGCGGCGCGGGGCAAGGCGGCCGGTGCTGCCCCGGCCGCGGCGAAGCCCGCTGCCGGCAAGCCTTCGACCGCCGACATCCTTGCGATGGCCCGCGCGAAGAAAGCCGCCGC
>JBBAVU010000146.1:0-7398 GCA_040397565.1 Pirellulales bacterium | reverse complement strand
TCTTCTTTTGGTTTCTTCTTCGATTTTTTCCGAACCTGCTCGCGGCTACGCCACCGTTTGGGCGAGCACGCGGCGCAACTGATCCCGCAAAAACGACTTGACCTGCTGGGCGCTGTCCATCTCCAGAACCCTGTCCGCGATCACGCGACATTCCTCCAGCGAAACGCTCCTGCAGAGCTGCTTCACCTCGGGGATCGCGCTCGCGGGAACGCTCAACTGCTCGAGGCCCATGCCCAACAGCAGCTGCGTGTACATGACGCTCCCGCTCATCTGCCCGCACACGTTGGCGGGAACTCCCGCCTGCTTCGCGGTCTCCACCGACCGCTTGAGCAGCCGCAGCACCGCCGGGTCGCAGGCGTTGTAGAGGTCCGCGACCTCCTTGTTGCCGCGATCCACCGCCAACGTGTATTGGATGAGGTCGTTCGTGCCGATCGACACGAAGTCGACGTCCTTGACGAACGTGTCGAGCATGAGCGCGGCGGCCGGCGTCTCCACCATCATGCCGACCTGCATGTCGCGGTTGAACGCGATGCCGTGCTCGGCGAGGTCTTCCATGACGTCGGCGAGCACCATCCTCGCCTGCCGCAGCTCCACGATCGTCGAGACGAGCGGAAACATCACCCGCACGTCGCCCAAGGCGCTCGCCCGCAGGATCGCCCGGAGCTGCGTGCGGAACATCGGCAGCTGCCGCAGCGACAGGCGGATGCTCCGCAGGCCGAGGCAGGGATTCCGCTCCTCCTCCGGGGTCGTCTCGGTGAGCATCTTGTCGGCGCCGAGGTCGAGCGTGCGGATCACGACCGGCTTGTCGCCCATCGCCTTCACAACCTGGCTGTAGGCGGCGAAGTGGTCCTCCTCGGTCGGCTCCCGCGGGCTCGTGAGGTAGAGAAACTCGGTGCGGTAGAGGCCGATGCCGTCGCAGCCGCGGCGGATGCACTGCTCCACCTCGTTCGGAAACTCGATGTTGCCGTGGATCCGGATTCTGACGCCGTCGATCGTCTCGGCCGGCAGGTCGCGGAGCCGCCCGAGGTTCACCGCCGCCGTGCGGGCCGCCTCGACCTCGAGCCGGTACCTCGCGATCGTCTCCTCGTCGGGTTGAAGGATCACGACCCCCTGGTTGCCGTCGAGGATCACGGGCTCCCCGCCCGACACGTCGCTCAAGAACGGCCCGATCCCGACCACCGCCGGAATCTCGAGCCCCTCGGCCACGATCGCGGTGTGGCTGCCGGGCCCGCCGAGTTCCGTCGCGAAACCCTGGACGAACCGGCGGTCAAGCTTGGCCGTCTCGCTCGGGGTGAGGTTGTGGGCGAGCACGATCACCGGCTGCGAGACGGCCGCGAGCGTCTCGCTCCGCTGGCCGAGCAGGTTGCGAAGCAGGCTCTTCTCGATGTCGTGGATGTCGTGGGCCCGCTGGGCGATGTGGTTGTCGAGATTCTGGAAGGCCTTCGCGTAGCGGCGGAGCGTGCGGCTGACCGCGTACTCCGGCCAGAGGTTCTTGTCGCGGACGGCGCTCACGAGCTCGGCCTGGAGCCGCTCGTCGTGGAGCATCGCGAGGTGGGCGTCGAAGATGGCGGCGTACTGCTGGCCCAGCTCGGCGCGGATCGCGTCGCGATTCCGCTCGATCTCGCGGGTGGTGTCGGCGATGGCCGTGGAGAGCCGCTCGAGCTCGGTGTCGACGGCCGAGCGGGCGACGAACCGCCGCGGGATGCGAAATCCCTCGGCGTCGAGCACGAGCGCCTCGCCGATCGTGACGCCCGACGAGACGGCGATTCCCTGCAGTTTGATCATGGCGCGCTTTCCGCACGCCGACCCGGTCGCCTCGGGCGAGTCTCAATGCACCTGTCGTCCCGACGGCCGTTTTTGGCGGCATCGGAACCGAAGGCATGTTCGATCTCGCCGGCACCGGCCGGCGTGGACCGCATCACGGGGATGCGGCGTATCGGCCGTCGCGGGGCTGTGCCGTGGAGAGATCGCGAAGCAACGCGCTGCGATCGGGATCTCCCGGCGCCCATCTGCGGGGGCCTGGCTCTGTCTCCTTAATGTTACCGCCTACTTCGTGTTCCTTGTGAGTCTTCAGTCCTCGTCGAAATTCCGCTCGAAGAGCCCGCCGATTGCGTCGATCGCCTCATCGGCATCGGGCCCGGTCGCCTCGATCGAGACGTGCGTTCCCGCCTCGGCCGCCAGCGTGAGCACCTCGAGGATGCTCTTGCCGTCGGCCCGCTGCGATCCCGCGACGAGTTCGATCCGCGACTGCCACTTCCTCGCCTCGCGCGCAAGCATGTCCGCGGGCCGGGCGTGAAGCCCCTGCCGCATGCCCACCACGACCTGCCGAACCACGGTCTGTTCCGACATCACGCTTGCCACACCAATTCACACCATTTCACTTGTATCAGGAAACGAGCCCATGACTGTCGGCCTCTTCCAGCAGGTGCTGGATGTCGGCCGCCGCGTGCGCCTGCTTGAGCGTCGCACAGAAGGAATCGTCGCGGAGCTGCCTCGAGATGTTCTCGAGCGCCCGCAGGTGGTCGCCCGGCCGATCCGGCGGCGACACCAACAGGAAGAACAGTTGCACCGGCTCGCCGTCGAGGCTCTCGAAATCGATCCCCTCGCGGCTCACGGCCACGGTGCCGACCAGGCGGCTCACGCTCGGGTGCTTCGTGTGGGGCACGGCGACCCCGCGGCCGATCCCGGTGCTGCCGAGATCCTCCCGCTTCATGATCGCCTTGACGATGCTCTCCATGTCGCCGGCGGGAATCTTCCCGGCCTCGACGAGGGCGGTCGCCATCTCCCGGATCACCCCCTCCTTCGTCCGCGCCTTCACGCTCGAACGGATCGCATCCACCGCCACAAAATCGGAGAACTTCATGGTGAATTGGAGAAGGCCGTCGTCAGGAACGCTTGACGTTCTGGACGTGCTTGTGATCGCGGACCTTCTCCTTGTGCTTCCTGAGTTGCTGTTCCAGTTTTTGAACCGCGCCGTCGACGCTCCGCCAGAGATGCCCCGACACCTCGTGGCTGACCATGTCGTGCATGTGCTCCGCCGAGGCGACGATCTCCACGAGCGGGAGCGAGGGGTTCTCGAGGTCGACCGTCACGTTCAGGGCCGTCAGGCGGTCGAAATACCGCTTGAGGCGGGAAACCTTCGAGATGACCTTGGACTGGGATGCCGGGCTCAAATGCCCGTGCCGCGTCGAGACGTTGGTCTGCATGCCGGGGAGCATATCACTCCTCTTCGGCCTTCGACAGGCCACCCTCCCCTCCCCCGCGAATCCGCCCCTTCTCCAGCTGCGTCCGCCACCATTTCACGGCCTCGGCACGGGCGTCCGGCGGCCCCTCCGGCCGATACCGCAGCCGGTCGGCCGCGGCGAGGGGAACCGCCCCGTGCAGCCTCGACGCCGCCAGCCGGCGGACGAGGAGCGACGGGTGCTCGAGGGCGGCGACGAGGACCGCGTCGCCCCCCGCGGCGAGCGACTCGTCGGGAAAGCCGACGACCAGTTGCCGCACGAGCTTTCCGGCGTCCGGCGGGACGACCGATTCGAAGGCCGCGAGCAGTCGGCCCGCCGAAGTCGGCCCGCGGTCGAGGGCAAGCGGAACCGTCGCCCGCTCGAGCGACTCCCAGGCCCGAGCCGGCAGCCGCATCCCCTGCTCCTCCTTTGCGAGCAGCTCCGCCAGCGGCTCGTAGCGTCCCATGACCGCGAGCGTCGCGGCGGCGGCGGAGCGGTTCTCCAGGCGGTTGTCTTCGAGCAGCCGCTCGAGGGCGACGGGCGTCGGGGCCGACGCGAGGCTCGCGGCGAGGGCGTCGGCGGCGAGGCGATCGAGCAGCCGCGGGGCGGACGGCGACTCGAGCCACTCCGGCAGGCCCCGGGATGCCTCGCCGCGGCCCGTCACCACGACCCCCGTCGCGACCGAGCCATCGGGCCGGATGAGCCCTTCTTCCGCGGCGGTAATCGCGGCAAGTGCAGGCTCGAGCGAGAGCCTGCCACCGGCTGGAAACGCGATCGAGCCCACGGCCGTCGCGGGCTCGGTCGCCGGATCGCTGCCAGCCGCGCGGTCGAACCGCACCTCGAGCCCGATCGGATCGCCGGCCTCGAGCCGACCCGCGAGTTGGCCGGCCACGAACGCGATCGGCCGATCTGCCTCGATCCCGCCCACGATCGCCCGGCCGAAGACGAGCTCGATCTCCGCGGCGGCATCCTCCCGCGGCCGGAGCACCGCGCGGGCCGGCCCGATGAGGCGGATCGTCGCCTTGCCGACGGTCAGCGTCGGAAAAAATCCCTCGGGCACGAGCAGGTCGGCTGGCGCGGCCAGCGGTGACTCCGCCGCGACGACCGCCCAGTCGGCCGGGCCACCCGCCTCCCCGACGCGGTTCAGGAGAAGCGGGATGCCGCCGACCGTCGCGAATGCCGGCCCGTTGCCGCCCGGCGGTGGCGGTGGCGGCACAGGATCATTCGGCGCCGGATTCGTGGGAACGGTGGCGGCGGGCGTGGCCTTCGCGCCGATCGCGAGCGCGTCGCCCCCGGGCACGCGGCCGACCGCCGGCTTCGGGTCTTCCGTCGCGGGCGCCGGTGGCGGCGCAGCCGCCGCGACCGCGGCTTCGGGTTCCCGCGGCGGCGGCGCGACGACAGCCGTTTCCCTTTTCAGCTCCTGCTTCGGGGTGGCTTCTTCCTTCGCAGCCGCCTCTTCCGTCTGCGGCGCTGCCGGCGGCGGTTCGGCGGCTGGTTCTTCCGGTGCCTGTGGCGGTGGCGGAGGCGGCTCCCGCACGGCGACGGCATCCGCGTCTCCTGACATCGCCCCGCCCGACTTGCCCGGCATGAGCCTCCAGGCGAGCGTTCCCGCAAGCAGCCCCACGAGGAGCACCGCCATGATCACCGACGCCCAGGCCGTGATCGAGGACTTCGAGGATCGGGCCGCCGGGGATGCCGCCGGCTGCGGTTTCACCGGCTCCGGCTCCGGCGGCTTTGCCGCGGGCACCGTCGAGCCGATCACGCCGCCGGCCAGGCCGCCCGTAGCGGCGAGCAGTCGATCGAGTTCGTGGGGCTCCGGCGGTTCGAAGATGCTCGGATCGTTCCGCGCTTCCACGAGCATTCGATGGCACGCCGCCACCTCCGCGAGGTGGGCGTCGGACTCGATGCAGACCCGTTCGAACGTCGCCACGGCATCGGCCGGGAGCGAGTTGGTGAGGTATTCGGCGACGGAATTGGCGTCCGCCGCGAGGCCCCGGCCGACCAGCTTGGGCGAGTCGAGCCCGGGGTGGGCGACGACCGCCCGGATCCGATCGACGAGCATCCGCGCCGACCCGCTCGAGGAGAGCTTCTCGGCGAAGGCATCGGCCTCCTCGGCGGGAAGAACGCCGTCGAGCCAGGCGAGGAGGGTTCGGAGGGTCAGTCGCAACATCAGGGGGGCTCCCGGGTCGTTCAGCCGCAGCCGCACAGGCCATCCAGGAATACGGTCCGTCCAGGAAAAGAGTGGCGGTCCTCCGCCCGGCTTCGTGCAAAAAAATTCGGCGGGCCGACTGCGCGACCCAAACCGCAGCCAATCGCGTAAAAACCTCGTATGACAGGGTCCGGAGGATCGGCAAACCCCGGAGCCTGGGTATGATGAAGCTGCTGGGAAACCAGGAAGGATCTGGCAGATCCTGCCGCACGGGCTGACTCACTCGTGGCAAACGGCCGGAACTGACGAATTCTTCCAGCAGGAGCGGAGCTGCCATGACCGCCATGACCCGGAATCGCCGACAGGCAATCCTGCGACAGGCCTCTGGCTACGTCGAACTGGCGGAGCTCTTGGTCGATGGCGACCGGCCCACGCCCGAGACCGCGCGGGTGCTGCTCGTTCGGGCCCTGGAGACGATCGGCGAACTTCCCGAGCCGACCCGGTCGATGCCCGATGCCAAGCTGCTCGAGGCGGAGGCGCTGCGGGCGATGGGCCAGTGGGAGGATGCGATCGTCCCGTTCGAACTCGTCGTGGAGAACGACCCGAAGCGGCTCGAGGCGTGGCTCGGCCTCGGATGGTGCTTCAAGCGGCTCGGCCGGCTTCCGAAGGCGATCGAGGTGCTCGAACAGGGCCTCGAAGCCTCGCCCGATCAGCCGATCCTCCATTACAATCTGTCGTGCTACCTCTCGCTCGGCGGCGACGTGCAGGCGGCGATCGAGCACCTCACGAAGGCGATCTCGGTCGACAAGCGGTTTCGCGACCTGACCCAGATCGAACCGGACTTCGACCCGATCCGTTCCGATCCGAGGTTCGTGGCGGTGACGCACCTGACGGTCTGACGCGGCCGTCGCAGCGGGATCGTCAGCAGCTTTTCCATCCCCGCAAGCCCGTCGCGAGTCCACGAGCGTGCCACGATCGAGCCGACCGGCGCTCCAGGAGATCATCGCCGTGCTCGGCTGCCCCGCCGCCGGCGACCCGACGCAGTATGTCTTCGAGCGGGCGATGGCCGCGGCCGGGCTCGACTGGCGGTTCGTCACCTTCGACGTGCCGCTGGAACGGGCGGAGGATGCGATCCGCGGCGTCCGTGCCCTCGGGTTTCGCGGTGCCGTGCTCACCGGTCCCTTGCGGCAGTCGGGGCTGCCGCTGGTCGACTCCGCGAGCCCCACGGCCGCGTTCGCGGGGGCCGTGAGCATGATCGACCGCCAGCCCGAGGGCCTCGTGGGGCACATGACCGACGGCCGCGCGGCCGTCGAGGCGATCCGCGGCCATTTCGATCCGGTCGGCGCCGCGGTGCTGCTCATCGGCAGCGGCCCGGCAGCGGCGGCCACGGCGCTCGAGCTGTCGCTCGCGGGGGTCGGCCGGCTGCTCCTGGCGAATCGCTCGATGGATCGATCGACCGCGCTTGCCGAAAGGCTCCGCGGGATCGGCGGAGATCGCGCCGCAGAATCGCCGCCCGCCGCCGTCATGGCGGTCGAGGCGATTCCCTGCGAGCGGGGCAAGCCGCTCGCGATTCCCGAGGAGGTCGGGCTCGTCGTCTCCGCGATCCCCGCGGCCGACAAGACGGTGATCGAGCTCGACGCGGTGCGGCCCGACCTCGTGATGGCCGACCTCGCCCTCGGCGGCGAGCCCTCGGCGCTTGTCGCGCAGGGATCGCGTCATGGCGCCTGCACGATCGACGGCATCGAGATCCGCTGCGCCCGCACGGCGATCGAGTTCGCCCAGTGGACTGGCCTCGAGCCCAACGCCGACCTGCTCCGCGAGGCGCTCGAGGAATTCCTCTCGGCCTGACCGCCCCTCTCGGCGTGACCGCTGGCGGGCCGGCCGACTACGACGCGTATTCCTTGAGGAAGCCCTTAAACTGCACGAGGTGCTCCTCCTCGTCGGCGAGGAGCCGGATGCAGAGGTCCTGCGTGACGTAGTCCTCCCCCTCGACGGCCTTGATGATCTTCTTGTACTGGGCGCAGGCGG
>JBBAVU010000145.1:0-7476 GCA_040397565.1 Pirellulales bacterium | reverse complement strand
CCGGTCGTCGTCCACCATGATCATCACGCCGTCCCGCCAGACGATCGGCCGCTCCGCCGCGAAGTAGAGCGGCACGATCGGGATCTTCTCGAGGTGGATGTATTGCCAGACGTCGAGCTCGGTCCAGTTGGAGAGCGGGAAGACGCGGATGCTCTCCCCCTTCTTCACCTTCGTGTTGTAGAGGTTCCAGAGTTCCGGACGCTGGTTCTTCGGGTCCCACCGGTGGAACTCGTCGCGGAACGAGAAAACCCGCTCCTTGGCCCGGCTCTTCTCCTCGTCCCGCCTCGCCCCGCCGAAGGCCGCGTCGAACCGGTATTTGTCGAGCGCCTGCCGCAGGGCCTGCGTCTTCATGACGTCGGTGTGAACCTTGCTGCCGTGCGTGATCGGGTTGATTCCCGCCGCCCGACCCTCCTCGTTGACGTGCACGAGCAGCTTGAACCCGAGTTCCGTGGCGACGTATTCGTCGCGAAGCCGGTACATCTCCTGGAACTTCCAGGTCGTGTCGATGTGCATCAGCGGGAAGGGGGGCTTGGCCGGATGGAAGGCCTTTTCGGCCAGTCGGACCATCACGGCCGAGTCCTTCCCGATGGAATAGAGCATCACCGGGTTCTCGAACTCGGCGGCCACCTCCCGGATGATCTGGATGCTCTCGGCCTCGAGCTGCTTCAGGTGGGTCAGGCTGTAGCTGTGGGATGCGGCGGCCATGCGGTGGTCGTCTCGGTTCCTCTGGAAAACTGGTGCATCTCTTATGTAAGCCATCGCGCCACGTTGCGACAACCCGGCGTTGCCCGCTTCTCAACCGCGTCGTGCCGCGTTGTCCGCCGGGGTCGGCGACTTGCACGCCGGTTTCCTCCGGTATTACGCTTCCGTAAGACGGGTTTCTTCCACAGCCCCAATCGATTCCCTCCGTCGCTCCGTCTCCACCCTTCCCGGAGTCCTGCCATGCCTGCCCGCCGTCCGTCCCGTGGTTCCATCGGCCGCCGCGACTTTCTCGGAGCGTCCGGAGCCGTTTCCTCCGGTCTTCTCGGGGCGGGGTTCTTTTCGGGTGCCGCCGCCCGCGGTGAGGAGAAGCCGACGAGCGCCAACGAGGAGATCCGCTTCGCCTGCATCGGGATCGGCGGCAAGGGGGCGAGCGACTCAGCCGACGCGGCCCGCTCGGGCAAGGTCGTGGCCGTCGCCGACGTCGACCGCAACCAGTTGAAGCGGGCCGAGAAGGCGTTCGGGGGCGCGAAGCAATACACCGACTTCCGGAAGCTGTTCGACGAGATGGGGAAGGAGTTCGACGCCGTCACGATCAGCACGCCCGACCACGCCCACATCACGGCCGCCGCCCGCGCCATGGGCATGGGCAAGCACTGCTTCTGCCAGAAGCCGCTCACGAAATCGATCGCGGAGGCGCGGCTGCTCGGCTCGCTCGCCCTCGAGAAGAAGGTGGCGACGCAGATGGGCAACCAGGGCACCGCGGCGCCGGCGCTGCGGAAGACCGCCGCAATCGTGCGGTCGGGCGTTCTGGGGCCGGTGCGGGAGGTGCACGTCTGGACGAACCGGCCCGTCTGGGCCCAGGGAGGCGGCCGGCCTGCCGAGGCGCCCGTTCCCGCCCACCTCGACTGGGATGCCTGGATCGGGCCGGCCCCGATGCGGCCCTTTGGCAACGGCTACCACCCGTTCGCCTGGCGGGGCTTCTGGGATTTCGGCACCGGGGCGCTTGGCGACATGGCCTGCCACACCTTCAACATGCCGTTCATGGCGCTCAACCTCCGCGATCCGAAGAGCGTGCAGGCGACCACGAGCGGCCACAACCGCGAGACCTACCCGAAGTGGTCGATCATCGAGTTCGCCTTTCCGGAGCTCGGCGGCCGGCCGCCGGTCGCCGTGAAGTGGTACGACGGCGGGAAGCTGCCCGATCCTTCGCTCTTCGCCGGCTTCAAGGGGGAGATCGTGAAGGAGGGTCAGGGAGCCGAGGCCAAGGAGGTCGAGAGGCCGTTCAAGGCCATGGCGAGCGGGATCCTCGTGATCGGCGAGAAGGACACGCTCTACGCGCCCGGTGATTACGCGGAGCGAGGGTTCACGCTCAAGAGCGGAGCGAAGCCCGCCGATCCTGCCTTCCCCCAGTCGCCCGGCCACTTCCAGGAGTGGGTCGCCGCGATCAAGGGGGGCCCGCAGGCGATGTCGAATTTCCCCGACTACGCCGGCCCGCTCACCGAGACGATCCTGCTTGGCAACCTCGCCGTGTGGGCGGCCGACTCCGCGGAGACGGCCGGCAAGAAGATCGAATGGGATCCGGTGAAGCTCGTCGCCACCAACGCCCCCGAGGTCGAGGCGGTGATCCGCCCGACCCTCCGCGACGGCTGGAAGGTCTGATCCCGATGCTGCTTCTCATGCGATCCGGGATTCGGCGGCTCGCTGGTCGACCGCCGATGCGGTGCTGGGCCTGGATACCGGGAGCGGTGCTGCTGGGCATCGCCACCACCGTCACCGCCGTCGGCCGCGAAGTGCTCGACGCTGAGCGGCCGGCCGCGAAGGCCGTCGCCTCGCTCGGCGGCAGCGTCGTCGTCGACGGCGAAGGGCACGTCAGCGGCATCAACCTCGCCAACCGCCCCACGACCGACGCCGACGTCGGCCGGTTCGCCTCGCTCCCGAAGCTCAGGTCGATCGAGCTGTGGGGGGCCGACGTGTCGGACAAGGGCGTCGAGGCGATCGCGAAGGTCGCCGGCCTCGAACAGCTCGTGCTCGAGAACACGGGCATCACCGACGCCGGAGCCGAGGCGATCGCGAGGATGCCCAAGCTGAAGGTGTTGAACCTCCGCCGCTCCACGAACCTCTCCGACCGGGCGCTCGAGTCGATCGGCCGCATCGCTTCGCTCGAACAGCTGATCCTGCTCTACAACAACTTCACCGACGCCGGCCTCGAGCAGCTCGCGGGGCTCCGCAAGCTGCGGGTGCTCGACCTGCGGGGCTGCTCGCTCCTTTCCGACGCGGGCCTCGCGCACGTCGCGAAGCTCGAGAGCCTCGAGCGGGTGAAGCTGCGGTGCCCCGGCGTCACCGACGCCGGTCTCGCGGGCATCGCGGGGCTGCCGAAGCTCCGGGGGTTCGCCGCCGAGGACGGTCAGATCACCGACGCGGGGCTCGCCGCCTTCGCGGGCAAGGCCGACATCGACGAGGTGAACCTCATGCGGACGTTCGTCGGTGACGCGGGCCTCGCGCCGCTCGCCGGCATGCGGAAGCTCAAGCGGCTCGAGCTCCGCGGCACGCTCGTCGACGGCCCGGGCCTCGAGCATGTCGGGGCGCTGCCCGCCCTTGTCCTGCTCGACCTCGCCGAGACCGGGGTCGGCGACGAGGGGGTCGGTTTTCTCGCGGACCTTCCGTCGCTGAAGCAGCTCGACCTGTGGAACACGAAGCTGACCGACGCGGGGCTCGAATCGGTCGCGAAGATCCGCTCGCTCGTGGAGTTGAACCTCGAGAACACAGCCGTCACCGACGTCGGGCTCGCCCGGCTCGCGGGGCATCCCGCCCTCGCGTCGCTCAACCTCTCCGGCACGAAGCTGACCGACAAGGCGGTCGACTCGATCGCGTCGATGCCGGCGCTCGGGAAGGTGGTCGTGAGCTTCGCCGGCCTGTCGGCCGACGCCGTCGCAGACCTTCGCAGGCGGAAGCCATCGCTCGACATTGTCGAGTGAGAATTGTCGAGTGAGCCCCGATCGAGCCGTGTTGGCCCGGGAGGTTTGACGATAGCCCCCCCCATGGGTATCACCAAGGCCGCGGGGCGGCGGCCGCGTCCTGACCGCCACCCGCTTCGCACATTTCGCTTCGCCCAATTCAGGAGTTTCCAGCGATGATCCTCGGCAAGCTCTGGAAGGCCCTCGCGGCCCAGATGAACAAGATCGCCAATTTCTTCTGGACGGCCGATCCGATCGCGCAGCTCCAGTACGAATACGACAAGGCGGTCGACCAGATGAAGGAGGGACGGGAGGGGCTCGAGCAGTACCGGGCGCTCGTCGAGCGGGTCACCCGGCAGGTGAACGGCGACCGCAACCACGTGGCGTCGCTCGAGGCCCGGGTGAAGGCCTACTTGCAGGCCGGCGAGCGGGACACGGCGGCGAAGTTCGCCCTCGAGCTCGGGAAGGCGAAGAAGGAGCTGGCGGAGAACGAGGCGCAGCTGAAGCTCCACGAGACGGCCTACAACAACAACGTCACGAAGATCAAGCACGCGACGAAGAAGCTCGCCGACCTCAAGGACAAGATCCACAAATACGACGCGGAGCTCAAGCTCTCCCGCGCCGAGGCGGAGCTCGCCAAGCTCGCCACGAGCTTCAACTTCGACATCACGACCGACTTCGGCCAGATCGAGGACGTGATCCAGGACAAGATCGGACTCAACCGTGCGAAGGTCCGCGTGGCCGCCGATCTCTCGGGCGAAGGCCTCGATCAGATCCGCGCCGAGGAGGCGGTCGAGAAGAACATGGCCGAGCAGGCGCTTCGCGAGTTCGAGGTCGAACTCGGCATGGTCACCCCCGAGACGGCCGGCGTCTCGTCGGCGGAGAAGGAGCTCGGCGCGGAGCCCGTGAAGCAGGTCGCACGATAGGTTTCGCACACCGCAGAGCCCAAAGCCACGAGGGACGAGCCCGTGTCGAATCCGTCCACCGCTCCGGCGGCCCAGCAGCCGAAGCAGCCGGCCCCGGACAGCCTCGCCGACCAGTTGGCCCGTCTTTCTGCGGAGTCGCTCGCGGCGGCCGAGGCGGTCGAGTCGGCCCCCAAGGCGGGCGTGGGGCAGGCGGCGCTTCTGCCGCCTGCTGGCCGGGAGGCCGGGGCGGCCGTCGCGGCCAGCGTGCCCGAGTGGTACCCCGACTGGGCCGAGCGGCTCGCGGCGTCGTACCTCTCCGGCACGAGCTGCGTCTTTCTCCTCCACGGCAACGTCCGTGATCTCGTCGAGCTCGGCGGCCAGCCGGGGGCCGGCTGGGGCACCGCGAGCGAGTTTCTCGCCCGGGAGATCTTCGGCCGCTGGGATCTCGTCATCGGCTACGACGTCGGCAAGGGAATCCGGCCGCTCGCCGGTCCCGACGCGAGCCGACTGCGGTCGATGGCGCAGTTTCTGACCGGCAAGCTCGGCAACCCTTCGACCTGGGCCCGCGAGCCCGACGCGGCGATGGCGACGCTCGACGCGCTCCTCGAGCGGAACCTCGTCGATCCGCCCGAGGAGCGGAAGCGGATCGCGATCATCCTCGACTACGCGCAGTACCTCGCACCGGCGGGCGATGCCGCCAGCTCCGCCCGGGGCGCCGCCTCGAGGCTCGTGCGTCTGTTGTCGTGGGCCACCAATCCGCTCTTGCGGCGGGTGAACGTGGCGATCGTGCTCCTCGCCGATTCGCTCTCGGAAGTGCATCCGCGGCTCGTGCAGTCGCCCGCCGTCACGGCGATCGACATCCCCCTGCCCGACGCGGCCGAGCGGCAGCGGTTCGCGGAGGCCACCGCCGCCGCGGTCGGCATTCCCGCCGCGCAGGCCGAGAGCGTGAAGCGGGTGGCGGCCCTCTCGGGCGGCCTGTCTCTCGAGAGCCTCCGCGCCGTCTTGACGATGTCGGCCAGGCTCGGCTCGCCGCCCGACGGCCCCGAGTTCGCGCTCCAGAAGAAGCAGCTCATCGAGCGGAGCTGCCAGGGGCTCGTGGAGTTCATCCAGCCGCGGCTCACGCTCGACGCGGTGGCCGGCCACGAGCAGGCGAAGGACCGGCTCGAGACCGACGCCCGCGCGATCAAGCGGGGCCAGTTCGACGTGGCGCCGATGGGCTACCTCATCTGCGGCCCGGTCGGCACGGGCAAGAGCTTCATCGCCGAGTGCTACGCCGGCAGCGTCGGGATCCCGTGCGCCGTGCTCAAGAACTTCCGCTCGAAGTACGTGGGCGAGACGGAGGGCAACCTCGAGCACGCGCTCGGCGTGCTCCGCGGCCTGGGGCCGGTCGTCGTCGTGATCGACGAGGCCGACGCCGCGCTCGGCAACCGGCAGAGCGACGGCGACTCCGGCACGTCGGCCCGCGTCTTCTCCATGATCGCCCGGCAGATGGGAGACACCCGCTACCGCGGCAAGATCGTCTGGATGCTGCTCACGAGCCGCCCCGACCTGCTCCCGATCGACCTGAAGCGGCAGGGGAGGGCGGAGGTGCACATCCCGCTCTTCTACCCGCACGACCAGGCCGAGTACGACGCGATGTTCACGGCGATGGCGAGAAAGAGCCGGATCAAGCTCGCGCCGGGGCTGCCCGGGCCGATCGACCCCGCCCTCGGCCTCTCCGGGGCCGACATCGAGAGCGTCGTCCTGGCGGCACGGCGGATGGGTCTCGAGGAGGCCGCGTCGAAGGGTGAGCCCGCCCCCGACACGATCTCCGAGCGGCACCTTCGCGCCGCGATCGACGACTTCCTGCCGTCGGCGCAGGGCCTCGAGAAGGAGATGCAGGAGATCGCGGCCGTGCTCGAGTGCACGGAGCGACGGTTCCTCCCGCCCCGGTGGCGGGAGGAGGTGGCGAAGCCGGGAGGCCGCGCGCGGCTCCAGGAGCGGCTCGCGGCGATCCGGGAAGTGATCGGATCCTGAGGCGATTTTTGGATCAAGGTCGGACGGACAGGAAACCCATTCGAGGAGACGAGCAATGGCGAAGAGTGCGACGGCGAAGGCGGCTGGCAAGAAGACTCCCTGGTTCGACGAGGCCTCCGAGACGCCGCTGCTCGGCGAGTATGCGAGGAAGCTGACGTCGTTCCTCGACGTCGTCGCCGACGGTCGGGTCGATTCGAAGGAGATCGACGCGCAGGAGAAGCGGGTCGTGAAGCTCATGAAGGAGCTCGAGCCGATGATCTCGGAGGAGGCCCACGAGAAGGTGACCGAACTGCTCTGCGAGGTAACGGCCTACGATCTCATGAACACGCTCCACATGGCCGCGAAGGCCCGCAAGACCGTGGCGTTCCGCGGTTAGTCACTCACTTTTTCCGACGAAAGGCGCATGCGATGGCAGGACAACCGAAAGCTCCCTTCTGGGCGGTCGTGTGGCTCGTGATCCTCGGGCTCGTGGGGCTCTCCGCGTGGCGGGCCGGGCTCCTCGAGCCGCTCGGGCTGCGGCCGCCGGCCGGCGGCGGCGTGGCCGGCGGTGGGCCGGGGCCCGCGGGCGGTGGTGCCGGGGGCGGTGGTCCTGCGGGTGGCAACGCCGGTGAAGGGGGCGTCGTGTTCGAGGCGGCCGACTCGAGCGTGCCGACGACGGTCACGGAATACTCCTTCAAGCCGGCCGAGAAGCTGCCGCCGGTGAAGGGGACGAGCGGCTACAAGCCGCTCGAGAACGAGACCGTCCGCTTCGCGCTCAACGTCTGGGCCGGCTGGAGCCCGATCATCTACGCCAACGAGGGCTTCAAGGCGGGCAAGGAGTGGAAGACGCCCGACGGCAAGCCGTTCAAGGTGGAGCTCGTGCTCATCGACAACCCCGTGACGATGCGCGACGCCTACGC
>JBBAVU010000144.1:0-7516 GCA_040397565.1 Pirellulales bacterium | reverse complement strand
AATCCCCTCGATGTCGAGCGGCAGGGGCTCAACAGCCAACGCAATGGTTCCCGCCGCAAGCCACGCCCATACGGTCACGATCCAAGCGGCCGATGACCAAGCGGCCGATGAGGAGGAAACGATCAGCCGTGTCCGGCCCCACGCTTCATCGGCGCCGCAGGCGATGCGACCGCGTTTTGTATCTCGTGCCGGATGGCGTTCCCTTGCGAACGACATAGCCCCTCTGGAGCCGACACGTTCCCGAAATGCGGGTCGGGAAATTGTCAGTCGTTCTGCCACTTCGCGATCACCGGCCAGGCGGCGCAGAGCGTGAAGGCGGCGAACACCCACCCGACGGTTCGGCTGCCCAAACCGTCAACTCAGCATGACGACCGCGATCGCCACGACCGCGGCACCGACGCCGATCGGAAGCGTGAGGAACTTGCGTGCGACGTAATCCTGTGGGAGCGAGCACTGCCGCTCCTCGGCGGCCATTCCGAGGATGCGTTCCAAGTCCCGGAACGTGATCGGCTTCGTCACGGTGTGGTCGGCCCCGGCCTCGATCGCCTGCCACTGCGTGGGGTCTCCCGACCGGTCACCCACCATCGCCACGCATTTCGGACCCGCCATGCCCGACGTCGATCGTTCCGCGTCGTACTGCGCCCGCAGGAGTTCGATGAAGTCGAACCCGCTCATGTCGTCGAGATCCGGAGCGATCAGCCACGCATCGACGGGATGCCGCTTCGCGAGATTGAGCGCGTCGGCTCCCGTGGACCGAAAGTGGAGGGTCAGCTTCCCGGCCCGAGCGCTCGACGCCAACGGCTTGTAGGAGTCGAAAGCCGGGTCGACGACGACGACGCTGGGGATCTCAGTGGTCAAGGCATCCGCGTTCGTCAGGTGCATGTTCGCGAAGGGCGCCATGGTCATACCTCCCTGAAGTGAAATCTCTCAAGCCGAAGTGCAGCGGTGGGGCTCCCGCAGCGCCTTCACAAGGTCGAGCGTGATCGGCCGCACGAGGTAGCCGGCGCTCCCGCTTGCGAGCGCCCTCTGTTCCTCCTCGATGCGGTAGAGATCGGAGACCATGAACACGCCGGGGTGGAGTCCGGTGCCGAGCGACTCGAGGGAGATTCTCGGTCCGTTGAGCAGCGGATCGACGCCACCCTGCTGCACGTGCTCGAGCAGGATCGGCAGCAGATCGAAGCCCGACATGTCCGAAAGCTCGGTGCTGACGAGCCAAATGTCGCCGCGGAATCGTCTCGCCAACTTTAGAGCCGAGAGACCGTCGTTGCAGAAATGCAGCCCGACGGCACCTTCGCTCGCAGCCGAGACGAAGTCGGGATATCGATCGAACAGCGAGTCGACGATGACGATCTCCCGGATTCCGAGATCAACCAGGTCGGCGCGACCGCTCAATCCAGTCGTGAAGTTCAAATTCATGGTGTGCCTCACTTGATGCCAACGAACGGGGGATTGTTTGAAGTCGATCCGACGGCCACTCCCACGGACGGACGCGAGAGACGCAGGGTGGAATTTTGACCGAACGACTGGCCGATGACCCGCATGTCGAGGGTCGGACGACTCCAGTAGAGGTCGCCCGTCACCGCGGGAATCACCGACGACGAGATTCCTGCAAGCGACGACGGATGAACGCTTACGGACGCGGCCCTGAGACCTTCGCGGGGGGGCGGCGGAAGTGCCGCATCGACCCGATCGACCGCGAAATCTCCCGCATTCCTGCGAACCGTGGCCGCCGGGAGACTGCCACCCGTGATGCTGGTCGCCGACGATCTGGAAGACTTCGAGTCACGATCGAACGCCGAATGCACCGCGTTCCAGCCGACGACCGAACCATTCCCAACGCCATTCCCGACATGATCGGTCGCGCGGGATTCCACCGTCCAAATGGAGAGGACGCACGCGAGGCCGGTCATAACCACGATGGCCGCGTGCGAAGTTCTCTTCGACCATCCGATTGTCCAAGCCACCATGTTGCAAGCCACCATGTTGATGTCCTTCTCACTGGAAGTTCAGGCAGAAACCAACGCAACAACCACCATCAAGGCGACCATCACGCCGCGAAAGAAAGGATTGCCACCGACCGGGACGACATTCCTCGTTCCTCACGAACCACTCATCCTTCAGACGAACGAGACGATCGACAGGAAAATCACGATCGGGACGGTGCAGAACAGGAGGTCGGCGTTGGTGAGGCTCCACGAGCCAGCCGAGATGAACCCCTTTGAATCTGTTTTCATGAGCATTTCTCCGGAAGGGAAACTGAACGATGAAGACAGATGCACAATGCGTGCCAATCGCTCCTTGCGACGCGATTAAAATCAGTTTTCACGGGAAAAATGCCGGATCGTGCCGGTGCCCGCCCGAAAAATCGTCGCCTTCGGGGCAGGGTGGAGCGAATCGCACCAGGGGTGGGTGGTGCGATTCACTCCAGTCGCTGGTCGCCAGCGACCGAACCGGGGCGAATCGACCCACGACGGGCAGGGGGCGTCGCGGTGGGGGGGGAGGGGGGCCTGGGGTCGCTCAGGAAAGAACGCGACGAACCGCCGCGGCATCGATACCGGCGACGAGATCCACCCGTCCGATGCCGCTCGGGAGCACGAATCGCAGCATGCCGTCGACCGTCTTCTTGTCGCGGAGCATGATGGCCATCAGGGCATCCGGCGAGCCGCCGAATGTGCGGGGGGCCGTCGGCAGTCGAAAGGCTTCGAGCAGCTTCCGCTGGCGGTCCACGACATCCGGCCCGATCCGTTCGACCGACTCCGCCAGACGGGCCGCACAGTGCATCCCGATCGCCACGGCCTCGCCGTGCAGGAGCGAGCCGTAGCCGGATGCGGTTTCGATCGCATGGCCGAACGTGTGGCCGTAGTTCAGTGCGGCCCTCAGGCCGGTCTGCTCCAACTCGTCACGCTCCACCACCCCGGCCTTGATGGCCGCGGATCGCTCCACGACCGTCGTGAGGACCGAGGCCTCCCTGGCCAGGATTGGATCGACGTTTTGCTCGAGCCACGCGAAGAAATCGGCGTCGAGGATCATGCCGTATTTCACCACCTCGGCCAGCCCGCTCACGAACTCGCGTTCGGGCAGGGTGGCGAGCGTGTCGATGTCGCAAAAGACGCCCCGCGGCTGCCAGAAGGCCCCCACCAGGTTCTTCCCGGCGGCGAGATTGACCCCGGTTTTTCCGCCGATCGCACTATCGACCTGGGCCACGAGCGTCGTCGGCACCTGCCAGCAGGGGATCCCCCGGGCGAACGACGCTGCGACGAATCCGGCCAGATCCCCGACAACGCCTCCTCCCACCGCGACGACGTGCGTCTTCCGATCCACGGCCTCGAGGGCCATCGATTCCCAGATCCTCGCCGCCTGGGCCACCGATTTCGAGGTTTCGCCCGAGGGCACGACGATCGTGGAGCAGGCGATGCCCGAGCCGCCGATCGCCGCGGCCACGGCGGAGCCGTGTGTTGCTTGAATCGCGGCATCGACCAGGACGACCGCCCGGCGGACCCCCTGCCCCGAGAGCGTGGGCCCGATCTCGCCGATCGCCCCGGGCCGGACCAGGATTTCGTAGGAACGGTCCGGGCCGCTCCCGCCGGGGAGGTTGAGGCGGATGCGAGGCATGTTCAGGCGACGCTCACCCGCTCGATGTCCTCGGGGGTGACCGTGATGACCCGCGCGAATCCCGTGTGCTGGCGGAGGTAGTCGAGATCGGAAGCCTCGGCCGGACTCGCGTGGAGCAGCTGCTCGACCCTGGCCTTTTCGGTCGCAGACCAGTCCTCGAACGCCTCGGGCCAGTTCGTATGGTGCTCCATCACGAGCGCCTCGCGGTAGGGATCGAACGCATTCGCCATGTCGAAATTCTCCAGGACTTCGCAGAGTATATATGACTTCCCGAACGAAACAGGGCCGGGCCCCATGCCTCCCGTCACACCGCCATCCATGTCGCCGTCCGACGCCCCGGTCTCCGGACGGGTCGGCCGGTTCGCCGTCGTCCTGATGGTCGGACTCGGGGCGGCCCTCGCCCTCTTCGGCATCCTCCACCAGCGGAGCCAGACCGTTCGCTGCCTGCGGTTCCTCGGGGCTCCAGCCGCCAGGCGGGTCGCGGCGGCGAGCCGCGTCGAACTGCTTCGGCTTCGCCCGGGGGATCGCGAGGGCCGGCTGTCGGCGGTCGACCGCTGGGACATCTCCGCCGCCCGAGGCGTCGTGCACCTGCGACGGGGGCTCGTCGAGGACGCCAACTACGACTGGCTCGACCGCACCGGCAGCCATCCTGACGCGACGGCTGCCACGGCGCGGCTACCCGCGGACGCGTGGCGGTGGGGGATCGCCTTTGCGGAGTCGGCTGAGGCGATCGATGCCGGTGACGCGACGATCCTGGTGTTCGCCCCGGCGGCCGCAGCTAATGGCGGCGAGTCGGGATGGATGAGCCGGGTCGGCGCGGCCGGTCGCGTCCGGCTCGGTCGGATCGAACGGGGGCTGTCGACCTGGATCGAGGGCTTTCTCTCCGCGGGTGGCCCCGCCGACGAGCCTGACGGTCTGGGAAGGATCGGCAAGGAAGGCCGTCGGCGGCCTTGAGTCGGCGTGCCGCGAGAGGCGTCGGCGGTACCGAATGCTCTGTCGCCGCCGCGGGTGCCCGCCTATGCTCCCGCCTCCCCGGAGCGACAAAAGAATGCGATCGATCGCGGTGGCGAACCAGAAGGGCGGCGTCGGGAAGACGACCACGTCCGTGAACCTCGCCGTGGGGCTCGCCCGGCAGGGGCAGCGGGTCTGCCTGGTCGATCTCGACCCTCAGGCGCACGCGACGCTCCACCTCGGCGTGACCGTGCCGCCGGGAACCACCACGGCATACGACGTGCTCGTCGGGGATGCGGCGATCGAGGATGCGATCGTCCCGGCGTCCGACGGGCTCGCGGTCGTGCCCTCGCACATCGACCTCTCGGCCGTGGAAATCTCGCTGGCGTCCCGCGCGGGGCGCGAATCGATCCTCCGCCGCAAGCTCGAGGCGGCGACCGCCCCGGCGTTCGACTGCCTCGTGATCGACTGCCCTCCATCGCTCGGCCTCCTGTCGCTCAACGCCATGGCGGCCGTGGAGCACGTCCTGCTGCCCCTCCAGCCGCACTTCCTTGCCCTCCATGGGCTGAGCAAGTTGCTCGACACGATCGAACTGGTGTCGGAGCACGTCAATCCGCGGCTTCGACTCCTTGGCGTGGTGCTCTGCATGCACGAGGCGGGCACGCGGCTGGCGGCCGAGGTGGGGCGGGATGTGCGGGCGTTCTTCGACGCGGGCGAGGGGCATCCCTCGTGGCGGCAGGCGAGGCTGTTCGATGCAAAGATCCGTCGCAATGTCCGGCTGGCCGAGGCGCCGAGTTTCGGGCAGTCGATCTTCGACTACGCGCCGGATTCCCACGGGGCGGAGGACTACGCGGCCCTCGCCCGGGAACTCCTGGCGACGATCGCCGGCCGGGCCGCCCCGGAGGCGGCGGCCCGTCGCGTGGCCTGAACGCTCTTCGTGCCGTCGCCACCGATCGGGTAAAAAAGCGTCATGGTTCCGTCGCAGTCCTGCCCGCCGGATGTCGTCACGCGGTTTCGCGTCTTCGCGGCCTGCGTCGCTTCGTTGCTGCCGGCCGTGGTCGGCGCCGCCGAGAGCCAGGGATATCGCCTGCTCGCGCCGGGCGTGCTCACGGAGATCACGCCGGACGACTCGATGGGCGCGGTCACCGCGAGGGTCGACGTTCCGGCGACGATCCGGGAGGTGAAGATCCCGGACTGGAGGCCGGAGACCTCGCCGCGCGATCGGACGCTGCTCGGGCAGTTCGAGACCTCCGTCGACGGCCGCCCGAACGGCCACGAGGTGAAGCGTGACATCTGGTGCCTCGGCTTCGCGTTCAAGCCGCCCCGGTTGATCGACGTGGACGTGCCGGTGGCCGGCCTCAAGATGGCACGCCGCCGGATGTGGTACCTCGTCTACCGGGTGCGGAACGAAGGGGTCTTCACGATCGAGATCGACTCCGTCGATTCGTCCCGCCGCGAGTTGAAGCGGGTCGAGCGGCCGATTCGTTTCGTGCCACTGTTCGTCCTCGAGACCCGCCAGGCGGTCGCCGAGGCGGAAGGTCTCGCCGCCTACCGCAGCTACGCCGATCGCAGCGTGCCCACCGCGATGGCGGAGATCGAGCGGCGGGAGCGGGTCGGGCGGCCGCTGCTCGACACCGCCGGGATGGCGGCCGGCGAGATCGCTCCGGGTGAGGAGCGGTGGGGCGTGGCGATCTGGGAGAACGTCCATCCCGACATCCACTTCTTCTCCATCGTCGCCTCGGGTCTCACGAATCGCTTCCAGGTTCGGCCACCGGCGGCCGTGGGTGATGCGCCGAGCGTGGCGCTCGAGAGCCTCCGCCTCGACTTCTGGCACCGCGGCGACGACCGCAACCCTGCGGAAGCCGACATCGGGCTCGGCTTCTCGGGTCTCTTCGAGCGGTCGGCCCTCGGCTCGCGCATCCTCGATACGGTCGGCCGGGTGGGCCGCTCGAAGGCCGCCCCGGAGGCGGGGCTCGGGCTGCTCGGGATCGCGTGGGATGACCTGCTCGAGCCGCCGATCTCGGAGAAGGAGGCGATCAGGAGGTCGCGGCCGGCGAGCCTCGCGCCGCTGGCGACCGTGATCGACGCGATCGTCAAGATCGAATCCCCGTCCGCCCGGGCGAAGGCGGTGCGCGACCTCTTCGGCGACGGCGGGGCCGATGCGTTCGAGGAGGTCATGCGGGGCGTGATGACGCCGACGGACGGCGCGGGCCGCCGTGATGCGACTCTCGAGTCGATCGGCGTGGCGAAGGAGGCGTTCGACGACGATCCGCTCGCCGGCCTCGCGAAGGTCGTGCGGGGCTTGGAGCGAATCCGAGACATCACGGATCGCGCGGCGGCCGTGAAGTCGCTCTTCGGCACGGCGGCCGTTCGTTTCGACTCGCTCTCCCGTGGAGTGGAGGCCGCACGGTCCGCGGTGGTCCTCGACGACGTGGGGGTCGACCGGCCGCTCGTCGCGACGCTCGGGCCCCGCCAGGCTTTCGACCGCCTTCGCGATGCCCTCGATGCCGTTCGCGATGCCGAAGGGGCACCGCTTTCGGAGGAGGCCCGGGAGAGGCTCGTCGCAGGAATCTTCGGGGCGGAGGGGCCGGTTCTGTTCGCGGAGGCCACCCGGCGGCACGAGGGAATTGACCACGAGTGGTTTTTCCGGTACGAAATTGAGGATTGAGGTTCGGTCCTCGGTTTCGGTTCATTCAGGCGAACGGGCAGCATCGATGGCACATAAAAAGGGTCAGGGCTCCAGCCGCAACGGTCGGGATTCGAACGGCCAGCGTCGCGGCGTGAAGAAGTTCGGCGGCGAGGCCGTGCGGGCCGGCAACATCCTCGTGCGGCAGGTGGGCACGAAGTTCCACGCCGGGCATAACGTCGGCGTCGGCAGCGACTACACGCTCTTTGCGCTTTCAGACGGCGTCGTGTCGTTCGACCGCGAAGGCCGCCGGGTCAGCGTGATCGC
>JBBAVU010000143.1:0-7534 GCA_040397565.1 Pirellulales bacterium | reverse complement strand
TCAATAGCCGGAGAACTGCTCGAACTCATCGTAGGTCTTCTGCTCGAGGTTCACGAACCGCGTGAAGTCGTGCTGCCAGAGCAGCTTCACGTCGCCCGTCGGGCCGTTTCGCTGCTTCGCGATGATGATCTCGGCCTGCCCCTTCACACGCTCCCGATCCTCCTCGTTCGTCTGGTAGTACTCCTCGCGGTGAACGAACATCACGACGTCGGCGTCCTGCTCGATGGCGCCCGACTCGCGGAGGTGGCTCAATCTCGGCTTGTTGTCCCGCGACACCTCCGCCTGCCGGTTGAGCTGGGCCAGGCAGAGCACCGGAATGTCGAGTTCCCTCGCCATCATCTTGAGCCGCCGGGCGATCCGCGCCACCTGCTCCTGCCTCGGATCGCGGGGATTGTCGGGCTCGATGAGCTGGAGGTAGTCGATCACGATCATGGCGAGGCCATGCTTCCGCTTCAGACGCCGCCCGACTGCCGCGATCTCCGTGAGCGTGCGGCCCGGGGTGTCGTCGATGAAGAGCGGAGCCACGCTGATTTCGGACGATTTCTGCACGAGCCGCCGACGGTCCTCCTGGGAGATCGTGCCGTTGCGGAGACGATGTCCGTTCACCCGGGCGGCCGAGCAGAGCAGCCGGTCGGCGAGTTCGAGCGCCGCCATTTCGAGGCTCACGAACAGCACGGGCCGGCCCGCGTTCACGGAGACGTGCTCCGCGATGTTCATCGCCAGCGCCGTTTTCCCCATGCTCGGACGCGCGGCGAGGATCAACAGTTCCGAGTTGTGCAGTCCGCCGCTGAGGCTGTCGAGCTCCGTGAAGCCGGTTTCCACGCCGCCGAGGGCGTGTTCGTGCTTCATTCGGGCATCCATGCGAAGCATCGCCTCCTCGAGGACGGTTTTCACCGGCTTCGCCTCGGCGGAACTGCGTCGCTCAAGGATCGAAAAGATGTTCGTCTCAGCCCGCGAGACGAGCATCATCGGCTCGTCGGGCGACGTGTACGCATCGTGCAGGATCTCCGTGCCGGCGTCGATGAGCGACCGCAGCATCGCCTTGTCGCGGACGATCGCCGCGTAGTGGACGGCATGGGCCGCATGCGGCACCGACTGCACGATCTCGCCGAGCGCGACCGCCCCGCCGATCCGCTCGAGGTCTCCCTTCGAACGCAGCCGCTCGAGCAGGATCGTCGCGTCGATCCGCCGCCCCCCGTCATGGAGTTCGAGCAGGTGCCCGAAGATGATCTGGTGCGACTCGTCGGCGAAGTCCTCGCTCCGGATGACGAGGGAGACGTCGTCGCAGACGTCGGGCTTCAGCAGGATGCTGCCAAGCACGCCGCGTTCCGCGTCAATGTTCGCAGGTCTTTCCTGCAGGCCGCCATCCGCGGCCGACCCGGAACGTCGCCGCAGCGACCGATCCGAAAACTTGGCAGCCCGATCGGTTGCCGAACGGTCATTTGCCGAACGGTCACTGGAAACGGCCATGCAACACCTCCCTGCGGCTGATGCACTTTCCTTCGCCCGTCGGCCATTCGCCCGCCGGTCCTTCGCCCATTTGGGCGCCGGTCATAGGCCGTTCACGAAGCCCGACGGCCCACTACCGTGCTCACTTGCTGCCCGTGCCGTCGCTGCTCGACGGCACGACCCAGACCCTCAAATCGCCCTCTACTTCCGCCGCCAGCCGAACCTTGACGGTGTACATCCCGACCTCCTTCAGAGGCCCCTGCAGGATGATCTGCTCGGGCGACACCATCAGATCCTGCTGCTTGAGCGAGCGGGAAATCTCCACCGGGCCGACCGACCCGTAGAGGTGCCCCTCGTCGTTCGCATTGGCCTCGATCGTCACGCTCGTGGAGACCAGCTCACTGAGGATCGACCGCAGGCCGGCGAGCCGTTCGCGGGCGATTTCGTCGAGCTTCGCCTTGTGCTTGGCGACCATCCTCTTGTGATGGTCGGTCGCGATCGTGGCCAGACCCTGCGGCAGCAGATAGTTGAAGGCGTATCCCTTCTTCACCTCGACGACCTCGCCCTGCTTTCCGAGACTCTCGACCGCGTGCACAAGCAGAAGTTCGATACCGCCTCGCGGGCCCTCGGGAAGCCTCCGGGCCTTGCCGGGGAGCTTGTTGGAAATTTGCTGGGTTGGCATGGATGCTCTCCTGTCAAAAATGGTTCATGGATTAATGGGGTGTCATCAGAAGGGAATGTCGTCGTCGCCACCGCCACCACCAGCGGGCATGCCGACATCGGCCGCATCGTCGTAGTTCGTCGCCTGCGTGAACTCGTCGTCCGAACGCCCACCGCCACGAGGCGCCTTCGAAGCGGGTGGCCGGCCACCCCCCCCGCCGCCGGATCCTCCGCGACTGCCAAGCAGCTGCATCCGATCGCAGACGACCCGCAGCTTCGAGTTTTTCTTGCCTTCCTTCTCCCAGGTGTCGAGCTTCAATCGCCCCTCGATGAGCAGTGGAGAGCCCTTCGTCACGTACTCGCCCGCGACCTCGGCCGTCCGTCCCCAGAGCGTGACGTCGACGAATGTCGTCTCCTCGACCCACTCGCCGGCCGCGTTCTTCCGGCGGTCGTTGACGGCCAGTCCGATCTCGGTGACCGCCGACCCGCTCGCGATGTACTTCAGCTCCGGATCGCGGGTCACGTTGCCGACAAGAATCACCCTGTTGAAGCTCGCCATGATTCGCTCCTTCTTGAATGCGTTTGAATCGTCACCTTGGAATCTTCGTCACACCGCTGTCGATGTACGAGTGTACAGGTGCTTTTTCGCCTTGGCAAGCCTCGTTCATTCCGCCGTCGCCGTCTGCCGGCGGCCCGCTGCCGCAGCCCCCTCGAGGGCGTGCTGCACGAGCGCGTCGGCGATCCGGGCATCGACCTTCAGGACCAGCATCCGCAGGATGTCGGAGTTGAGCGAACATTGCCGCTCGAACGCCGCCAACTGCTCACTCTTCATCGTGAAATAAGTGAGCCAGTAGACGCCCTTCTTCTGCCCCTTGATCGGGTAGGCCAGCTTCCGTTCATCCCACAGGCGGGCGGCGAGCACCGTGCCGCCGTTTTGGGCCACGGCATCAGAAACCCCGCCGCTCACCGTGGCAGGGTCGCGTGAATACCGCGACGGGTCGAGGATGAACATGCCTTCGTACGTCACCATGAAATCGTCTGTCTCCGGAGAATCATGCGGGAAAATGTGTCAAAAAACGCCGTCTGAACGGCGTCGGGGACAAAGATGGTACCACAAACGCGACGCGATGGCAGGGAGCCTCAGTTGTAGCGGTTCATGGCCGCTTCGATGCCCACCGCGACCCAGTCCTCGACGGCGTTGGCCGCCCGGTCGATCGCGGCATCGGCCGCCGCTTTCTCATCCTTGGAAAACCTGCCAAGCACGAAATCGGCCGGTTTCCAGCTGGGGGGGACCGGCCCGATGCCGACCCGCAACCGCGGAACCGTCTCCGTCCCGAGCCTTCGCACCACGTCCGCCAGGCCGTTCTGCCCCCCGCCGGAGCCCTTGCCCCGGATGCGAAGGCTGCCGAGAGGCAGTTGGAAGTCGTCGCAGACCACGAGGATGTCGGCTTCGGCGATCTTGTAGAAGTCGCGGGCGGCAAGGACGCACGAACCGCTGAGGTTCATCCACGTCAGCGGCCAGACGAGCGTCGCGGCCGCTCCGCGGAGGCTGACCTGTGCCAACTCGCCCTGGAAGCGGGCCCTGCGGACAGGCGAACCGCTCCTCCGCGCGAGAGCTTCCAGCACGTCGAAACCCACGTTATGGCGGGTGCCGACGTACGCGTGCCCGGGATTGCCCAACCCTACGACCAGCTTCATACAGGCCGACGCCCGGCTTCAAGCGGAACGAGTTCGTCCGGAGGGAACCGTCCGCCTGAAGGGAACAATTCCGACGGGAACTCCGACGGGAACAATGATGCGGGGTTGAATCCGACCGAAAACGTCACTCCGACGCTTCGGCCTGCTCCCCGTCCTCGGCTGCCTTGCGGCCGATCACCTCCGGCTCCGCGGTCGCGGCGGCCGCTTCGGCGGCCTTCTCGATCGGCTTCGTGCAGGTGACGACGACCTCGTCCGAATCCGCGAGAACCTTCGCTCCCTTCGGAAGCTCGAGATCGTGCACCTTGATCGACCCGCCGATCTCGAGATGCCCCACCATGGCATGCAGCCGGTCGGGGATCACGTCGGCGGTGCACTCGATCTCGACCTCGTGGAGAACGAGCGACACGATGCCTCCCGCGCGGTGGCCGGGGCTCTCTCCCTTGAGGTCGATCGGCACCTTCACATGCACGCGATCGCTCGCGCTCACCCGGACGAAGTCGACGTGGATCGGCTCCACGCCGAAGGTGTCCCACTGCATCTCGCGGACCAGGGCGCTCGTCTTCACGGCCCCCTTGAGCTCCACGATGCGGCTCCCATGGCGGACGGCCGCCGCGACCGCCTCCCGGGACGCGGCGAGCGGCACGCATGCCTCGCCGTGGCCGTAGAGGATCGCGGGCACCATGCCATTTCGTCGGAGCCGTCGGGACTCGCGGCTGCCGGTCGACGTGCGGGCGACGCATTCCAAGGTATCGCTCATGAAAAGTCCTGCTTTCGTGGGTGTTTCGTGGCCCCGTATTCTGCCACGGCAGGCGGGTTTCGCAAGCCCCGCCGGCCGGCGGCAGCCGGCTACTGGAACATCATGCTCACGGACTCGTTCCGGTGGATCCGCTTGATCGCCTGCCCCAGGAGGCTCGCCACGGAAAGGACCGTGATGGAAGGCAGGGCCTTCGCCGGGGGGAGCGGGATGGAGTCGGTGATGATCACCCCGGCGAACGGGGCCGCCTTGAGCCGCTCGATCGCCGGGCCGACGAGCACCCCGTGGGTGGCCGCGGCGTAGATTGCCCGGGCCCCGTGACGGTGGATCACCTCCGCGGCCGAGCAGATGCTGCCGGCCGTGCTGATCATGTCGTCGAACATCAGCGCCGTCTTCCCCTCGACGCTCGCGCCGATGATGTTCGTGCTTTTCGTGGTGTCGGCGCTGATGCGTCGCTTGTCGACGATCGCCAGCGGCACCCCCAGCCGGTTCGCATGCCCCACGGCCCGCTTGATGCTCCCCTCGTCCGCGCTCACGACGACGATCTCATCCTTCTTGAGCTCCATCGACTGAAAGTGATTGTTGAGCACGGGTGCCGCGTAGAGGTGATCGACGGGAACGTCGAAGAATCCCTGGATCTGCGCGGCGTGAAGGTCCATCGCGAGAACGCGGTCGGCGCCGGCCCGCGTGATAAGGTTCGCGACGAGCTTCGCGGTGATCGGGACGCGGCCGGCATCCTTGCGGTCCTGCCGGGCGTAGCCGAAATACGGGATCACGGCCGTCAGCCGGTAGGAGCTCGCCCGCTTGAAGCTGTCGATCATCACGAGCAACTCCATCAGGTTCTCGTTCACCGGCGGGCAGGTCGGCTGCACGATGAACACGTCGCGACCCCGCACGTCCTCGTCGATCTTGCAGGAGATCTCCCCGTCGGGAAACCGGCCGATCGAGATCTTCCCCATCGGGAGATTGAGGTAGCGGCAGATGTCTTGGGCGAGCGCCGGATTGGCAGGACCGGCGAATATCTTGAGGTCGTTCATGGCGTCACTTTGACCTCGGCGACGGCGTTCATCAAGGCCGCATCGACGGCCGCGAGTTGTTCGGGCGTGTTCACCGAGAGCGACTCGGAGGGGTGGAGGCAGGCCACGGCGTCGACCACCTTCCCGTCGGCGAGCAGGATCGCCGGGCAGTCGGTGAGGTAGTACTCCCCCGCGGCGTTCGCGTTGTCGAGCCGCCCGAGCGCGTCGAGCAGGTCGCGGGCCTCGAAGACATAGGTGCTCATGTTCACCTCCGTGATCCCGCGTTCCTCGTCCGTGGCATCCTTCTCCTCGACGATCTTCCGGAACCGCCCCGCCGCGTCGCGGACGATCCGGCCGAGCCCGGAGGGATCGGCCGCCCGCGCCGTGCCGAGCAGGCAGGCGGCCTTGCGGGACTCGAACGCGTCGAGCAACCGCCTCACGCTCTCCGGGCGGAGCATCGGCGAGTCGCCGCAGACGATCACGACCGGCCGGCTCGTGCCGGGCTGGTCGCGGGCGATCGACGACCGGATCGCATCGGCCGCCGACGCCACGGCATCGCCCGTGCCTCGGAGTTCGTTTTGCAAGGCGAACGAAACCCCCGGCATCCCGGCGAGCCTCGCCTCGACCCGGTCGGCCCCGTAGCCGACGACGACGATCCGCTCGTGAACCCCCGCGGCCCGCAGCGCCTCGAGCACCCATGCCACGAGCGGCCTGCCGGCGGCCTCGAAGAGCACCTTCGGAAGGTCGCTTCCCATGCGGGTGCCACGGCCGGCGGCGAGGATGACGGCGATGGGTGGGGCGGTCGGCATGGACGCTCATGGTATAGATTTGGTCGATGCCCACCACCCTCGCGCTCATCGACGATCGTTCCGACGCGGCGACGCCCGAGGTCGCGGTCACCGCCGGCTCGCTCGGCGTCCGCTCGCGACGCCTCCGCGGCGGCCGCCGCGACGGCGTGCTGCTCGTGGAGCTCATCGCCGGTCGGACTCGCGTCTTCGTCCTTCCCGACCGCGGCCTCGGCATCTGGAAGATCATTTCGGGCGACGACGAGCTCGGCTGGAGTTCCCCCGTCCGCGGGCCGGTGCACCCGTCGTGGGTGCCGCTCTCGGAGCCGTCGGGCATCGGCTGGCTCGAGGGATTCGACGAACTCGTCGCCCGCTGCGGCCTCGTCTCCAACGGCGCCCCCGATTTCGACGCCGCGGGCCGGCTCATACACGGGCTGCACGGCCGGATCGCGAACCTTCCGGCCCACGAACTGCGGGTCGTGCTCGACGAGGCGGCGGGCGCAATCACGCTCGAGGCAGCCGTCGACGAGACGCGGTTCCTCCTCCATTCGCTGCGAATGCGAACGTCGCTTTCGCTCCATGCCGATCGAGCGGGTGTCGCCTGGCGCGACACGGTGGAGAACCTGTCCGACCGTCCCGCGACGATGCAGATGCTCTATCACGTGAACGTCGGACCGCCGCTCCTCGCGGCTGGCGCCGAGCTCGTGGCAGACGTCGAGGAGTTGGCCCCGCGGGACGCGACCGCCGTCGCCGACGTCTCCTCATGGAGCCAATACGCGGCACCTATGGCAGGCCGCGGCGAGCAGGTGCACTTCATGAAGCTGCGACCGGCCGCGGACGGCCGCGCGGCGGCGATGCTCGTCGCTCCGAACCGGAAGCGGGCGATGAAACTCTCCTGGCTCGCCGAATCGCTCCCCTGCTTCACGCTCTGGAAAAACCAGGGGGGCGAAGCCGACGGCTACGTGACGGGGCTCGAACCCGGCACCAACTACCCGAACCCCAGGTCATTCGAGGAGACGCAGGGCCGCGTCGTCGCGCTCGCACCGCACGCGAGCATCACGTTCGACCTCGCGATCGAGCCGTTTGCGGGCCGGCAGGTCGAGGAGGAAGCCGCGCGGCTGCGATCGACTTCCCCGCCCAAGATCCACGCCGCCCCGAAGCCCGGCTGGAGC
>JBBAVU010000142.1:0-7534 GCA_040397565.1 Pirellulales bacterium | reverse complement strand
CCGCGGAACCGCTCGAAGAGGTAGGCCGCGTCGTGCGGGCCGGCGGCCGCCTCGGGATGATATTGCACGCTCGCGGCGTTTGCGGTGCGGTGCCGCAGGCCCTCGATCGTGCCGTCGTTGAGGTTGCGGTGAGTCACTTCGAGCTCCGGCGGGAGCGTGCTCTCGTCCACCGCGAAGCCGTGGTTTTGCGAGGTGATCTCCACCTTCCCGGTGGCGATGTCGAGCACGGGCTGGTTCGCGCCGCGGTGGCCGAACTTCAGCTTGAATGTCTTCGCACCGCAGGCGAGCGCGAGCATCTGGTGGCCGAGGCAGATACCGAACATCGGCACCTTCCCGACGAGGCCGCGGACCGTGTCGATGACGTAGGCGAGCGGCTCGGGATCGCCAGGGCCGTTCGAGAGGAAGACGCCGTCGGGACGCATCGCGAGCACGTCGGCGGCCGACGTCGAGCCGGGCACGACCGTCACGCGAAACCCACAACTCGAAAGGTGCCTCGCGATGTTCCATTTCATGCCGCAATCGATCGCCACGACGTGCTTTGTCGGCCCCGCGTGCTTCGGCGACCCGGCGTCACCGCCCCCGACCGGCGCCGGAATCTCGCCCCCCTCGAGCGGCTGCGGCAGCGGGACGGCCCACGGGTCGAGCCGCTCGTTCCAGTCGCCGATCGTCGCCGGCATCACCTCGCGCACGAGATCGCGGCCGACGAGCGTCGGGGCCGCCTTCGCCATCGACACGAGCTGCTTTTCGTCGAGCACCTCGCTCGAGAGCACGCCCGTCATGGCGCCCGCGATCCTCAGCTTGCGGACGAGCGCCCGCGTGTCGATGCCCGCGAGGCCGACGACGCCCGCCTTGGCCAGGTAGTCGCCGAGGGTGCCGGTGGCGGTGAAGTTGCTGGCGAGCCGGCTCGCCTCGCGGACGACGAATCCCGAGAGCTGCAGCTTGCCGCTCTCCACGTCGTCGGGGTTCACCCCGTAGTTGCCGATCTGCGGGGCGGTCATCGCCAGGATTTGGCCGCGGTAGCTCGGATCGGTGAGGATCTCCTGGTAGCCCGTCATGGAGGTGTTGAAGCAGACCTCGCCGCTGACGGTGCCCCGAGCCCCGAACGACTCGCCGAACCAGACGCTGCCATCCTCGAGAGCGAGTGCCGCCCGTGCCACGCTTCCGAACCTCCAGGGTTTGCATCGACCGGGACGGATGATACCACAGAGCCATGCAGGACAAGCAGAGGAGGCGAGGCGACGGGCTCTCGGTCGCGCGGGTCGAGGCCGCGTGCGGCGGCGTTTCCGGATACGCGTTCGTGCATCCGAAGTGCGCGAGGAAGCGGCGGGAGGACATGGAGGAGGTGCTCGCCATGGTCGAGGGAGGGGAGCCGGAGATCGCCCGCGAGGAGCTCGTCTGGCTCCTCTCGGAGTGCCCTGATTTTCTCGATGCACACCTGCAACTCGGCCTGCTCGCCCTCGCGGACGACGACGCAAAGCTCGCCCGCGGCCACTTCGGCCGCGTCTACGAGCTGGGGCTGCGGGCGATCGAGGCCGCGGGCAACCCCGCTCCGCTCCCCTACGCGATCGGCGAGAACGAGGCGTTCTGGCAGGCGGCGAAGGGGCTCGTGCACTGCCTCGTACGGACCGGCCGCCGCGGCATGGCGAACGCCGTGGTCGAAAAGCTCGCCCGTCTCGATCCCTCCGACCCGCTCGGACTGAAGCTCCTGCTCGCGGCGCCCGCCGAAACAGAACGCGGCCGCTCGCGCCGCCCTGGGGAGGGCCCGTCCCATGGCTGATGGGCCACGATTCATCTCGATAGACGGCCTCGACGGCGCGGGGAAGTCGTCGCAGATCCGATTGCTCGCCGACTGGCTCGCCGCTCGTGGCAACCGCGTCGTGACATGCCGCGACCCCGGCTCCACGCCCGCCGGCGACGCCTTCCGCGCGATCCTGCTGGATCGGCACGACCTCCACCTCGATGCGACGACCGAGATGCTCCTCTACATGGCCGCGCGGGCGCAGCTCGTGGCGGAGGTGATCCGCCCCGCGCTCGACCGAGGCGACTGGGTCGTCTCCGACCGCTACTTGCTCGCGAACGTGGTCTACCAGGGGCACGCGGGAGGGCTGGCTCCCGATCGGATCCGGGCCGTCGGCGAGATCGCCACCGGCGGCCTCATGCCCGACCTCGTGCTCGTGCTCGACGTCGACTTGGCCACTGCCGCCCGACGGATCGACCGGCCTCTCGACAAGCTCGAGAGCCGCGGCGACGACTACCGGCGGCGGCTGCGTGACGGGTTTCACGCGGAGGCGGCGAAGGATCCGGGGCGAATCCGTATCATCGACGGCACGTCGGCGATGGACGAGGTCGCACAGGCGGTGCAGGGCGTCGTCCGGGAGGCCTTCTTCTCTCATGGACCCTGAATCCTCGACACGAGCCGAGACGCTGCGGGGCCACTCGTCCGCGGCCGATCGCTTCGCTCTGCTCTCCCGCCGCGGCAGGCTTTCGGGCACGCACCTCTTCGTGGGGCCGGTCGATGCCCGTGTCGATGCCTTCGCGCTGCGACTGGCGAAGGCCGTGCTCTGCCTCGAACCACGCGAGCCTCTGGAAGCCTGCGGCAGCTGCCTCGCCTGCGTGCGTTTCGACGCCGGCAGCCATCCCGATTTCGAGCTCGTGAGGAAGCCGGAGGATCGCGCGACGATTCCGCTCGACGCGTTCATCGGCGACGCCGAGCATCGCATGCGGGAGGGGCTCTGCTGGCGGATCCTCCTGCGGCCGGCGCTTTCGCGTCGCAAGGTCGCCATCATCCTCGACGCCGACCATCTCTCCGACGAGTCGGCCAATTGCCTGCTGAAGACGCTCGAGGAGCCGCCCGATCACGCGATCATCATCCTCGTCGGCACGTCGGTCGAGCGGCAGCTGCCGACGATCCGCTCCCGCTGCCAGGTGCTGCGATTTCATCCGCTCGAAGCTTCCGAGCGGGTCCCGAGGACCGTCGATCCGGCGGAGGAGGAGTTCCGGGCCGCGGTCCTCCGCCGACTCTCGTCGCGGCCGCTTCACGGCGTCGAACTCGCCCGCGACGTGACGGCGTGGGTGGAGGCAGCCGGCAAGGAGGCCCCGGCGAGGCGGGCACGTTTGAGGAGCGTCATGGAGGCGGCGATCGCAGCGTACCGCGAGTCCATGCGAACGCGGGTCGACGACGACCAGGCCCTCGAGCGGCTGGCGATCACGCTCGACGCGATCGAATGGATCGATGCGAACCTCAACGTGGCGGCCCTCATCGATGCCTGGACGGCGATGCTGGAAGAGCCAAGGCTTGCCCAGGCAACCCAGCTTTCGCCGGTCACTTGACCGGAATGGCCCGCAAACACCCCCCACCCGGCCCGGCAAAGTCTGACGTTGCCGGATAGTCGTGTCGATTTTTCGGGCCAAGCAGGTCGATCGACGACCTTCATGTCTGTCTATCGGGCCAGTGGGATCGTCGCGTCATCGTTCGTCGCCGGCTGCCTCCTGCTGGCGGCCCTCGTCGCGCCGCAGGCTTGGGAGCCGGTGGCGGAACCGGTGGCGGCGGCACCCGAGCCGGTTGCACTTGCGACCGAAGAAGCCGTCGAGACCGCGATCGCGATTTCGATGCGGGCGGTCGAGGGCGCCGAGCCCGCGGCCGAACCGGAGAAACGACCGCCGGTGCGGCTTGCGAGCCGGCCCGACATCGACGTGACGATCGTGCTTCCACCCGCGGAAGCCGAGGAGAACACCGTTCGCGAGATGGCCGTGAGATCCCGGGCCGCCGAGCTGCGCAGTGCGCCGCCGCCATCGCCCCCGCCGCCCGTCGAACCGCCACCAGTTGCTCCGTTGCCCGTCGAACCGTCGCCGGTCAAACCGCCACCGTTCACGTCGCCACCAGCCAAACCGAGTCCACCCCCGCCCGCCGCAGCGTCGAGGCCGTCCCGGCCGCTGGGGGCGCCGCCCCTGCCCGGCGAGGCCTGGAACGACCCGGACAGCGTCAACTGGTCGAACGTCCCAGCGGGCGATCGCGCGGCGCGAGAGCCGGCCAGAGAGTCGGATCGCGGCGGCGACCGGCCGCTTGGTCGCCTTCGCGAATGGCGCACGGCCCGTCAGCAGGAGCGGGCGGAGGTGAGGATCGCCCGCCGCGACGACGCGGCGACGGCGAGTTCCCGCGAGCCGAACGAGCGGGTATCGCCTGGCGACCTCCGGTGGCCCGTGCCGACGAGCGTGATCGCCGACATCGAGACGATCGCGAAGGCGGCCGCCGCCACGGGCCCGGCGGCAGCGAGGCGATCCGCGTGGGTCCGCGAGTCCGCCGCCCTGCTCGAGACCGTGCTCGCCACCGAGGGCCCGCGTGACGAACGCGCCGTCGCCGCGCTCGTCGGCCTCGGCGAGAGCGTTCGGGCCGGACTGGCGGTCGCGGACGAGGAAGCGGAGCCGACGACCGCGGCCGCGACGCGGAGGCTCGCCCTGTCGCTCGCCCGACGGGTGGCAATCTGGCGGGCGGCCTCGGGGCTGTTCCTCGCCGACCGCTCGTCGAACGACTCACCGCAGGATCTCGCCACCGCCGAATACTCGACGGTCGCGCTCCTCGACGCGATGGAACGGTTCGAGGAGGAGGATGGACCGTCCGACGCCGCCATCATCGCCGCGTCCGCCAGCCAACTCGCTTCCCTCGAGCTTCCGGCGGCCCACACGGTCGCCCGCGAGGTGGAGGAGCACTATCGGGCAGCCAACGTCCGCATCGCCGTTCAACGCGAGTTCCTCGACAGGCTGCTCCCGGAACCGGTCGAGAGCAGCGGCCCGGTCGACGAGATGATCCTCGGTCGGAGGGTTCGCGGGACGCGAACGGTCGCCCGATCCACGACGGTGAGGCTCCTCCCCGACCCGTCGTGCGTGAACATGGAACTCGAGGTGAAGGGCGACATCGACTCCCGCACGGTCACCGACGCCGGGCCCGTGTCGGTGAAGTCGCGTTCGCTCGCGAGCTTCACCGTCCGCAAGCCGGTCCGCATCACGCCCGAAGGCCTCGAACTCGGCAGGGCCCAGGCCGCGGCGGCAGCCCGCGGCCGCAACGACGCACTCGCGACGAGCTTCGACTCGGTTCCAATCATGCGTTCGGTCGTCCGCAACATCGCGAAGAGCCAGCACGCCGAGGTCGCGCCGGATGCGACGCGTGAGATGCTCGACCGCATCATCGCGAGGTCGCGTCAGGAGGTGGAAGACGAGACGGCCCCGCGATTCGCGGAGGTCGAGTCCTCGGTACGGGAAAAGCTCTGGGATCCGCTCGTGCGGCTCGGCCTCGAGCCGAAGCCGCTCGCGATGGAGACGTCGGCCTCGGCGGCGTCGCTGCGGATGCGGCTCGCGGCCGATGACCAGGTGTCCGGCCATACGCCGCGGCCCCGATCGCCGGCGGCCGCGGTCCTGAGCCTGCAGCTGCACGAGTCGTCCTTCAACAATGCCGTCGAGCGTCTGGGCGTCGCAGGCCGCACGCTCCCGCTCGAGGAGCTCGTGGCGATGGTCCGTGGGAAGCTCGGGCTCGAGCCCCGCCGAGACGACGACCTGCCCGAGGGCGTGACCGTGAGGTTCGCGGCGGCGGAGCCGGTGCGGGTGACCGCCGAGGATGGACGGCTCCGCATCCGCGTCTCGATCGACCGCCTCGAGAGCCCCCGTCGCAGTTGGGAGGGGATCGTGGCGAACGTCGCTTACCGGCCGACGGTCACCGGCCTGCAGGTGTTCCTCGAACGGGACGGGGTGGTGCAGCTCTCGGGAGAGAACCAGCGAGGCCGGCTCGAGATCGCCCTGCGAGCCATCTTCAGCAAGGTCTTTCCAAAGGAGCGGTCGCTCGCCGTGCTGCCCGACCGCGTGGTCGCCAACCCCCGCATGCAGGGCCTGTCGGTGATCGAGGCTGCCGTCAGTGACGGGTGGTTCGCCGTCTCCCTCGGGCCGGCGGAGGCCCCGAAGCAGCCGATTCCGACCGCCGCCGGCGGGCTTCGCCGCCGCCGGTTCTGAGCCGGTCCTTGCCCGCCGGCGTGGGTCGGTTTCAATGGGGCGGTTCCACCAACGCCCCGGGAGACCCCGATGACCGACGCAGCGTTTCGCAGCGAAACTGACAGCATGGGAGAGGTGCGGGTCCCCGCCGACCGCTACTGGGGCGCGCAGACGGAACGGTCACGGGACAACTTCAGGATCGGCGTCGACCGGTTCCAGTGGGGCCGCGCCGTGAAGCGGGCGCTCGGCATCCTCAAGAAGTCGGCGGCGCTCGCCAACGGCGAACTCGGACAGTTGCCCGCCGCCACCGTGAAGCTCATCGTGCAGGCGGCCGACGAGGTCATCGCGGGGAAACTCGACGACCACTTTCCGCTCGTCGTCTTCCAGACCGGCAGCGGCACGCAGTCGAACATGAACGCCAACGAGGTGATCTCGAACCGCGCGATCGAGATCGCCGGCGGCGTGATGGGCTCGAAGAAGCCGGTCCATCCCAACGACGACGTCAACCGCGGCCAGTCGTCGAACGACACCTTCCCGACGGCGATGCACATCGCGGCGGTCGAGACGATCCACGACCGGCTCCTGCCCGCAGTGCGGCAGCTCCGCGACGTGTTCCTGTCGCTCGAGAAGAAGCACTCCGACCTCGTGAAGATCGGCCGCACGCACCTCCAGGACGCGACGCCGATCACGCTCGGCCAGGAGATCTCGAGTTGGCGGGCGCAGCTCGATGATCGGCTCGCCGGAATCGAGCGGGCGCTGCCCGGCCTCCACGAGCTGGCGATCGGCGGCACGGCCGTGGGCACCGGCCTCAACGCCCACCCGCGGTTCGGCGACGTCGCGGCCTCGCACATCGCGAGGGAGACCGGCCACCCGTTCGTCTCGGCGCCGAACAAGTTCGCCGCCCTCTCGGCCCACGACGCCCTCGTCGAGGTGAGCGCCGCCGAAAGGGGGCTCGCGATGGCGCTCCTCAAGATCGCCAACGACATCCGCTGGCTCGCGAGCGGTCCGCGGTGCGGGATCGGCGAGATCTCGATCCCGGAAAACGAGCCGGGCAGCTCGATCATGCCCGGCAAGGTGAACCCCACGCAGTGCGAGGCGATGACGATGGTCTGCGCGCAGGTGTTCGGCAACGATGCCGCCGTCGCCTTCGCCGGCAGCCAGGGCAACTTCCAGCTCAACGTCTACAAGCCCGTGATGATCCACAACGTGCTCGAGAGCGCCGACCTCATCGCCGACGCCTGCGACTCGATGCGGATCCACTGCGCGACCGGCATCGAGCCGAACCTGGCCCGGATCAAACAGCACCTCGACGAGTCGCTCATGCTCGTCACGGCGCTCAACACCCACATCGGCTACGAGAAGGCGGCGAAGATCGCGAAGAAGGCCCACGTCGACGGGACGAGCCTCAAGCAGGCAGCGATGTCGCTCGGCTACGTCACGCCCGAGCAGTACGACGAGTGGGTCGTGCCCGTCGAGATGACGCGGCCGCTCGCCACGTGACCGGCTTGAAGGACGCCGCATTGCCGCCGGGGGAGCGGACGCATCGTCGCTACGGTGA
>JBBAVU010000141.1:2834-7578 GCA_040397565.1 Pirellulales bacterium | reverse complement strand
GGACAACCCCGTTATAGGCAGCTCAATCCGGAGGACGAACCGCCTGACGATCTTCCCGGCCCGCCAGGAGGAAGTGGGCCTGGGCGTCGATCGAGAAATCGATGCTCCTCACGGACCCGTCGCAAAACGCGGCAACGAAGAGCCCGAGGTGCGGCCCGCCGAAGGCCCCCTGCCGGGTGCTCGCCCACGCGGTGGAGTCGCTCTCGGGAGTTCGATGGCCTCCCCGGAGGGTGTCGGGGGAATCGCCCGCGTAGGCGACAGCTTCGTAACCCGTTCCGCCCGCGGTGTAGAAGGCTTGCGGAACGTATTTCTCGGCAAAGAGGTAGGTGTTCGAGGCACCGTCGCGGATGCGGACGGGAAGGAGTCCACTCCCAACGAAGACGACGCCCCCGGTCGGGACGGAGAGACCGCTCGCGAAGCTGGCCTGCACGGTGTTGAGCAAGGTGGCCGCGTTCGTCACGGCGGTTTGCAGTGTTTGAAGATCCGCCTGTGTCGTGGGATAGGCGGACGGGATGGTACCGGCGGCTGCCGGCATCCCGAACGCGGTGTCGCGGTCCATGCTCGCTGCCGTTGGAGATGCCGGCACGGACGTCCACGATCCGCGGTTGCCCGCGTAGTCCGTCATGACGAAGCCCCCGGAACCGACCGACGTGCCCCGCCGGGTCGGGCAGGCGAACTCGGGCACCGGACTGCTCGGCGTGAGGCTGGTGTAGATGTTCTGTTTATCGAAGTAGGGCAGAAGCGTGAAGCACCAGCCACCGGGCTGCCGCCAGTCGGCGCCGAGGTCGGGGCTGATCATCGAGATCGTGGTGGAAGCAGAATCCCAACCTCCCGTCGGGTAGTGTCCGAGAGCGGTGATATGAGACTGGCAGGCCAGGGCGAGTTGCCTCAGGTTGTTGCCACAGGTGGCACGCCGCGCCGACTCGCGGGCCGCCTGGACCGCCGGTAGGAGCAGGGCGACGAGCACGGCGATGATAGCGACGACGACGAGCAGTTCGACGAGCGTGAACCCCCGGGCGTGCATGCCGCCTCGCGATCGACCGGCAAAGGAAAGCCTCATTGGAAATCACCCTCATTCAGAACGTTGTACCGCGCTCCAACCGTGTTCGTGGTCCAGGCAATGCCACTCGTGGTGTTTACGCCGGCATTATTGGAACTGAGCAGTTGGGCATAGACCCAGTACGTGAGCGAGTCCTTCAAAAACAACGTTCGGCCGTCGCAGAACGCCACGACCGCCCCGCCGGGGTGTTGTGAGGACGGCATGTTCATCGCCCCAGCCGCCGACGCACTGCCGACACCTGCGCTGTTGATGACCCTGGTATTGCCCGGCGTCGCGGCGCCGGAAGGGAACCCAAAAGCCTGCTGAAGGCTCACCGATGGCGCGGAAAAAGAAAAAGACGTGCCGGTCGTGGCGGGGACCACGACATTCCACACGCCAAGCGACGCGAGGGGCCCGCACTGCTCGGAGAGGAGCAGCGTGTTGGCCGTGCCGTCCGCGGCCGAGATGTCGTCCAGCGATACGCGGCCGTTCGTGCTGCCGGACACGGTGACCGTGGTATCGAGCATCACGCCTTCGGATCGACGCAGGTTGGATGCCGTGCCGCAATTCCCCGAATAGGCCATCCACGGGGAGGTCATCGCGTCGGGGGGCGTCGTAGGGCAGACGAATCCCGGAATGTATGCCGTGAGGGACGAAAGTGTTCCGGCCGATCCGCTCGAGATGGCCCTGTAGATGTCGTTTCGTTCCATGAAGGGCAGGATCATGACCGGCCAGGATGTGTTGATGGACGTTCCGGGAACCTGGTTTTTCCAGCCCGGCACGAAGCCGTTGGTGTCGTTGAACCGGATGCCGGCGAGGGCCATCTGGTACAGGTTGTTCTGGCAGGTCGCACGCCGCCCGGCTTCCCGAGCGCTCTGCACCGCTGGGAGCAGCAGCCCCATGAGCACGCCGATGATCGCGATCACGACGAGCAGTTCGACGAGCGTGAAGGCACGCGGGGTTCTTTTTTGATGACGCATAGGATGCTTGCTCCTTGGCTGGCTCCGACTCTGTCTCAAGTGTTTTACAGCCCCTCGAACGAATGCACCACGGTGACCTGCCGGACCTGCCGGGTCGAGGGCTCCAAGCAGCGGATTCGCACCTCCAGGCCCCGGAGCGGTTGCCCGCCGGACGGTGGGGTCGTGTTCAACACGTAGTTCGTGTTGAACGACTGGTCGACGTACGAGGACGATCCGGTGGAAAACGTCCTCACGTCGAACGCGATCACGTTCGTGAGGATGACGTCCTCTCCGACCCGGGCACCCTGCAGGGTCTTCACCGCCCCAACGACGTTCCAGAAGCGGTTCGCGGCGGTCGTCAGGTCGCCCAGGCTGTTGGCGATCCGCGTCGTGCCGGCGTCGCGGCAGGAGATGTCGGAGAGGTTGCGGTCGATCGTGGCGGAAACACCGCTGAGGAATCGCGCCGCCCCCGGCGTCGCGGAGACGAGGAGTTGTCGGCGGTAGAGGTTGAAGAGGGGCCGCCCTTCGAAAACCTGCCCGGAGGCGTCGCAAAACCAGGCGATCTCCGCGAATGGCGACTCGAATCCCTCGATGCCCGCCGGGCCCTGGAGGCTTCCGGTGAACGGCTTGCCAAGCGCCATGGTCGTCGCCGTGATCCGGTCGTCGACGTCGCCCAGGGTGCCTGCCGGCAATGAGTCCGTCCCCGAACCTTCGACGATCTCGAGGTAGCCGGCGTTCGCCTCCGGCCGCACCCAGGCGGAGGCCGGAGTGGTGATCCCGTGGAGGTCCTGACGCAGCTGCGAGGCGGCGCTGCGGAGCCTGGCCGTCAGGTCTACGAGCGTCTGGCTTTGCGAGACCGAGCGGCCGAACGTCCCAAAGAGCGACGCCACCGCCGCCATCGCGACGAGGGCGAGCGTCGCGGCGACGAGCAGCTCGACGAGCGTGAAGCCCGCATTGCCTCCGCGGGACTGATTGCCTCCGCGGGCCTGATTGCCGACGCCGGCCCGACCGCGGGAGACCTGCGGGGGCGGTCGGCGGCGCCCGGGCCGTCGGCAACGCGTTTCATGGTGGTCGGCCGGAGCGGGCATGGCGTGCCTTGTCATCAGTTGAGGAACCGCTGCAGGCGGATCGTATCGCGGAAGCTTTTGTTCTGCGCGTCGGTGTTCCGTCCTTCCGTCGCCTCGGTGAAATCCATGCGGATCGACCGGTCGACGATCGCGAACATCCGGTGGTAGGTCGGCTGGTCGGGGTTGTCGGACCGCTTCGCCTCGACCGTGACCCAGACGGCGAAGACGTGCGAACGCACGGTCGCGACGTTCGCGAGCCGGTTCGCGACGGCGTGGTTCACCGACGTGACGTTGAAGTCGGGGTCGCCGTTGAACACGAGGTCCTTGTGCATCAGCAGCTCGCCGACGTGTTTCGCCGCCTTCGTCGCGTCGTCGTCGAAGGGGTTGTCCCGCGTTTCACCGAGCATCGCGTCCCAGACGGCCTTGTCGCACGTGTTCACGTTGATTCGCCCGGGCTCGCGGGTGGGGTCGACGTCGATCGTGCTCTTGAACGGCGAGGGCACCCGGAGAGCCTCCAGGATCTTGGGGTACTGCTTCACGAGCGAAAAGAGCTGGGGTGGAACGAGGTCGTGGTTGTCCTCCATCTGCTGCTTCGTCCCGGTGGGCACGCCGAGCACCTGGGCGTAGCTCAGGAAATAGCCCGCATCCCAGCCGGCGGGCCCGCCGGGGATCGTGAAGGAGAGATCCCGGGGCTCGACGCCGATAACGCCTCCCGGAAACGGCGGGTTGCTGTTGTCGGTGTCACGAAACTGGATGAAGTTCGCGACCCACTGCTTCACCGTGGAGACGGGGGCTTCCGGTACGATCCTCGTGATCGCGTCGCAGATCGCCTGCCAATCCGCATCCTCGGTCGGCCTGCCGCTGTTCGCGGCGTCCCACTTGATGTCCACCCGCGTGCCGGGCGTTTCCCAGCTGTCGGTCGTGATCCGCATGCGGCCGCGTTCAGCCCGGTCGTGGAGGATGCCGGCGAGCCGCGGCGGAAGCGTGCTGGCGTCGGCGTCGAACTGCCGCAGCACCCGTTCGAGTTCTCCGAGGGTGAACGGGTTCTGCGTCGCGGCGTTCGCGAGCGTGGCAGGCCGGGCGGCCTCGAGGTCGAGCCGGACCTTGTACGTGTCGGACTCCTGGCCGCCGCCGCCGCTCGTCAGCCCGCCGAACCGCCCGTCGACGGGCGAACTGATCGGCGGCGCCGGCCGCCACTGGTCGCCCGGAGAAACGCTGCCGGAGAGCAGCTGCCCGCCGGTCCGCTCCATGAGCAGCGTCCAGACGGCAGGTGTCAAAATCGCGGAGCTTCCGGAGGAGGCATCGACGTCGGCCGGGCCCACCTCGCCGGGCTGGCCGGACGGGGCGTCCGCCCGTTTGCCGTTCGTGTTGACATTGATGCGGCCGTCGAGATCGAGCACGAGGTAGGCCACGCGGAAGTCGAGCCGATTGCCGTCGGGCAGCGTGATCGGCTGCAGGACCCCCGCGAGCCAGATGCTGTCCGGCTCGCCGTCCCCGTCGTTGTCCACCTGGCAGGTCGTTCCATTCGCCCCGAAAGCCGGCCGGGGCACGGCCGTGACGCGTCCGGCCGCATCGAGCGTGACCTGCGTGAGGAAAGTGTTCTGGGCGTCGAAGGCATCGTACGCCTCCTCGACGAACGGTCCCTTGCCCTGGGTTCCGTACATGTCCTTCAGCAGGCT
>JBBAVU010000141.1:0-2734 GCA_040397565.1 Pirellulales bacterium | reverse complement strand
GCGACGACGTCGGCATCGGCGTCGGAAAACGACACGTACGAGGTTCCGCTCAGGGTCCACGAGCTTCCGACGCGGAGCCACCGGGATTGCGCGGGCGCGGTGCCGCTGGTGGCGAAGGACCAGGAGCAGGAGGGGAAGAATCGCTTGCGTGTCAACTCGTTCTGGGCGGCCGTGGCGGTGGCGCTGGTGATCACCTGGAAGACGCCCGCCCCCCGCTTCGTCAGCTGAACCGGCATCCAGTCGACGTTCGGCCGCTTGAAGACCACCACGCCGACCCGGACGGGGCTGCCGACCGACACGGTTCCCGTGGCGGTGGGAACGACCGTGACGGCGTACGTGACGCTGACCGGATTCGTGACGAGCGGGTTGCCGGTACCGGACAGGTTGACGGAGCCCGACAGTTGAAGGTCGTCCAGCAACGTCATGGTGGCGGCGGGAAGGTTCGCGGGCGACGACTTGATGAACGTGCCGCTCACGAAGGAAGTTCCGGTTGCGAATGGCACATCGGGAAACGCCTCGCCGAGCACGCGAATCTGGCTGGAGCTCGCCGTGATCACGGGGCTCGTCGGAAAAATCGTCGCGGCCGTCAGTATCCCCCGGTTGCGCAGGTCGGCGTGGGCGTTCGCGGCGAGCGTGCCGGCACGATCGATCGCCGTCGCGTCGGCGAGACGCGCGCTCGCCGCGGGCAGGAGCGCGGCGACGCTCGCGAGGCCGGCGACGAGGATGCCGAGGGCCACGAGCACCTCGAGGAGCGACATTCCCGACCGCGCCTGTCGCGGCGCTGCGGGAGCGGATCGGCGGCTGGGTGCGAGGTATGGACTCATGGTTTCATGTTCACTTCATCGCGACTCCGGCGCGGGCTCTTTCCCGGGCAGCGGCGACCGCCGTCGAATTCTCAGCCGACTGCGGAACGTTCTCCGCGACCGTCACGCGGCCGGTCTGCGGGTTGATCGCGACCCAGACCGACTGGGCATTGGCGAGCGTGTTGCGGCCGGCGAGGATGTCGTCCCTCGCCACGAACAGGAAATAGATCACGCCGTTCGGCTCGATCGGCTGGTCGATGGCGGTCCTCGCCTCCTGCACCCGCCGCATCACCTCGCCGACTCGGCCGACCTGCTCGTAGGCGATGGCGATCGTGCCCGTGTCTTCGAACCGCCCAAAGCCGTGCGAGGCGGCAGGATCCTCCCCCATGCCGCTGTGCCGGAGGTCGACCGCGACCAGCTTCGGCATCGGCGAACCGGATGCTCCCGGGGTCGGGTAGCGGGCGAGAACGGCCTGCTTCGCCTGGTTCGACGTCCGCGGCCAGATCGTGTTGCCAAGCGTCTGGCCGGCAGTGCCGCGGAACCTTACTGTGCCGGACGAAAAAGCGAACCACGGGGATGATCCCGGGCTGACCTGGGCACCGAGGCTGTCGCCCTGGAAGCGGACCTTGTAGGCGGTCGCGAGGACGTCCGGATCGGCATTCACGTTCACCGTGGCGACCGTCACCCGCGGGTCACTCGGCGGCATGCCGCTTGCCGAGCCGGTCACCCATGGATGGGTCACGGCGTCGAGGACGACCGTACCGAACCTGGAGTTCGCGGCGTCGGGCACGAGCAGAAGGGCAGCGCCCTCGGGCTTTCCGAGAGCCCGGCTCTGGACGGCGAGGAGTCGGGAGGCGAATTCCTGGGCGGCTCGCCGCGCGCCCGCTGCGACGTTCGGCCTGCCAAGTGCACCGAGGACGAGCGCGAAGAGCGCCGCGAGCAGTCCGGCCACGACCAACAGTTCGACGAGGGTGAATGCCCGCCGGGCGGCTGCGATCTTCATCGGCCCACCTCGGCATCGAAATTGGTGATGTTGTCGGCCCGGCGATCGACGGGGTCGCCGACCGGGGCAGCGAACGCCCCGAACGCTGCGACCGTGCCATCGGCCGGATTGCCGCAGTTGGCGCCGGTCGCGAGCTGCGAGGCCGCCGGCACGCCCAGGCTTGCGCTTCCGTCGGCGCCACGCGAGTAGATGAGCGGTCGCATGATGCCTCCCGGGGCGGGGGCCATCGTGCCGCTGCTGAACGGTGCCGTCGTGGAGAAATAGCGGCCGCTGCCGGGCGGCATCTCCAGACCCGCGGGCCAGAGGATGAAGCCGATCGGGTTCTTCCATGCGTCCCAGAACTCGGGCGCCCTGTCGCCGTCCTTGTCGCCGATTTCGGACACGGAGAAGCCGCCGCAATCGATGCAGTCGGCGATTCCCCCGAGCATGACGATCATGAACAGGCATTCCGCATCCTCGAACTGGCTCGTCGGAGGCGGGGAGATGCCGTCGCGGTACTGCACGTAGGCCCGCTGGGCGGCGTTGAGCGGAAATTTCCGGCTCGGGGCGCTGGCAAGCCCCACCGTCCCGTTTTTCATGGCCTGCACCTCCGCCCAGTTGTCGGGCATATCGCCGGTGGCCATCTGCCGCCTCGAGGCGGCTGCCAGGGCCGATCCCGCGGTGCCGGGCACGGGCCTCGTCGCGTAGGTGGCGTACTGCTGCTGGATGATCGAATCCAACTCCGCGATGAGCGCCTGCGTCAACTGCTTCCTCTGGCTTCCGCGGGCGGAAGACACCGCGCTGCCGACGAGCGTCATCAGCACGAGGATGATCGCGACCGCCACGAGCAGCTCTGTGAGCGTGAAGCCACGGCGATGGGCGACGGCGGTCATGACAGGTCCTGGATCAGCTTGATGAGCGGCATGAAGAGGGCGATCACGATGAAGCC
>JBBAVU010000140.1:0-7606 GCA_040397565.1 Pirellulales bacterium | reverse complement strand
AGGATCGCGCGGGAGATGCAGGAGTTCCTCGGCAACATGACGACCGGCCTGACGACCGAGCAGTCGCTCGCTCTCGTCCGCCGGATCGCCGAGGCGCCGGCGACGCTCGAGGAGCTCGAGCGACGGTCGCCGGGCGTGCGGAAGGTGGTCGACCTGCTCGCGGCCCACGACACGAAGCCCGACGAGGACTTCATGCGGATGCTCGGCCGGGCGCTCATGCTCGCAAGCTCGCTCGACGCCAAGCTCCTCGGCAAGGCCGTGCTGCCCGCCGACGGAAACGCGAAGCTCCTCACGGCGATCAAGGCCGACCCTGAAACCGCGGCGTTGCTCTTCGAGAGCATCGTTCCATTCCTCCAGCGGCGGATCCTCGAGGATCGCTACCGCATGGATCCGGAGCGGATGCTCGCCCTCATGGAACGGTACGGCCCGCTCGACTGGCGGCACGCCGAGTCCCACGGCATCTACTGGACCGAGCGGGGCATCGAGATCGGCCGCGAGATCGGCCGGCGGGAGGACACGAACGAGCTGCTCATCATCCGCAGCCGCCTCCACATGCTCGCGGAGCTCATGAAGACCGGACGCGTGGACTACGACCCGGTCACCGACCGCGTCGATCTCCTGCCCGACCCGCGGTTCGTTGCGTCCTACGAGCGGTCGATGGCGGAGGCCGTTGCTCTCATCGCCTCGGCGGAGGGCGTATCGGCGGGCGGCTTCGGAATGGCCGAGGAGGACGATCTCGCCGACGGCTACGAGACGTTCCTCAACCTCGCCGTGATCCTCGAATACCTCTACGGCGACCGCGCCGACGCCGAGCGGCACTTCCTCGAGCTGCGATCGCTCGCGGAAAAGGCGGGGCGGTCCGACGACCCGCTCTACGTGGACACGCTCGAGTCGTTCGTCGCGATCCGGATCGCCGAGGTGATGGCCGTCGACGTCTCGAACCTGCGGCAGTTCATCGACGCCATGACACGCCGGGCGATCTTCGAGGGGCTTGCCAAAGGCAACCTCGAGGTCTTCAACCGCTACGTGACGATCGCCCACGGCGTCTACGACCGCCGCTTCGCCGCGTCGTCTCCGGAGAAGAAGTTCGTGCTCGAGGAGTCGCAGCTGCTGCCCTTTCCGAAGCTCGTCGAGAACTCGTTCGCCTCCGTGATGCGGCAGGCGAGCCTGCCGGCGCTCGTACGGGCCCGCGTCTGGGCCTGGGCGCCGGAGACGCTCCGCGAGAAGACCCACGCCGGCCTCGCGGAAACCCTGCGGGAGGCCGCGACGGCCGCCGGGCTCGATCCCGACCGGGCCTTCCCGCCGCCAACGGGCGGGGATGTGGAACGCTCGCAGCCATGATCACCCGAATCCGAAATCGCGAACTGGGGCTCTTGTGCGGACGCCTCGCGCTGGCATTCGACGTCGGCCATGACCCGGTTCGCATTTTCGAGCGGGAGGCCGGGGAGGGACGATCGCGGCACGGCGGCCACATGCGGTCGATCGCCGAACACATCCGGCAGGGATGCTCGCTCACCGAGGCGATCGAGTCGCAGGGAAACTACTTTCCTCCGAACTTCCACCGCCTCATCGAAGTGGGGGAGAAGTCCGGCCGCCTGGAGCGTGTTTTCGAGCGGATGGCCGGACACTACTCGGAGCTGGCGGGGCTCCAGGCCACATTCCTGCGATCGATCCTGTGGCCGATGACCCAGCTGGCGATGGCGGCGGTCGTCGTGTCGATCTTGATCTATATCCCGCCGCTGCTCTCGCCGAACCGCGACGCCGCCGTCGACCTGCTGGGGTTCGGGCTCGTCGGCGGCCGGGGGCTCGCGATCTTCTGGTGCGGCATCGCGGCCGTCGTCGCGGCGCTCCTGGCCTCGTGGATGCTCGTGCGAAACGGAAAACTCGCATTCGTCGCCGATTGGATCATGCGAGTGCCCGTGGTGCGGCGATCGCTGCTGACGTTCGACGAAGCGGGATTCGTGCAGTCGCTGGCCACGGCGATCGAGTCGGGCGTGGCTGCCGCGAATGCCGTCACGCTCGCGTTCCGGGGCTGTTCGTCCATCACCTTCCAGTCGAAGGCCGACAGCGCGAGGGAGGCGATCCTGCACGGCTGCGAACTGCACTCGGTGCTCCGCGACACGGGGCTTTTTTCACGGGAGACGATCGAGGCGGTGGAACTTGGGGAGGCCTCGGGCCGACTGGCGGAAACGCTCGACAAGCACTTCGTTGTGCTGCGGATGCGCGTGGAGTTCGCCATGACGGCGATCACGCGGCTCGTTTCCTCGGTGGTCTGGGTCGCGGTCGCCGGCCTCCTCGTGCTGCTGATCTTCCGTCTGTTCGGCCGCTACGTGTCGCAGATCAACGACGCCGCCATGGCAACGGCGTTCATCCCGGGCCCCCGGTGAAGACGCCAGCCGTGAACATCTTCCGTGGAGCTTCGTCCGAGCGATACGCCTCCCATCTTTGCACCGCCGCGGCGTTCACGGCGTCGGCCTGCCTGTTCTTCATCGAACTCTTCGCGGGCAAGCAGTTGCTGCCGCAGTTTGGCGGGGCGCCGGGCGTATGGATCAGCTGTCTGGCCTTCTTCCAGCTTGCCCTCGTCGCGGCCTATTGCCATGCCGACCGGCTCGTTCGTCGCCGTTCGGTCGCCGGCCAGGTTGGTTTGCAGGCCGTGCTCTTCGCGGCCGCCGCGGTCGTGCCCGTGCTCGGGCTCGGGGCGGCGGTCGCCGGATTCGCCGAGGGCCGGCTCCCCTTGCCGCTCACGGTGCTCGTCGTGCTGGCCGCGAGCATCGGCCCGGCCTTCTTCGCGGTGGCCACGCTCGCGCCGCTCTTCGGCCACTGGCGCAGCCGGTGGGGAGGGAACGTCGCGGCCGATGCGGATGGGCACGACCCCGCCTACGGGCTCTACGCGGCGGGCAACGCAGGCAGTTTCGCCGCGCTCATCGCCTATCCGCTGCTGATCGAGCCGGCCGCCGGCCTCGCCGGACAGGCCGAACTGGTGGCCCGGCTCTACGCCGTCGTGGCGATCCTGGCAATCGCCTGCGGCTGCTTCGCGGCCACCCGTGCCGAGCCGCGAACGGCAGCCGCTGGACCGTCGATCCCCCGCCACGTCGGCTGGACAACGTGGCTGAGGTGGGGGGCGATCGCCGCGGTGCCCGCGGCATGGCTCTCCGGAGTGACGACCCACGCGACCGTCGAGGTGGCGCCGATGCCGCTCATCTGGGTCGTGCCGCTGGCGGTCTACCTCGCGAGCTTCGCCGTCGTGTTCGCGCCGGGGGGCAGGAAGCTCCGCAGGTTCGAGATCCCGGCCGCGACGGCAGCGATTTGCGCGGCGGCCTGGCTCCTCGCCGGCAACGTTGAAGAGCCGACGTGGCCCGTGCTCGCCGCGCACGTGCTGGCATTCCTCGCGGTCTGCATCGGCCTGCACGGAATGCTGATGGACGAGCGGCCGACGGCGGACCAGCTCTCGACGTTCTACGTCGCGATCGCCGCTGGCGGCTGCCTCGGCGGTCTTTTCAACGCCCTCGTCGCCCCGGCGATCTTCGACGCCCATCACGAGTTTCCGCTCGCGATTCTCTTGGCCGCGGTCATCCTGCCCGACGCCCCCGAGCGCCGGTGGCACAAGTTCCGCTGGCCGATCATCGCCGTCGCCGCGGCCGCCGTGATCGTCGGACCGTGGCTTGGAATCCCCCGGTGGGACTGGCTTGCGGCGGTCGCCGTCGTTCTCGCGGCGGCGGTCGGGATGCTGCGTCGCGTCGGGAGACTGGCCGTCATGACGGGGATTTTCGCCGCGACGTTTCTCGCCGGAGAGAGACTCGACGACGTCGTGTACCGCAGCCGGACGTTCTTCGGGGTGCTGCGGGTGTGCGACGACGACAACGGGCCATCGCGGAAGCTCGTGCACGGCGGGATCACCCACGGCGTGCAACTGGTCTCCGACGACGCGGCGCGGCGGCGGATCCCGCTCTCCTACTACGCCGAGGCCGGGCCGCTCGGCAGCATCTTCCGCGGGCTGCGGTCGCTGCGACCGATCGGCCGCGTCGGTGTGGCCGGCCTCGGGATCGGCACCGTCGCGGCCTACGCGGAGCCGCAGGAGGAGTTCGTGTTCTTCGAGATCGATCCCGGGGTGGTGCGGATCGCGGAGAACCCGGCCTGGTTCTCGTTTCTCTCCGACTGTCGCGGCACGGTGCGGATCGTGGTCGACGACGCCCGGATCGCCCTCGGCCGGGAGCCCGACGGCTCGCTCGACCTGCTCGTCGTCGACGCGTTCACCGGCGACTCCGTGCCCACGCATCTCCTTACCCGCGAGGCCCTCGCCCTCTACGCGAGGAAGGTGAAACCCGACGGCGTCGTCGCTTTGCACGTCTCGAACAAATACCTCGACTTCATGCCCGTCGTCGAAAGACTCGCCGCCGACGGGGGATGGATGGCCCTCCACGGCCGTGATTCCGACGTGCCGGACGAGTTCGCACGCAGCCCGTCGGAGTGGATGGCGGTCTCGCGGTCGATCGATTCGATCAAGGCGATCTACGCCGCCCCGACGAGCGACCGCTGGCGGTGGGAACCCTGCGCCGAGAACCCGGCCGGCCGCCCGTGGACGGACGACCACGCCGCGGTCGCCGAAGCGCTGCGGTGGTGATTTCCGCGGCCACGCCACACACCCCCTTGTGAGGCAGCTGCCCCCTCCCTACGATCCCCCTTCCGCGTGCGGGACTTACCCGCCCAGTTGCAGGAGCGAGGAAGCAGCGAAGGATTTGAGCGAGTGCTGGCAGGGATCTTGGCCGACGGCATGGAGTGGCTGTCGGTTGTTCGGAACGGATGCCCGTGGACGGACGCTGTGCCGGTGGCCCCGGCGACGACGGGGAACGGCCGCCGCCCCCGCCGCCACGCCTTCAGCCTCGTGGAACTGCTCGTCACGCTCGCGATCCTCGGTCTTCTCGTCGCGATGCTGCTCCCAGCCGTGCAGTCGGCCCGCGAGTCGGCGCGGCGGGTGCAGTGCGCGAACAATCTCAAGCAGATCGCGCTCGGCTGCCTCGCGTTCGAGTCGTCGCACGGCCACCTGCCCGCCGCGACCCGATCGACCGCCCGCAAGCCCGACTGCCAGGGCTGCTACGATCCGTGGAACGAGGCCCGCCGAGCGGGCGTCGTCGCCGCCGACAACCTGCACGGCACGAGCTGGATCCTCGAAATCCTGCCGAACCTCGACCAGACGACGCTCTTCACGTCGTGGAACCGCGACACGAACGTGCTCGGGAACGCGGCGGTCGCACAGACCGACATCCCGCTCCTCTACTGCCCGACCCGCCGTCGCGGCATCCGCATCGGCCGCGACGACCACAAGAGCCTGCCGAGCGACACCTGGCGCGGCGGGGGCACCGACTACGGCGGGTGCATGGGCCGCGTGGACGGCTTCCTCAACGACGCCGGCAACAACTCCGACTGGAGCGGCCGCCACCGCTACTGCGAGCACAACGATCCCGCCGACCCCGGCCCTCCCGCGGCTTGGTCGATCGGCGGGCTGCCCAACGGCCACCCGACCGTCGACGGCCTCTTCCGCACCGTCCACCCGCGACGGATCGCGGCTGCCCGGGACGGCTCGTCGCACACGATCCTCGTCGGCGAACTGCAGCGGCTGCGGCCCAACGGCCTTTCGGGCGCGGCCAACACCCACAACCGCACGAGCTTCGATGGCTGGGCCGTCGGAGGCGTCTCGACGCTCTTCGTCACGGCCACCGATCCCGCCCGCGGCAATCCCGGCGGGCTCAACAACGGCTTCTTCGAATCGCCGGGGAGCGACCATCCGGGAGGCGGCGGCTTCGGCATGGCCGACGGGTCGGTGCACTTCGTGAGCGAGTTCGTCGATGCGAAGGACAATGCCGCCGTCTTTCCACTTCTGGGAGCGATGCGGGACGGCCAGCCTGTTTCACTGGCCTCCGCCGACTAGCCCGCCTCACACAACGCTCACATTCGGGCTGGATTTTCATCCCAATCTCACGAATCCCTGCTATGCTCTCGGTCGTTGAAGGAGGCATCGCCCGATGCCGATGACACGAAAGTGTTCCCTTCGACCCCCGCCTAGATAAGCCCGTCTGCCCACAAACCATCGACCTCCCCGGTCGATCGCGGTCGCCAGACCGCTGCGGCAACGGTGCGACAAACAAGGAGTTGACCGGCCGAAGAGCCCGCGAGGGCTCGAGGATCGTTCTCTACCCATGCGTCCCCCCAGCCCCCTCTCGATTCATCCCCGCGGTTTCAGCCTCATCGAACTGCTCGTCGTGGTCGCGATCGTCGGCCTGCTCGTGGCCCTGCTCCTGCCCGCCGTGCAGGCGGCGAGGGAATCCGCCCGGAGGATTTCCTGCCAGAGCAACCTCAAGCAGCTCGCGACGGCGATCCTCGCCTACGAGCAGAGCCAGGGCCGACTGCCGATGGCCGCCGTCGCGAAGAAGCCGCCCGCGGCCCCGTGCGCTGATTGCTTCAACCCCTGGAGCGAGGCGAAGGGGAGCGTCACCGGCGTCGGCGAACAGGGCACGAGCTGGCTGCTCGAGATCATGCCGCACCTCGAGGAGACGGCGATCGCGAACACATGGAATCGCCAGACGAACGTCGCGGGCAACGCAACGCTCGCGCAGGCCGACGTGAGGGTGTTGTACTGCCCGAGCCGCCGGAGCGGCATCCGGAGAGCCGACGACGACCATCTCAACCTGCTCGACGAGGGCTGGAGTGGAGGGGGAACCGATTACGGCGGATGCCACGGCCGCTTCGAGGGATTCGACACGGCCGTCGCAGGCGGCCGGCCGTTCCTGCCGCAGGCCGATGCGACCGGCAACACGCAGCGGCGGGAGGGCGTCTTCAAGCCCAACGTCGCCTTCACGATGGCCGCGATCCGCGACGGACAGTCCAACACGATCATGCTCGGCGAGCTTCAGCGGCTGCGTCCGCGCGTTGGCGGCACCTCGCTCGTCGACACGGCCCACCGCCAGAGCCAGGACGGCTGGGCCGTCGGCGGCGCCGCGACCCTGTTCGTCACGTCCACGAGCCCGGCGGACAACCCGGGCGGCCTCAACAACCGCTTCTTCCAGTCCCCCGGCAGCGAGCACGTCGGCGGAGCGTTCTTCGCGATGGCCGACGGCTCGGTCCACTGGATCGACGAGTTCATCGACTCGGCCAACAACGACTCCGTCTTCCCGCTGCTCGGCTCGATGCGGGACGGCGAGATCACGGCCCTCGCGGGCGCCCACTGACGGAGCTTTACCATGAAGACCATGTCGACCATCCGCCGCGTCGCCTTCCCAACCACGAGCCGGCGCCCTGCCCTCGTGCTCGTGCCACTCTTCGCACTTGGTCTGGCGACCCTGACAGGTTGCTCCCGGTCCAAGCAGCCGCCCCTCGGGACGGTCGAGGGGTTCGTGACCCTTGACGGGAAGCCGCTCGCTGCGGCGGCGGTCCTCTTCACGCCGGAGGGCCGGGGCCGCACGTCGATCGGCATCACCGACGGCGACGGACGCTATGCGCTCACCTACCTGCGGGACATCAAGGGAGCCGACGTGGGCCGCCACACCGTGCGGATCACGACCGCCACCGACGACAACGGCGGCAAGGAACGGCTCCCGAAGCGATACCACGC
>JBBAVU010000139.1:0-7624 GCA_040397565.1 Pirellulales bacterium | reverse complement strand
TCAGGCCGCACTCGCCCGAGCCGCCGGCGACGTCCGTGCGAGGCTTCCCTCGGCGATCGCGATCACCGCGTCGGCAGCGCGGCTGCTCGCGCCCGGCAGGGCGACACGGGCCGCGACGCGATCGAGCCGCTCGATGACCCTGCGTCGAGATTCCGGATTGGAGAACCAGTCGATCACGTGGGCGGCGGCCTCGCGGGACGGGTCGGCCGTGCAGAGATACTCGGGGTAGATCGCCTCGGGGTCGGCCTCCTCGACCCGCGATGGCGGCAGCAATCGGGGCCGCACCGGGCGGATCGGGTCGTCCACGGCCAGCAGGTTCACAAGCGTGATGAACCGGGCGTGCCGCAGGAAGGTCTGCGCCACGAAGGCCGGCCGGCTGATCCGGTAGACGATCACCGTCGGCACCCGCGCCGCGAGCAGCTCGAGCGAGACCGATCCGCTCACGGCGATCGCAGCATCGGCCTGTGCGATGAGGCTCCTCGTCCGACCCGCGACGACCTCGACGTCGAGGCCGCGGGCGGCGATCGCCTCGCGGGCGATCCTGCCGTGACGGTCGTTGAGGGTCGCGACCGTGATCGTCGTCGCCGGGTGCCGCTCGCGGACGACCGACGCGGTGGCGAGGAGCGACTCGAGGTTGCCCTCGATCTCCTGGCCGCGCGAGCCGGGAAGAAGCAGGAGCCGGCGGCCATCGGACGGCCGAGCGGACGCCGAGAGCCCGCCGCGGTCGATGCCGTGACGGTCGACGTCGTCGAAGAAGGGATGCCCGACGAGCGTCGACGGGATGCCGCGGGCGAGGAACCAGTCGTGCTCGAACGGCAGCGCGGAGAGGACGTGGTCGACGAGCCTCCGCATCTTGCGGGCCCGCCAGCTCGCCCAGGCCCAGATCTGCGGCGGGCAATAGAAGACGACCGGGATGCCGTGCCGCTTCGCCCGCCAGGCGAGCCACCAGTGGAAGCCCGGGAAGTCGACGAGCACGACGGCGTCGGGGCGGGCGTCGAGGAAGCTCCGCTCCGCCCGCCGTGCGAGCTCCACGAAGCGGTGGATGTTGAGGATCACCCGCAGGAACCACATCACCGCCAGCGCCGTCAGGTCGGCCACGAGCTCGCAGCCGGCGGCCTCCATCTCAGGACCGCCGAGCCCGACGCATTCGACGTCGGGACGACGACGGCGCAGTTCCCGCACGAGCGCCGCGGCGTGGTGGTCGCCCGAGGGCTCGCCGGCCGAGAGGAAGACGCGCATGAAAAACTCCGTTCGGGACGGGGCGTCCCGAACGGAGTATGCGGAAAACGGATCGGGCGACCTAGGTCACTTTGCCGCCTGGAATCCCTTCGAGATGTCCTTGAACACCATCTCGACCTGCTCGTCGGCCGAGGCCTTCTCGACCTTGCCCTTGCAGTTGTTGCAGCAGAAGCCGACCTCGGCGTCACCGATCGCGATCATCGTTTCGGGTTTCACCGGTCCGCCGCTGAAGGGGCAGCCCTTCTGCTTCAGCTCACCCGTGGCCACCATCTGCTGGTGGGCCTTCGCGGCGAACTTCGTGGGGTTCGACTCGAACGCCTTCGGGCAGTTGCCGCAGCAGAAGTAGACGCTGCCGCCGTCGAACTTCACCGACTTGTCGGCCTTCGCGGGGCCTCCCGAGACCGGGCACTTCACGTCGCCCGGAGCCTTGACGGCCGCGATGGCGACGGTGCCGACGACGAGCAGGGCGGACACCGAAAGAACCAGCAGAGTGCGCTTCATGATCGAATCGCTCCAACGTTTGTTTTGAAACCCGGACACCGCGGACGGCGCGGCTCCAACCCCCGAATGATAGGGGCGTGTCCGAGTCCGACGCAACCGGCATATCCCCGCGGGAAATCGTCAGCTACCCGCCGAAAGGCCGGCATCGCCGCCGCGGCGGGCGAGCAGGAGCTCGAGATAGCTGCGCCGTTCCGACGCCACCAGGCCGAGCTCGCGGGCGAGCCCGAGGAGGCAGTCCCGGGCGGCGTCGAGGCCCGTCTCCCCGGCGAGCACCTCGAGTTCGACGTAGGTGCCGAGCCCGACGACCGAGTCGATCGCGATCTCGACGGCGAGCGATTCCCGTTCGAGCGAGAGCACCGCACGCTCCTTCGCCACTTCCGCGACCATGCGAAAGCCGAGCGCCGCGAGCACCTCCGTCCACGCCTCGACGGTCGCCCGCGACCCGCCGAGACAGTCCGGGGCGGCCAGCGGCAGCGAGTGCTCCCGGCGGGTCTTCGTGACCGCATCGACCCGCGGGCCCTTGTAGGTGAGTTCCACCCGTTCGCCGACACGCCGCAGCCGGACCGCCTCGTCGGTGATGGCGAAGTCGCGGCAGGGATGGTTGAAGTAGCGGTCGAGCTGCGAAACGATCCCGCGGCTCGCCGCACCGAGGGAGAGCAGCCGCGACTCGATCGCGGCGGCATCCTCGACGGGAAACTTCATCTCGACTTCGTACACTGGGATCCTCTCCACAAAGCCACTACGGTACCACCGACCATGACGCGATACCCGGGGCCAACCTGCCCGAGCCACGCACGTGCGGCGGTCGCCGCGGCCCTCGCGGCCGCCGGCGCGGCGATCCTCGGCTGCGGCACGGGCGGCTCCGCCACGCACGTCGCGATCGGCCGGAAGGTCGCGCCGCTCGAACTGACGCCGCTGGTCGATCTGCCTCCGATCGTGGACGCCGCCTCGGCCCAAACGTCTGATGCGGGACCGCCGCTCGAGGGCAAGGTCACGCTCCTCAACTTCTGGGGAACGTGGTGCCCCCCCTGCCGCCGCGAACTGCCGGGCATGGTGCGGCTGGCGGCCCGGCTCGCCGACGAGCCACGGTTCCAGCTCGTGGCGGTCTCCTGCGGCACGGGCCCGAGGGACGATCTCGAGGTGATTCGCGGCGAAACGCTCTCGTTCCTGCGGGAGCGCAAGCTCGATCTCGTTCCCTGGGCCGACCCCGACGGCCGCACGCGGTTCCAGTTCGCGGCGACGATGGACTTCTCCGCCTACCCGACGACCTACCTCATCGGCCCCGACGCCACCGTGCGGCAGGTCTGGGTCGGCTACCGTTCCCGCGACGAGGCCGACATCGCCGCCGCGGTGGTCGCCATGCTTCGCGAAACGTTTTCCGAGAGCCGGCCCAGGAACGCCGCGGCAGCGGCGGCCGGGTCGGCGGCCGACGTCACGGCGGAGGCGACCGCCACGCGGTGAAATCCGAGCGAGGCGAGCTCGTCGAGCCGGTCCACCCCGATCCCGCCGATTGCGAAGACGGGCAGGGCCGTCGCGGTCGCGGCCTCCGCGAGGAACGACCGGTCGGCGAACGATCCGAACGCCTTCGTGGGGCTCTCGAAGCAGGGTCCGACGCCGAGGTAGTCGGCCCCGTCGGCGACCGCGGCGCGGAGTTCCTCCATCGAGTGCGCCGTGCGGCCGAGCAGCCGGTCCGGTCCGAGCAGCCGCCGCGCGTCGCGGGTCGGCAGATCCCTCTCCCCGACGTGGACGCCATCGGCCCCCGCGGCGAGGGCGACGTCGAGTCGGTCGTTGACGATCACGACCGCCCCGAAGGGCCTCGCGGCCGCGACGGCCTGGCGTGCCCGCGATAGAAGCTCGGGAGTCGCGAGCGACTTGTCGCGAAGCTGGATCATCCGCACCCCGGCTTCGAGCAGGGTCGCCAAGAGCCGGCCGAAGGCCGCCTCGCTCCCGCGGCCATCGACGAGCACGCATAGCCGGACGCCGTCGAGCCGCCCGCACGAACGGATCGCGATCGCCGCGTTTCTCTCGATCGCATAGAGCCGGTATCGCAGCGGATCGAACGCCGCGGCATGCGCCGGGGCGACCATCGCCGCGATCTCCGCGAGCGAGCGGATCGCCTGGCCGCCGCGGGCCGCATTGGCCGCCAGGAGGTCGGAAGCGGTGCGACGGGCGAGCGGCCGAGCGGCCTCGAGGTCGGTGCCGACGTCGCCGGCGACGTCGCGGGCGAGCACCGCCCGCTCCCTTCCGGCCGCGGCGACCGCCGCGGCGAGGTCGTGGCGCAGCTGCTTCGCCTCCGCCGAGAGCAACCTGTCGTCGAGCATGAACCGCACGACGTCCTCGACGACGCGGATCGCCTCGGCCGCCCGATTGGCGACCGCATCGAACGCCCGCCAGGCCGCCGACGTCGCCAGCCCAGCCTGCCCTTCCAGTTCAGTTTCGCGCGGCTCCTCCATGCCGAAGTTGTACCCTCTGGCCGGTATGTCCCCGGCGAAACCGCCGTTCCGCGGCTTTCGGCACGCCACTACACTTCCGCCCCGCCGAATCCGCCGCCTCCGCTCCGGCCGAACGCATGGTCCATGCCGCCCGCTACCTGACGCTCGCCTGGCCGGGCCTGCCGTGGCTCTGGCTTCGGGGCAGCGCCGCGGGGCTCGTGCTGGCGGTCGCCTTCGCGGTCGTGCTCGACGCGGCCATCCTCACGACGTTCCTCTGGTCGGAGATCGTGGAACTGCGGGTGGCCGTCGGCCTGTGGACCGCTGCGGCCGCGATCTGGATCGTCGCCACGGTCTCGGCGGTGTCGGCGTTTCCCCCGGCGCTGCCGAGCGGCCGCGACGCGACGGTCGACGCCATGTTCATCGCGGCCCGCGACGCCTACCTGTCTCGGGATTGGCTGTCGGCCGAGTCGAAGCTGCGGGCCGCGCTCGAACTCGCCCCGACCGACGGGGAGGCGCAACTGCTCCTGGCCACGCTCCTGCGGCGGGTGGGGCGGCTCGACGAGGCACGGGAGGCGCTCGGGAAGCTCTCCCGGAGCGACGCTGGTGCCCCGTGGCGATCGGCGATCGCGCGGGAGCTTGACTTGCTCGGGCGGAGAACCGAAAGATCGTCGGCCGACGGATCCGGCCGCTCCCCCGGGGCCGGCTCCGACGGAACAACGCTCGCCCGGGCCGCGTAGAACGGAACCGGTCGGTTCCCGGTACCTCGGGCGGACACCCGGCCGCGGACGGACACCCGGCTGCCGCGACGTCGGTTCCGGCCGCGTTCGCCGCACCGCACGAGACAATCGGGGGGCCGACCCCTACAATTCGTCCGGGACAAGCCGGAAACAGGACCACGAGAGACCGCCATGTACGAGCGATTCACCGACCGTGCCCGAAAAGTGATGCAGCTGGCCAACCAGGAGGCCCAGCGGTTCAACCACGAGTACATCGGCACGGAGCACGTCCTCCTCGGCCTCATCAAGGAGGGGAGCGGCGTCGCCGCGAACGTCCTGAAGAACCTCGACATCGACCTGCGGAAGATCCGCATGGAGGTCGAGAAGCTCGTCCAGAGCGGCCCCGACATGGTCACGATGGGCAAGCTGCCGCAGACCCCGCGGGCCAAGAAGGTGATCGAGTATTCGATGGAGGAGGCCCGCAACCTCAACCACAACTACGTCGGCACCGAGCACATCCTGCTGGGCCTGCTCCGCGAGCAGGAGGGGGTGGCCGCACAGGTGCTCATGAACCTCGGCCTGAAGCTCGAGGACGTCCGCGAGGAGGTGCTCAACCTGCTCGGCCACGGCATGGAGGAGGGGGGCGAGCGGGCCGGCATGGGCGGACGCCAGCCGGCCGGCGCCGGCGGCGGTGGCGGCGAGGGGAGCCCCAAGGGGGGCAAGAGCAAGACGCCCGCCCTCGACAGCTTCGGCCGCGACCTCACGGAACTCGCCCGCCAGGGCAAGCTCGACCCGGTGATCGGACGCGAGAAGGAGATCGAGCGGGCGATCCAGATCCTCTGCCGCCGCACGAAGAACAACCCCGTGCTCCTCGGCGAGGCCGGCGTGGGCAAGACGGCGATCGTCGAGGGCTTCGCCCAGCGGGTGGTCGACGGCAACGTGCCCGAACTCCTGGCCGACCGGCGGATCGTGGTGCTCGACCTCGCCATGATGGTGGCCGGCACGAAGTACCGCGGCCAGTTCGAGGAGCGGATCAAGGCGGTGATGAACGAGGTCCGCCGCGCGAAGAACACGATCCTCTTCATCGACGAGCTGCACACGCTCGTGGGCGCCGGCGGCGCGGAGGGGGCGATCGACGCCTCGAACGTGCTCAAGCCGGCCCTCGCCCGCGGCGAGATCCAGTGCATCGGAGCGACCACGCTCGACGAATACCGCAAGTACATCGAGAAGGACTCGGCCCTCGACCGGCGGTTCCAGATCATCATGGTGGAGCCCGCGAGCAAGAGCGAGGCCGTCGAGATCCTCAAGGGCCTTCGCGACCGGTATGAGTCGCACCACCGCGTGCAGATCACCGACGCCGCCCTCGAGGCCGCCGTCGAGCTCTCGAGCCGCTACATCACCGGCCGCTGCCTCCCCGACAAGGCGATCGACGTCATCGACGAGGCCGGCGCCCGCGTGCGGCTCAAGGCGATGACGAAGCCGCCGGATCTCAAGGAGATCGACGAGGAGGTCGAGAAGCTCAACAAGGAGAAGGAGGAGGCGGTCGCCAACCAGGACTTCGAGAAGGCGGCGGCGCTCCGCGACCAGGCCGACAAGCTCAAGAAGAAGAAGCAGACGATGACGAAGGACTGGCGGGAGCGGAGCCGCGAGGCCGACGGCGTCGTCGACGAGGAGGTCGTCGCCGAGGTCGTCTCGAAGATGACCGGCATCCCGCTCACCCGCATGAGCACGGAGGACCAGGCCCGGCTCATGGGGATGGAGACCGAACTCCACAAGAAGGTCATCGGGCAGGACGCCGCGATCAAGAGCGTCTCGAAAGCGGTCCGCCGCAGCCGCTCGGGCCTCAAGGACCCGAAGCGGCCGATCGGCTCCTTCGTGTTCGCCGGCCCCACGGGCGTCGGCAAGACGCTCCTGGCGAAGGCCCTCGCGCAGTTCATGTTCGGCGACGCCGACGCGCTCATCCAGATCGACATGAGCGAATACATGGAGAAGCACAACGTCAGCCGGCTCATCGGCGCCCCGCCGGGCTACGTCGGCTTCGAGGAGGGGGGCCAGCTCACGGAGAAGATCCGCCGGCGTCCCTACGCCGTGGTGCTCCTCGACGAGATCGAGAAGGCCCACCCCGACGTCTTCAACATGCTCCTGCAGGTGATGGAGGAAGGGCGGCTCACCGACAGCTTCGGCCGCAACGTCGACTTCCGCAACACGATCCTCATCATGACGACCAACGCCGGCGCCGAGGCGATCAAGAACGAGTCGGCCTTCGGCTTCCAGAAGCCCGACAGCGACGCCAGCTACGACAGCATGAAGGGCCGCGTGAACGAGCGGATCGAGCGGGTGTTCCGGCCAGAGTTCCTGAACCGCCTCGACGACGTGATCGTGTTCCACCACCTCACCGTCGAAGACCTCAAGCAGGTGATCGACATCGAGCTCTCGAAGGTCCGCGAGCGGCTCGCGGAGCGCGGGCTCAAGCTCGAGCTGACCGACGAGGCGAAGAAGTTCCTCATCAAGAAGGGCTCCGACACCGACTTCGGCGCCCGGCCGCTCCGCCGCGCCCTCGAGAACTTCATCGAGGACCCGGTCAGCGAGGAGCTTCTCAAGGGCGAGTTCGCGGGCAAGGACACGATCCAGGTCGACTGCGTGGAGGTGGCCGGCAAGAAGCAGCTCGCCTTCAAGGGCCTCGTGACCGCCGAGCCGGTCGCCGCAGCCCCGGCCGAGGGCGGCGCGTCGGCCTGA
>JBBAVU010000138.1:3863-7673 GCA_040397565.1 Pirellulales bacterium | reverse complement strand
CTTTCTGTAAATCGCCCGTGTATTCCTGACCGAGGCGAGCTTGCGAGCCGAGCGGCTGTGTTGTTTGTCACGTTGGGGGCAGCGTCACTTCCCCATCGTCCACACCGTCAGGCCGGTGAGATCCCGCGGGGGCGGCCTGCGCACGAGGCCGACGCCCAAGGCGACCGCCACGAACACGAGGTTCACCACGGCTCCGACCCAATAGCTGTGCACGCCGAGCCGCCAGCGCTCGGGAAGCATCCCGACCGCGCCGAGGCCGAGATAGAGGTTGACCGCGACCGCCAACGCCAGCGCGACGTTGACCGCGACGCCGTCCACGCGGCGGGTGAAGAACCCAACCATGTAGAGCCCCGTGATCGCGCCCCCGAGCACGCTGAACACGATCAGGCTGACGTCGTTCATGCTCTCCTTCTCCATCCGCGAGAAGAGGATCGCCCCGCCCACCGCCAGGGCGATCGCGGCGGCCGCCGCGAGCCGGGCGGCCTGCAGGTAGAAGCGGTCGCTGCGACCCGGGAGCAGGTACGGGCGCAGGAGGTCGACGACGGTCACGGTGGCGATCGAGTTGGCACCCGACTCGATGGCGCTCATCGCCGCGGCGAGCACTGCCGCGATCACGAGCCCGGCCAGGCCGGCCGGCACGTGGGTGAGCACGAAGTAGGGGAGGATCTGGTCCGCCTCGAGGGCGGCCGCCCGCGGATCGGGGGCGACCTGGAAGAACACCCACAGCGCCGTGCCCACGAAGAAGAACAGCGTCCAGACCGGCACCGCCACGAATGAGAACAGGAGCGTGGCCTTGCGGGCCTCCCGGGTCGTGCGGGCCGACACATACCGCTGCACCACCGTCTGCTCGCCGGAGTAGATGTTGAGCCAGTTGAGAATCCCGAGGATCGCGACCGTCCAGAACGTCCGCTGCGTGAGGTCCCAGTCGAAGCTGCCGAGGCTGAACTTGTCCGCGGCCCGGCCCACCTCGACGATCCTCGCGAGTCCGCCCGGCACCGCCCAGATCAGGCAGGCCGCACAGAGCACGCCCCCCAACACCTTGATGACCGCCTGCACCGCGTCGGCCACGACCACCGTCTCCATGCCGCCGGCGATCGTGACCAGGGCCACGAACAGCCCGACGCCGCCGATCACCCACTCCAGGGGCACGCCGGTGAGGAACTGCATCGGCAGCGACATCAAAAACAGCACCTGCGCCAGGCGGATCAGCTGCAGAACGATGAAGTTGGCCGTGCCGTAGAGCCGGGCCACCGGGCCGAACCGGAGCCCGAGATACTCGAAGGCCGACGTCAGGCCGCCGCGGCGGAAGAACGGGATGAACACCGCCACCGCCAGCAGGGCGACGCACGGCGCCATCAGGTTCACCGTGAGCTGCCGCCAGTCGAGCACGTAGGCCGCGGCGGGCAGGGCCAGGAACGTCATCGAGCTGATGATGCTGCCGAGCATCGACAGGGCGATGAGCCAGCCGGGGTAGTCGCGGTGGCCGACGAAGTAGTGCTCGGCCGTGCCGCTCCGCCGCGCCGAGACGACCCCGATCGCGACGAGCGCGAGCAGGTAGATCGCGACGATCGCGGCGTCGAGCGGCCTGATGATGATGCCGGGCATGGCGGGGCGGGCTTCCGGGGGAAGGCGTCAGCGAGCGGCCGCGGGCTGCAGCACGTCGAGGGCGGAGAGTTCGATCTTCAGCACCTCGACCGACTGCTTTGCGCTGGCGAAGGCCACGAGCAGATGCCCGTCGTGCTCGATCACGTGGGGATAGTCCACGTGCCGGCCCGCCACCAGCACGCCCATCTGCCGGAACACGAGGCCGTCGGGGCTCACCGAGAGCACCAGCGGATCCCGCACACCGGGCTTGGCGTTTGAGACGAGCACGTACCGCCCGTCGGCCAGCCGGCAGCCGCTGAACTTGCTCGTTGCGTCGGGAAAGTTCGTGCGGACCGGCTCGCTCCAGGAGCGGCCGTCGTCGGTGGAGAACGCCCGATAGAGAAACCCGCCCTTCGTGTTGTCGCGAAACAGGAACGCCAGGTTGCCGTCGGGCAACGCCCACCAGATCGGCTCGTCGGGCTTGAATCCGTCCTTGCCCACGGTGCCGACGATCGGGATCTGGATCCAGTCGTCGATCGCCTTCACGCCCCCGATCATCGTGAATGTCTCCCAGCGGCCGTTGCGGCGCGACACCATCCACTCGCCGGTGGGCAGCTTCTGCGGCGGGAAGTTGTTGAGCGCGTCGTCGCAGACGAGCCCCAGCCGCCGCCAGGTCGGCGGGTCCGTGGCGACCAGCTCGAAGGCCTGCAGCGACAGGCCGGGCCCCTCGAATCCAGGGGGCTCGAACTGGCTGGCCAGGGCGAGCATCTTCCCGTCCCGAATCCAGTAGCCCCGGGCGAACCAGCCATGCCGGGCCGCGGGCTCGCCGGCGATGTCGAACGGTTTGCTCCAGGTGATGCCGTCCACGCTCGTCGCGCCGTACACCTTGTTCGGCGGCTGCCCCGGAGCGGGAATGCCGTCGTGCCCGGGCATGATGTTGCGGTGGCTGCCCAGGCGTTCCGCCAGCTTCCGGTGCGGCTGCCCCGGCCCGTCGCTCCACATCGCCCAGTAGCGACCGGCGTGAAACGCCAGGTAGTTGTGCTGGTTGACACGGTTGCCATCCTCGTCGCGAACATCGTGGACGATCGCATGCCGGCCGGGGATGACGGGCAACGCCTTGAAGTCGATCTTCGCCGTGTCCGCGGGCACCCAGTCGCCCGCCAGCATCAGCGGTGAGGAAGGATTCGCGACGGGATCGGGATACGCGTCGGCGGCATCCGCGGCGGACGCCGGCACGGCCGCCGGTGCCATACACGTCTCGTCGGGCCGCGCGGGGAGCGAGTCCCGCCACGCGATCGCCATCGCAGACAGCCGGTTGACGACGTCGGGATACGCGGCCGCCACGTTCTTCGTCTCGCCGCGGTCGTGGCCCAGGTCGTAGAGCTCCGCACGATCCGCCGCGGGATCGAGGAGGAGTTTCCAGTCGCCATCGCGGGCGGCCAGCCGCGGCCCCAGGTCGGGCCCGTCGGCCTTGCCCCGCCACTGCCAGAGGATCGGGCGGGTCCGCTGCACGAGTTTCCCGTCGAACGCGGCGAGGAGGTTCTCACCGTCGCCTCGATACCCTGCCGGAAGTTCAACGCCGGCCGCCGCACACAGCGTCGGCAGGAGATCGGCCGCCGTGAACACGGTCGTGTCGTTCTTCAGGCCGGCGGGCGCATGGCCGGGCCAGCGAACGAGGAACGGCACCCGAACGCCCCCCTCGAACAGGCTCCGCTTGCGGCCGCGCAAGCCCCCCGTCTCGCCGACGCTGCAGGTCGTGTCGTAGCCGCTGACCGACGCATCGCCGTCGCGCATGGTCGCGGGCTCCTTGGGCGACGTCGACTCGGGACCGTTGTCGCTCGAGAACATCACGAGCGTGTCGTCCTCGACGCCGGCCGCCCGCAGCGCCGCCAGGATTTTTCCCACCGCTTCGTCGCCATCGGTGATCGCCGCCGCATACACCCGCTGCCGCTCGGGCAGGTGCCGCCACCGCGCCAGCGATTCGGCCGTGGGCACGTGCGGCGTGTGGCTCTCGTGCAGCCACACGTTCACGAAGAACGGCCGGCCGGCATTGGCCGCGATGAACGCCACGGTGTCGTCGGCCGTGGCCTGCACCGTCGCCTTCGGCCACTCCGCGCCGCCGTTGAACACCTTGGCCTCGTCGTATCCATACGCCGCCGGCCGCGGGGCGCCGTGGGTCTCGCGGTTCGTGAGGTGCCACTTTCCGAAGTGCGCCGTGCGGTAGCC
>JBBAVU010000138.1:0-3763 GCA_040397565.1 Pirellulales bacterium | reverse complement strand
GGCGTCGGCCATGAGCTGCTTCGGCGCATGATGGAGCGCCGCGAAGACCAACGCGATGGCGACGACCGGCGAAAGCCTGTGTCTCACGCGTCGGTCCTCCCGACGTGCCGCAACACCTGACCGGCTGATTCGAGCATGCGCTGCAGGCGGTCGATCGGCACGCTCCGCGGCGGCAGGCCGCACTCGAGTGCGAGGTGGGCCGCGGTGCCCGCGGCCTGCCCGAGGGCCATCCAGGTCGGCTCCATGCGGATGCTCGAGAAGGCGACGTGCGTCGTGCTCGCGGCCACCGGCACGACGAGGCCGTCGATCCGCGCCGGGATCATGATCCGGTAGGGAATCTCGTAGGGCCGCGTGAGATCCTCGAGCATGCCGAGGTAGCCCTCGAGCGCCACGGTGTCGGTCGGCTGCCGCTTGCGGCAGGGAAAGCTGTCGATCGGAAACTCCCCCACGGCCACGCTGTCGGGCTGCCGGCTCGGCTGCCCCCCCTGCCCCGTGATGTCGTGCTCGGTGATGTCTCGCTCGGTGAGCGTGGCGAGGCCGACGAGACGCCGGCCCTCGCGCACGTAGAGTTGCCAGGGAAAGTGGTCGTTGTCGGTGAACTCGTCGGCCGCGGGGTGCAGCTCCCGCGCGAGGGCTCGGTGCGGCTCCGGGACCTCCGGATCGTGCTGCAGGAACCAGAGCAGCCCCAGCACGAGGCTCCGGTGCCGCTCGCAGATCCGCTGCCGGGTGGCGTCGTCCCCCTTGATGTAGCCCGCGTTTTCCTCTGCGAAGGGAAAACCGAGCGGCCGCGGGTTGATGTTGACGTCGGTCTTGCGGCTGGGAATCTCCGCCACCGAGAGCGCCCGCACGAGCGTGTCGAAGTGCCGCGGGTAATAGCCGCGGCCGGGCTTGAGCACCTTCGGGCCGGCCAGCCGGCCGGCCGCGAGATCGTCGAAGTAGCCGGTGTAGGCGTGGCGGTCGTAGCCGGGGGGCGGGCCGGCGAGCGGGGCCTGGTTGGCCGGGTCGGTGGAGAGGCAGAGCCGATAGGTGTAGGCCGGCAGGCGGTCATCGCCCGCGCCCGTCGAGCCGGGCAGGAAGCGGTGGTCCTGGTAGTCGTAGGAGACCACGCCGGCGTGCGGCTCGCCGAACTCCTCTCTCGACTCGCGGCCGAGCCGAAACTCGGCGCCGGCCGCCGCCATGAGATCTCCCTCGTAGCTGGCATCGATGAACACGCTGGCCTCGACTCGTCGCGTGGCTCCCGACTGGCGATCGACGAGCGTGACCGCCCGCAGGCGGCCCTCGACCACCTCGGCGCCGCCGAGCCGCTGCCGCTTCAGCACGGTGATCCCCGGCTCGGCCGCGAGCATCGTGTCGAACACCCGCTCGGCCACGTGCGGCTCGTAGAGATAGCCGTCGCTCGACAGTCGCACGTTCTCGTGGTCGGGCCCGTAGGTCCGCACGTAGTGGTTTTTCACACCGGCCACGAACTCGGCGAAGATGCCGCCGATCAGGTGCCGCTTCTCGACGTCGCTCTTACCCAGCCCGCTCGTCGCCATGCCGCCGACGTGGGCGTGGTCCTCGCCGACGACCACGCTCCGCCCCAGCCGGGCGGCGGCGACGGCGGCGGCGATCCCCCCGGGGGTGGCACGGAAGACGAAGACGTCGGCGGTACGCGTCGAAGGGGGCATGGCACAACGTCCTTTCCCCTCACCATACACGGTCGTGAACGCCGTGCCAGACCGAACAGCCGCACCAAAAAATGCAAATAGGAACGCTCCTGTGCATGGCTACGAACATGCGGAGCAGAAATACTTTATACGGCAGTGGAGTGAGGCTGGCTCCGTCCTTGGCTGCTGGCATGACCGGGGGACGGCAGGTGACTACCGTGGTTTCTTCGAGAACGATCTTTCGCTGCGCAGCCGGCATCGTGTTTGCGATCGCCGCGGTGAGCCTCAATCCGGCGACTGCCGAAGCGCAGATCAAAACATGGCTGGGCACGTCCAGCGGCAACTGGAGCAATCCTGGCAACTGGTCGGGGGGATCCGCGCCCAGCGGAACTGCGACGGGGCTGCGATGGTCGGGATCGTCGACCGGTAATCTCACCTCCACCAATGACATCAGCGGCCTCACCGTTGGCAGTTCCGGCCTGACATTCACTTCGGCACCGGGGGCGGTCACGCTCGGTGGCAACTCGCTCGCGATCAGCTCCACGACCACGTCGGTCTCCATCACGACCGGTACGGCCGCCGTCACCATCAACATGCCGCTGGTGATGAAGTTCGGCGTGCTGACGCTGAATACGAACGCAGGTGGCCCGCTGACCATCGACGGCACCATAGGCGAGTCGGGGGTCGCTGCCGGGATCATGTTCGCCGGCACCGCTGGCGCTGGAGAAGCGGCGATCAACGGCCTCAACACGTTCACCGGCAAGGTCGAGGTGCGGTCGGGCACCCTCGCCATAGGGAACCTGGGCCTGACAGGCACGCAGCAGGCCCTCGGACTAGGCACGTTCGTCCAACTCGGCCGCAACACGGCGGCCGAGCAGGGGTTCGTCCGCTACACCGGGCCGGCGACAACCACCAACTTGCGTGTGCAGCTGGGCAACGTCAACAACAATTTCGGCGGCGGTGGCTTCCTCAACGATGGCACCGGCGCGGTGGTCTGGACCGGCAGCATGGTGACGCAATCCACTTCGACGCTGAACACGAGGTCGTTCACGCTCGGGGGCTCGAACGCCGATGCCAACGAGTGGCGGGCGGCCATCGTGAACGTGTCCGGTTCCGCCCCGGTGTCGTTGACCAAGTCCGGCGCCGGCAAGTGGATCCTCTCCGGCACCAACACCCACAGCGGCACGACCACCGTGGCTGCCGGCGTGCTCGGCATCGCCAACAACCTGGCGCTGCAAAACAGCCCGCTCGACACGTCCGGGGCCGGCACGATCGCGCTGACGGTGACGAGCCCCACGCTCGGCGGCCTCGTCGGATCGACGAACCTGTCGTCGTTGATCACGTCGGGCTACGGCAGCGTCACGAACCTGACGTTGAATCCTGGTGCGGATGCGACTTTTACCTACGGCGGTACGGTGTCCGACGGCGCGGTGGGCATGACGCTCACCAAGACCGGATCAGGCACCCACGTCCTGGCGGGTGCGAACAGTTACACCGGCGGCACGCTCATCAATGCCGGCATCCTTCAGATTGGCGACGGCGACACCAACGGATCGATCGTCGGCAACGTGACGCTCACGAGCGGTTCGGGGACGATCCTCTTCAACCGCTCCGACGCGATCTCCTTCCCGGGCGTGATCGCCGGCTCGGGCGCCGTCGCCAAGCAGGGGGCCGGCACGCTCACGCTCTCCGGCTCGAACACGTTCGCGCGGGCTCCGGACATCAACGACGGCCTCGTCGCGATCGACTGGATCGCCAACGGCGGCCAGGCAAGCCCGCTGGGCTCCGGAAGTTCCGTCAATCTCGGCTCGGGCACGTTCACCGGCGGCCTCCGCTACACAGGCACGGGCCAGACCTCCAACCGCACGATCAACCTCGCGGGCACGAGCGGCGGCGGCGTGATCGAAGCCAACGGCGGAGGTCCCCTGGTCCTCACGGGCACTGTCGACGCGACGGGCGTGGGACCGAAGACATTGACGCTCGGCGGATCGAATACCAGCACCAACTCGATCGGCCCGATCAACGGCACGGACGTGAGCGTGACGAAGACCGGCCCGGGCTCCTGGCAGTTGACGGGTGCGAGCGGCTACTCCGGCCGGCTCACGGTGAGCGACGGA
>JBBAVU010000137.1:0-7696 GCA_040397565.1 Pirellulales bacterium | reverse complement strand
TCCTTCACGTCGTAGCGATAGCCGGGCGAATCGACGCCGAGCGTCTCGTCGAACCGGCCGGGCGTGGCCTGTTTGCCCTGCGGGAAAAACTCCACCTCGTCCGGCTGCGGGATCCCGTCGCCGCTGCGGTCGCTCCACACGAAATCGAAACGCCCCAGCGGCTGGCGGCCGAGTTTCTCGATGATCGCGGCCGTCCGCAGGAGCGGGAAACCGCCGGCCGCACCCATCGCCGCCACGCACTCGAGCCGGTCGTTCTTCCGGAGGTAGACGATCCCCTCCGGCTGCGTCAGGAACATCGGTCGCGTCACGAGGTAATCGCGGTCCTTGATCCGGATGGCCTGCTCGCCGGCCCGTGCATTGCCCAGCCAGAGCACGTTCTTGAGCGCCGTGGCCCCGGTCTTCCAGTCGAGTGCGAATTCGAGCCCGGCGTAGTAGAGCCGCGACTTGTCAAATGGGTCGAGGACGCCACCGCCGCCGTAGCCCGTGTTGCCGAGCATGTCCTTCTTGAACGTGCCGTCCACGCCCCACAGGCTCACCCGCTTCGGCGTCCAGTCGCACTCCACCACCCAGAGCTGGTCCTTCGCGTCGACGGCAAGATCCACGGCCACTTCGGGCTTGCTCGTGAACCGCATCGGGTCGTACGGCCCGACGATCCGCCCGCCCGGTGTGCCGATCGTGCGGAGCGGCTTGCCTGAAGAATCGAACACGCGGACCACCCGCTGGTCGGCCGCGCTGTCGAACACGAAGAGTTCGCCCGCGTTGCCACACGTGATCGCCCTGGGCTTGCCCACGTCGAGCGGCAGCGGCACGTGCGTGCCGCCTTCCATGTCGACCTTCACCACCTTTCCGGCGGAGATGCCGTAGAGCGATCCATCCGGGGCGAAGGCGATGTCGCCCCCCTCGGGGAACAGGATTTCCTTGACGAGCTTCTTCGTGGCGAGGTCGTAGACCTCGATCCGCTGCGTCGCGAGCAGATCGACCGGCGATTCGCCCCCCAGGGCCTTGAGCGGCGCCACGCCGTAGATCCGGCAGCGGGTCGGGTCGAGATCCATGCCACCGCGGTCCGCCCGCACGCCCACGACGCCCTTGCGGTCGCTTTCCTTCCACATCCACTGCTCCGTCACCCGCATTCGGATGGCCCGCGTCGAGACCTCGCGGCCGAAGTCGACATAGCCGTCGATGTAGCGGGCCTTGCTGTTGTGGTTTTGGTCGGGCTGGTAGTAGTAGCGGAGCTTCTGCTCGTAGGTCGCGAGCTTCTCCCAGCCCTTGTCGGCCTTCATGTCGGGGGAGCCGTCGCCCGTCCAGGCATCGATCTCGGTGAACCGGCCGTCGATCTCCTTGATCGCGAGGCCGCGGACCTGCTGCGGCTTCTCCCACTCCATCATGTAGATGCCGGGGTTGTCAGACGTGAGCGGCTTTTCGCGGTTGGCATCCCACTCCCCCTCCGGCGTCACGCTGCCGGAATTCACGCTTACCTTGCAGCTCGGGAAGAGGTTCTCGAACCGGCGACGCAGGATCTTCATCCCCTCGAGCTGGGCGAACCAGGCGGACTTGTTCTTGGCCTTGGAGTCGCCATCACCCGAGCCCAGCCCGTCGTCGAGGCTCGCCTCTCCGTCGTCGCCCAGCACCGCCTCGTCGAGTTCGTCGAGCCCCTTGTCGAAGCTCAGCCGGATCGCGCGGGTCAGCGTCTTCTCCGGCGCCGTCACGACGGTCCAGCCCTTCCCCTTGCCGGCATACACCCGCTGCCAGTCGCCCTCCTTGTTGGGCTTCGGCGGGTAGGCGGCGCCCGGCTTGAGTACGCTCACGACCATCTGCAGGTCCTTCATCTCGGGCAGCGGAAACACGAAGCTGCCGACCGGCGTCTCGTTTGAAAGCGCGATCACGATGTGCTGCCGGGCCGCCGGCTGCTTCGCGGTCTCGAGGTACGCAAGTCCATTCCCTCCCGGCGGCGTGCCCGTGAGCCGCAAGAGCCGCAGGAAGTCGGCGCGGGGCATCGCATCCGTGTCCTCGTTGGTGCTCTTCGTCGGCTTCGCGTATTTCGGCTCGCAGTTGTCCTGGTCGACGACCGGCGCGGAAAACGCGTTTTCGAGCCAGGTGTCCCCCGCGTTCACGGCAACGTAGAGCTTGCCGTCGCGGACGGCCATGCCGCTCGCGCCCCGCTTCCGCGTGGCGGTGGCATTGAGCGTGAAGGACGTGTCGAGCTTCTTCTCCGGCAGCGAGAAACGCCACACATGATCGACCTGCCCCTGGAGCTCGAAGTGGCCCCTCGACTCGGGCATGGCGTAAAGGACTTTGCCGTCGCTGGCGAGGTATGCCGGCCCGGTCCAGGGGATGATGTTGTGGTGGCCCCAGTGCTTGCGGCCGTCGAGATCGCACTCGATCACGGCCACACCGCTCTCGGCACACTGAGACGCCAGAAAGACCCGGTCGTCGCCCGCCACACACACCGCCCGCGTCGGCGAGTGGTCGGCCATCCAGCCGCCGGGGCCATCCACCCCGTTTTGCCAGGGGGAATTTTCCTTGGTCACCATCTCGACGTTGGGATAGGGCGTCATCTCGTATTTCATCTCGAGCCCGGGATGGGTGATCGCCTTCCAGGTGTAGCTGCCCGGGGCCACGTGGGCGCCGCTGTCGTCCTTGAGATCCCAGCCCACCCGCTGACCGCCGGCCTCCATCTCCAGCCGTGCGGGGAGATTCCGTACCCGCCGGCCGTCCGTGCCGTCGATGGCCATCGACACGATTCCCTTCTCGGGCAGCGTGAGCTCGATCGCGAGCGGCGGCGATTCCGCCGCGGCGGCCGGCTTGAATTCCGGAACCGGCGCGTCGCCCAGATCGGTGAACACCTGCAGCCCGGAGATCGCGCCGCACCGCGCGGTCGCGCTGGCACCGCCCGTCGACGTGGTGGCCTCCGACACGAACTTGAGCCCCCGCGTCGTGACGGGTGGAAACGTCAGCAGAGCCGCGCCGCCGTCGGCACGCGGGTCACCTTTGATCCGCGTCCAGTCCTGCGGGCCGGCCACGGCTGGGTTGATGTCGGACGGTCCCTTGTAAGCATAGGCCTTGAACGTCTTGAAGTTCGACGAGAGCAGGAGGCCCGAGATCGTCCGCGGCTCGTCCCACGAAACCACGAACCAGGTCGGGTCGATGTCGGTCACCGGCGGCCGCGGCGTGCGACCGTCCCGGTCGGGGCCATGGCTCTGCCAGGAGCCCTCGCCGGTGACGATGAACGACGCCTTGAAGTATTCGGGGGGCCTGAGATCGCCGTAGCTGGTGTATTCCGCCTCGCCGTTGGCGATCCCCTCGGGCATGATGTTGTGGAGCCGCGGCTTCATGAGCCGCAGGAACGTGAAGCGATGCCAGTCTCCCCACGACTTCTTCATCGTGCAGAGGAACGCCTGCGACTCGCCCGCCACGGTCGCCAGCCGCCAGCCCGATTGCCGCGGCGGAAACTGCACCTCCACCCAGGTGTCCGTATTGGCGGGATCCGGCGGCAGGGACGCGCCCGGCTTCAGGTACCGCAGGGTGCCGTTCTTCTGGAAGAGCACCGCACCGAACTTCACCGGCTTCTTGAGCACCACGAGATATTGAATCTGGCTCGCTTCTTCGGCGGCGGGGGGCGGCCCCGCCGACCAAGGCCCCCCCGCGGCCACGCCGAGCGTGGCGAGGATGGCGTTCCTGAAGTCACCCTCGGCCTCCTTGCCGTCCACCCAGGCCTTGCAGGCCTCGAGGTCGATGTCCGACTTCTTCAGCCCGATCGAGAGGTCCGGCCCGGTCGCGGACGGCGGCGCGGCGAGCGCCTTTGAACACGCGCCGGCGGCCGCGAGCAGGACGAACGCCGCATACAAACGTTTCATCGGCCGGTTCCCCGGGGTTGACGTGGGATCCGGAGGGAGAGGATACCAGATTCGCCGCGGCGTCGACTCAGCGGTACTCCGCACGGCCCCAGGTGGCGGCACGCTCCCAGACATGGATTCGCAGCGGCTCGTCGGGATTGCGGATCTCCACCATCTGCTCCCTCCGCATGCGGCCGGCGTCGTCGCCCCAGATCACCTGCCAGACGGCGGCGAGGACGTCGCCGCGGCGCGGAGGATCATCGGCGCATCCGAGCAGCGACCAGGGAATCGCGTATTCCATCGTGTAGCCCCGGCCATCGGCATCGGCGGCGAAGCTGCCGGCGAACCCGGCGGGATTGACCCGCATCTCGCCGGCAAGCGCGCCGTCGACGATCGTGAGGCAGGGGGTCTTCGTGGGGGCGTGGAACCACATCGTGAGGTGTGACAGACGCGGATTCCTGGCCCACTCCTCCTGCTCGGGGGACGGCACGATCCTCCGCTGGCCGTAGTAGGCGGAGGCGTTGCCGCGGGCCGGCCAGCCCATCTGCCGATCGGTGGACACCCGCACCTGGATGGCGCCGCCCCGCCAGCCCCAGCGCGCGTCGATCTCCGGATCGATGATGCTTCGCAGCGGCATCGGATCGCCGACGTGGGCCGCGATGTAGAGGAATTCGTCGTCGTACATCATCCGGCCGTCGGCCCGTTCGGGGCACGAGGCGGTGCCGTCGCGGGTGCCCGCGAAGCCGGGCCCGGCGCCCCATTCGTCGAGCCGCCCGTCGATCTCCATGCCGGCGGGCGCCGGAAGGACGGCGATCGCCGCCTGCCGGGCCGGGCCGTAGTGACGCATCTCGTCGTTCGTCGACGGAGCTCCCAGCGGGATGCCCACGTCGGCGGGCAGTTTCCGCACGAACCGGTCGGGGCGGAAGGCCATCGGCACCGGCTCCGCCTGGAACGGGATTCGCACCGCCTCCCCGGCGACGAGCCGACGCGGCACCCGCATCGCCTCCTGCCGCCGGCTCCCCGCGGTCATCACCTCGCCATCGTACACCTGGACGTCGGTCGTGTTGCCCGCGCCGATGCCGACCGCGAATTCGGTCCCCAGGTCGAGCACGTCGGTCGTGGGAGTTCGCACGACGAAGCCGGTCGTGCCGGCGGGCATCCGCACGACGACGTTGCCGTCGTGCAGCGTCGCCGAGAGCTCGTCGGTGAGATCGATCTCGCCGGGCCCCTCGAAGACGACGACGACGCCGTTGCGCAGCGTCAACTCCACCGCGCCGCCGCCGAGCGACACCCTGCCCGCCGCGAGGGATTTGCCGACCGACAGCGGCTGCTCGCCGTCGCCCGGCGTCAGGTACCGCGCCTGCGTGACCGTGGCGAGCGGAACGCCCCGCTCACCCGGCCCGCGCGGGGCCGGCGGCGGCGCGAGCAACAGCCATACGGCCACCGTCGCGACTCCCGCCCCGGCGGCCGCCGCGAGCACCGCCGCCACGCGGCCGATCCGCGGCCACCAGTCGCGGCCCCCCGGCACCGCAGCGGTGCGCGGCGTCAGACCGGGGGCGAGGAGCGTCGCGTAATCCCAATGGAGCCCGGCGTGCAGCGCGGCAAATTCGAGAAACACCCTGCGGGCGGGTTCGCCGCGGTCGAAGAACTTGCGCAACCGCAGCTCCTCGGCCCCGGTCAGGCCGCCGTCGGCCAGGGTGTTGAGCAGCGTGGCAAGCTCTTCGTGGTCCTGCCGGGAGAGGCCGTCGGCCGCCGAGTGCGGGGTCATGGCAGAACCTCCTCGGCGAGCGTGATGGTGATGCACCGCAGCAACTTTTCCCGGATCCGGCGCAGCCGGTCCGAGAGGGCCTTCAGGCTCAACCCGAGCGCCGCGGCCATCTCGCCGACGACCGCCTCGGGCTCGTAGCGGCGGATGAGCAGGTCGCGGTGGCCGGCGGGCAGTTTCTGGAGGCAGGTGGCCAACGCCAGGCGGCGGGCCTCGAGGACGGGATCCTCCCTGGCCGCATCTTCCGCCAGCGACGCCGCGAGCGTGTCGTCGAACACGAACCGCAGCCGCTGCCGCCTCTTGAGGCCGGCCAGCGCCTGAAACCGGGCGATCGTCAGCGCCCAGGGAAGAAAATCACGGCTGGAGTCGAACTCCGCCGCCTTCCTGAGGAGGACGAGATTCGTTTCCTGCAGGATGTCGTCGGCGTCGGCCGGATTCCAGACGAGCGAAAAAATGTAGGCGTGCAACTTCCGTTGGGAATTGGTGAGGAGGGCGACGAAATCGTCCGAGGCTGGCATGGTGGGTGGGCCCGCGCAACCGACACGCCCATCGTACAACCTGTTGTTAGCCCGGAGCGCGGATATTCCGCGTGCGGTCGGGGGTGGGCACGGATTTTTGGGCCGGCGGCCCGTGAAAAAGGGGCCGGCGGCGGAACCTGCGGACCGCGCCGCTCCCGAGCGGGTGACCAACGCACCCCGCATTCTCCAGAAAGCCGATATACAATCAGTGTCGGTGCCGGTGCCATCGAGCCTGCGACCGGTTCGGCGGAGAGACGAAGCCATGCATCCTTCCGCGATCTGCCGCCTCGCCTGCGTGGTGGCCGCGACCGCAGCCACGACGCTGCGGGCCGCCCCGGATTTCGAGGCCGATGCCTGGCCCTATTTCCAGGCCCACTGCGTCGGCTGCCACGGGGAGGCGAAACAGGAGGGGGGCTTTCGCATCGACATGCTCTCCCGGGAGGTCGGGGCGAAAAACGGCCCGCAGTGGGCCGAGGTGCTCGGCCGGATCACCTCGGGCGAGATGCCCCCCGCGGAGGCACAGCCGCGGCCTGCGGCGGACGAATCGGCGGCGATCGTCGACTGGCTCGCGGCGCGGCTCGAAGAGGGGGAGGCGGCACGTCTCGCGCGCCGGGGCCGCGTGTCGTGGAACCGGCTGACCCGCGAAGAATACGTGAACACGGTCCGCGACCTGATCGGGGTGCATTTCGACGCGGCGGATCCCTCCGGCTTCCCCGCCGACCCGGAATGGCGCGGGTTCGAGCGGCTCGGTTCGGTGCTCACGCTCTCGCCCTCGACGATCGAGAAGTATCTCGCCGCCGCCGAGACGATCCTCGCCGAGGCCTACCCGGCCGAGAAGCCCAAGTTCCTCGAGGCCAGCCGCCGAGCCGTCATCGACGCGGCCATCGAGGAGACGCATCGCGAGCGGCTCCGCGGACTCGGCCAGCTCGACATGGTGCGGTTCGAGCTGACGCCGGGGGACATCTACCGCCACTCGTTGATCCAGTCGCTGCCGGCCGCGGGCATTTACGAGATCAGTTACACGCTCAGCGGGCTGAAGCCGGAGAACGGCCGCGCCCCGCGGCTGTCGGTGGTCGAGCAGAATGTCGGTCGCGTGCTCTTCGAGCAGGACGTGGTCGCCCCCGAAGACCAGCCGATCACGGTCACCTTCCAGGCCCATCTCCCCAATGGCCACCCGACGATCCATGTCGTCAACGACGTGCCGGGGCCGCCCACGAACTTCCGGGCGACGAACCACAGCCGCATCCCCTTCATCAGCACGAAGCACCCCCGGGCGCCGTGGCAGATGAAGCTCACCGACGAGCAGGGCCGGGCGCGGTATCCGTTTCTGATCCTTGACCGGGTGTCCTGGCGGGGGCCGCTTCTCAGTGAGCAGGAGCGGCGGCGGCGGGAGGAGTATTGGCCGGCCGAGGCGGGGAACCTCGACCACGTGCGGGCGGGGCTGGGGAACCTGGCCCGCCGGGCGTTTCGCCGGCCCGTTTCGGCGGAGGCTCTCGACGGCCACCTCGCGATCGTCAGGGCCGAGCTCGACGCGGGGGCCGCGTTTCCCGACGCCGTCAAGACCGGCATGCTCTCGATCC
>JBBAVU010000136.1:0-7971 GCA_040397565.1 Pirellulales bacterium | reverse complement strand
CGCCGTGCCCTCCACGCGGTGCGAAGCATGGCGAATGAAACAATGAATCCAGATTTATCGGCATCGATCACGACCGGGCGACCATCCACGCTTCCCGCGAGTCGCCCGGCCATGATCAGTTTGGGGAGGAACCCGTGTCGCGCGTGCGGATCTTGATCGTCCCATGCAGAACCCACTCGGCATGCTCCGCCGTCGGCCCGGTGCCGCTCGGAATCTTGATGTGCATGTCGTCGAATTCGTAGGTGATCTCGGCCCGCCGTCCGGTGAGGTTGTCGTAGAGGCCGATCAGCAGGTCCGGCCAATTGTTGGCGTGTTTTTCAGCCATGAGGAAGGCTCCAGGAGGAAAGTTTCGCAACTCAAAGACTATAGGCCATGGCGACGAGCGGCGAGTTTTGTGGGTAACTCCGTAGGGGAGAATGCCGCTTTCTCCCGGAGGCAAGCCGCATGTTCGGCACGGAACTCTATCAGCAGGTTCTTGGCTTGACGTCTCCTTGGAAGGGGACGGACGTGAGCCGCGATGTCGAGTCGACTGAGCAAGTGTCCGGAAGAGGGCGGCATTGCATTCACGGAGCGGCTTGCCAATCCGCTGCTGCCCCCTACGCTTCATCGGTTCCGACACCCTCTTCCCACGGAGTCCCTATGTTGTTTCCTAAATTCACCGCAGCTTTCGCCGCGGCCGTTCTCATGTTTTCCAGCACGGCCGTCCTGAAGGCCGCCGATATTGTCGAAACGGCCGTCGGAGCCGGGACGTTCAAGACTTTGGCGGCGGCTCTGGGAGCAGCCGAGCTTGTCGATACTCTCAAGGGAGCCGGCCCGTTCACCGTGTTCGCGCCGACGGATGACGCATTCTCAAAGCTGCCGGCAGGAACCGTCGAATCCCTTCTGAAGCCGGAGAACAAGGGCAAGCTGAAGGCCATCCTGCTCCTTCATGTGGTCCCGGGCTCCGTCATGGCGGCCGATGTCGTGAAACTCAAGGAAGCCAAGACCGCCGGTGGAGCGACGGTGAAGATTTCCACGGAAGGTGGCGTGAAAGTGGGCACGGCCAAAGGCATGTCTAACGTCACGAAGACCGACATCAAGGCCAGCAACGGCGTCATCCACGTGATTGACGCCGTGATCCTCCCTGAGTGATCTGCAGGCTTCCCAGACTCCTTGCTTCGGCGCCCCGTACGTTTCGGCGTACGGGGTGCTTTTTTATGCCCTGATGATGACCCCGCACCTGTAGACTCTCATCCCGCGACCAGCGCTGGGGCAGAAAGCCGGACGAGCCACCCGGCCTTTGGCAACACCGGAACCGATACGGAGCCTCCGAGCCGTAACGTCAGGCTCGAACCCCAGCGTGCTCCCTGCCGGGTAGTGCCGTTCCCTGCGCACTTCGGGCTTACGTCGCTTTTTACGTCACTTCCAAGCCGACTTTGCCGTATTCTTCGAGGAAACGGCAATTTGAACTGTTCCTACTCGGGGAGCTTTCCGGTTCGGCCGACGAGGCCGCACGTACGACGCGTTATCAGGCGGATGCGTCTGCCACGGGCACGTTCGCTCCGCGATTCCGCCGTCCGATCCCATCGAAGGCGTAGATCGCCAGCGCCGCCCAGACGACCGCAAACCCGACGAGCTTGCCGGTGTCGAACGGCTCACCGTAGACGAACAGGCCGAGCATGAACTGGAGCGAGGGACCGAGATACTGCATGAGCCCGATGGCGGAGAGCGGGATCCGCCGCGCCGCAGCCGCGAAAAAGAGCAGCGGCACCGCCGTGACGACCCCGGAGAGGGCGATCAGCGCATCGTCCCGCCCGCCGAGGCGGCCGAACGCACCTCGGCCCGCGACGTGCTCCCCGCCGAGAAACACGGCAGCCGGCACGAGCAGGAGCAGCGTCTCGACCGTCAGCGAGGAGAGGGCGCCGAGCGGAGTCCGCTTCTTGGCAAGACTGTAAAGGCAGAACGTGACGGCGAGATAAAGGGCGATCCAGGGGAAATGGTGGTACTGGGTGGCGAGCAACGCGACCCCCGTCGCGGCGACGGCGACGGCAAGCCACTGGGCCGGCCGCAGTCGCTCGCCGAGCACGAACACGCCGAGGAGCACGCTGAGGAGTGGATTGAGGAAATACCCGAGGCTGCTCTCGATCATCCGCCCGTGGGTCACGGCCCACACGAAGCCCAGCCAGTTGGCCGACACGAACACCGCCGCGATCCCCTGACGCAGGAGCAGGCGTGGCGTCCTGAAGGTCGCGTGGATGCTCGCCGCCGCGCCGGTCACCCAGACGAGTGGCACCAGGACGACGATCGACCAGAGCACGCGATGCGCCACCAGTTGGGTGGCGGGCACGCCGCCAAGCTGCTTCCAATAGATCGGAAGCACGCCCCAGAGGATGAAGGCCGCCGCGGCGTAGAGATACCCGCTGTTCACGGCAGCTCGTCAAGAAGCCTGTCGGGATTCCTCCGCCTTCAAGGCATCCATGAGCGGCCAGAGGGCGTCGATGTCGTCCTTGAAGAGGTCGCCGATCAGGATGTCGGTGATGAGGCCCTTGCGGTCGGAGTGCCTGCGGACGAACTGGCCGAAATTGAGGCCGTCGTAGAACTCGCAGACGAGCCTCCGCATCCGATCCATGCCCTCGATGAACTCCGGGCCCCACTTGCCGAGCTGGGCCGCCGACGTGTCGCCACGTGACAAACCCTCGCAGATCGCGTCGGCCGCGGAGGCGCCCGACTTGAGCGCAAGCAGTATCCCCGACGAGTAGAGCGGGTCGAGAAAACCAAAGGCGTCGCCGACGAGCACCCAGCCGTCACCGGCCACCTGCCGCGAGCGGTAGGAGTATTCCTTGGCCGCACGAAACGGGGCGGACCGCGTGGCTCCAGCGATCCGCGGCTGCAGGCCCGGGCACTTTTCGACCTCCGCGAAAAAGATCTTCTCGAGGTCCTTCGTGTCACGGCCGCTGAAGAGATAGTCGTGGGGCGCGACGACACCCACGCTCACGAGGTCGCCGTGCAGCGGGATGAACCAGAACCAGCCCTGCTTCCCCTGGATCTGCATGACGAGCGTGGCCCCCTCGTCGCGGCCACTGTCCCGCTTCGCTCCCTGCCAGTAGGTCCAGATCGCCGCCTTCTTGAGCACGGGATCCCACTCGCGGAGGCCGAGTCGATCCTGGATCACGCAGCTCTGGCCCGCCGCATCGACCACGACGCGGCAGCGGATCTCCCGGACGTCGCCCGATTCATAGGCAGCCCGGACGCCGACGGCTCGACCCTCCTCGAAGAGCACGTCGAGCACCCTGACCCCCTCATGGACGTCGACGCCGTGCTCGCGGGCGTTGTCGAGCATCATCATGTCGAAATCCTGACGGAGCACCTGCCAGGTCCTCGAACTCTCGTGCGGCTTGTGGTCGGCGAAATAGAACGGCTGGGAGAGCTTTCCCTGGTCCGACACGAACTGCACGCTGTGCTTGTCGACGAACCGGCTGCCCCGCAACTTGTCGAGCATGCCGAGCCGCTCGAGCACCCAGAACGTCTCCGGAATCAGCGATTCGCCGATGTGATACCGCGGAAAATGTTCCCGCTCGAGCAACTGCACCGAGTGGCCCTGCTTTGCGACGAGCGTCGCGGTCGTCGCGCCGGAGGGCCCTCCCCCGATCACGACCACATCCGGCTCCGAGAGGCCGGGACCGACCCGCTGGATCATCATGCCTCCACCCTCCGTTTCCCCTGCCTGCTGCCGGGCCATGCGGCCACGGTCGCCGGATCCTCGTGCGGCTCGCGGGCCCGCTCGAGCATGTCGATCAGGCTCCGGAGCGTCCTGCGGTCGAGATGACCGAGTTGATCCTTGCCAAGCCGCTTCACGTCGGCGGCGAGCCTGTTGACGACCGCGACGCCGGCGGCCGTGATCGAAACGTAGACGACGCGGCGATTCTCCTCGCACCGCTTCCGCGACACGAGCCCCTGCTCCTCGAGCTTGTCGAGCAATCGCGTCATGTCGGCGGCGCGGGAGATGAGCCTCGCCCCGACCGCGGAGGTTGACAGCGCCCCCGGCCGCACCGACTTGAGGATCCTTAGCGCGTTGTACTGCTGCGCGGTGATGCCGTGCCCCTGGAAGACCCGTTCGTCGAGCTCCCGGAGCCGGTCGTAGGTCCGCCAGAGCTGCAGGTAGGCCTCCTGCTCGAGCGAGTCGAAGGCGGGAGAGACCGGGCGAGTTCGGCAGGGCTGAGATGTCGCCATATCCCTATTGTATCGGCCCGTTTTCCTTTGAACAATAGTCGTTCAAACGACTATCCAGCCCATTCCCGGGATTCCCGGCCATGACCACGACCGACTGGACGCTGCTCTCGCTCCACCTTGCGGCCATGCTCGGCACGGCGGTCGTGCTCGGGCAGGCGGCGCGGCGGATCGGCATCCCGGCGGTGGTCGGCGAGATCGCCGGCGGGCTTTTGCTGGGGCCGACGGTGCTCGGCCGGCTGGCCCCCGAGTTCCACGCCTGGCTCTTCCCGCCGTCGGGACCGATCCCCTCCGCCCGGACGGCGATCGCCCGCGTCGGCATGCTCTTTTTCATCGTGACGATCGGGCTCGACATCAGCGTCGGCGAGTTCCGCCGGATCGGTCGCAAGGCCCTCTCCGTGGGCACGGTCGGCACGCTCGTACCGCTCGTGCTGGGATTCGTGATGTGCTACGTCTTCCCCGACGTCATCGGCGTCACGCGGAAGGACCTCTTCGCGACCGCGCTCTTCATGGGCTCGATTCTGTCGCTCTCGGCCAATCCGGTGATCGCCCGCATCCTCATGGACATGGGGCTCTTCAAGAGCGAGATCGGCCGAACGATCATGTCGGCGACATTGGTCGATGATCTGGTGGGCTGGGGACTCTTCGCCGTGATCCTCGCGGAGTTCGCACCGCAGGCGACCGGGCAGGGACAGGGCATGGCGATCCTCGGCCTCGTGTTCCTCTTCGTCGGCGGGATCCTGCTTGCCGGAAAGTTCCTCCTGCCGCCGATCCTGGACCGACTCCACCGCACGATGCCGCAGCCGTCGTCGCTCATCTCGTGCATCGTGCTCCTTACGCTTTTGGGGGCTGCCGGCTCGGAGCAGCTCGGCCTGCACTCGTTCCTGGGCGCGTTCGTCGTGGGCATCGCGCTCGCCGATAGCTATCGGAAGTATCCGCGGCCGTTCGAGGTGATCGGCGAGTTCTCCCACGCCGTCTTCACGCCGATCTTCTTTGTCTCGATGGCGATCGGGGCCGATTTTCTCGAGGGCTTCGACCCGTGGCTCGTGGCCCTCGTCACGACCGTCGCCTTCGTCGGCAAGATCTGCGGGGTCTACCTCGGCGGGAGGCTCGCAGGGATGGACGGCCGTCAGTCGCTCGCCGTGGGATGCGGCCTCAACGCCCGGGGCATCCTCGGCATCGTCATGGCCGCGGCGGCGTACGAGGCGGAGCTCATCGACCTCCGCCTCTTCGTGGCCTGCGTGCTCATGTGCGTCGTGACGACGATGGCCGCGGGTCCGGCGCTCAGCCTCATCCTCGGCAGGCGGTCGGTACCGGTCGCGGCGATGCTTTTCGCACTGCTCGCGACGCCCGCGGTTGCCGCCGAACCGAACGTGCTCCTGCCCGGCGCCGTGCTCGAGCAGTTCGCCGCCGAGCCCGACATCGTCACGCCCGTCGGGGCGACGTTCGACGCGCGGGGCCGGCTCGTCGTCATCGAGTCGCACACCCACTTCCGCCCCGAGGGCTATGCCGGCCCGGCCCGCGACCGACTGCGGATCGTCGAAGACACCGATGGCGACGGCAAAGCCGACCGGTTTCGCACGTTCCTCGACGGCCTTACGTTTGCCACGGGGCTCCGCCGCGGCCCCGGCGACTGGCTCCTTGTCGTGACGCGAAGCGGCGTCGAACGGGTTCGCGACGCCGACGGCGACGACGTGGCGGAGATCCGCGAGCCGCTTGTGCGGCTCGAGACTACCGGCACGTACCCGCACAACGGCTTGGGTGGCTTGGCGTTCGACGCCGACGGCCGGCTCTGGTTCGGCCTCGGCGAGAACCTGGGCGCCGAGTACCGCCTCGTGGCGGCCGACGGCTCGGAGTGCAGGGGCGGCGGCGAGGGGGGCAGCGTGTTTCGCTGCACGGCCGATGGCCGGCATATCGAGCGGGTCGCCACCGGATTCTGGAACCCCTTCGGACTCTGCCGCGATCCGGCAGGCAGGATGTTCGCCGTGGACAACGATCCCGACAGCCGGCCGCCCTGCCGTCTGATCGACGTCGTACCAACCGGCGACTACGGCTACCAGTTCCGGTTCGGCCGCGGCGGCCGGCATCCGCTCCAGGCCTGGAACGGCGAACTGCCGGGCACGCTGCCGATGGCGGCCGGCACCGGCGAAGCTCCCTGTGCGGTCGTCGCCTTCGACGGAGCGCTCTGGGTGACGAGTTGGGGCGGCAATCGACTGGAGCGGTTCACGCTCGAGCCGGCAGGGGCGACCGTGAAGGCCGAAGGAACGATCGCCGTGCAGGGCGACCACCGGTTTCGGCCGGTCGATGCGGCCGTGGCGGCCGACGGGTCGCTGTTCGTGACCGATTGGGTGGAACGCAGCTACCCGGTCCACGGGACCGGCCGGATTTGGCGGCTGCGGATCGACCGTCCAAACGCCGCCGGGAAGAGGCCCGCGTGGCCGCCGCTGTCACCCGAAGAACGGCGGTCACGGGACATTGCCGATTCGCCGGCCGACGGCCCGCCTCCTTCGCCGCAGGATCTGGGGTCGGCAGACCCGTTCATCCGGCAGGCGGCCGTCGCGGCGATGGTCGCGCGGGGTGGCACCGCCCTGCCGGGCCTCGAGACGTGCCCCGATCCGCTCATGCGGCAGTCGGTCGTGCTCGCCCGCCGCTGGCTCGGCCTGCGGGGCAATGAGGCGGGCACCGGTGCCGCGGCGGAAGCCACCTGCCGGGCCGCCGTCGCCGATGCGGACGACCGCGTGCGGTTGCCCGCCATCCGCTGGATCGCGGAGGCGAAGCTCGAACGACTGCGGCCCGTACTCGAGGCCGTGACGGCCGACCCGGCTGCGTCGCCGCAGGCGGTGCGGGCGGCGCTCGCGGCGATCGCGTGGCTCGGCGGCTCGGCCGATCTCGGCGACGCCGCCCGGCTGGCAGCGATCTGGGGCGACGAGTCGCGTCCGGAGAGCGTGCGGGCGGCGGCGCTGGTGGCCATGCCCGCAGGTGCGTCGCAGGCCCCGCCGGAACGACTGGAGCAACTCGTCCGCAGCGGACCGCCGGCAGTCGCCCGGGAGGCGGCGAGGCATCTGGCGATGCGGTGGGGCAGCGGCGCGAAGGAGCTTGCGAGTCTCGCCGTCGATCGGAGCCTGCCGGCCGAGCGGCGGGCCGACGCCGTAGCAGGCCTGGCGAAGTCACCCGAACGGCACGTCGATCTGCTGGCACGGCTGGCAGCCGACCCCGAGGTGGCCGTGGCCCGCGAGGCGAGGCGAGGCGGCCCGGTCACGACGGACGCTGCACACCCGAGGCCGGAGATCGAGGATGTCGATGGCTGGCTAACGCGACTCGGGGCCGGGGGCTCGGCCGATGCCGGCTGGCGGTCGTTCTTCGCGACCAAAGGCGGCCGATGCAGCGCCTGTCACATGCTCGGTGGCCGGGGCGGCGCGGTGGGTCCCGACCTGACGGGCATCGTGACGCGGATGGGCCGCCGACGCGTGCTCGAATCCCTGCTCCACCCCGACAAGGAGATCGGCCCGGGGTACGTGGCCTACGCGATCCAACTGGACGATGGCCGCGTCGTTACCGGCCTGCCCGCCGGGCTCGTCGATGACCACACAGCGGAGCGTTTTCTGACGGCCGACGGCACGACGACTGTCGTGCCGCTGAAGGAGATCGAGAGCCGCACGCCGCTGGCCACGTCGCTGATGCCGAGGAACCTCGAGCAGGTGCTCTCCGACGACGACCTGCGGGACCTGCTCGCGGTGCTCGCCGAGGAAGAGTAGACGGGCCGCC
>JBBAVU010000135.1:0-8085 GCA_040397565.1 Pirellulales bacterium | reverse complement strand
GCGCAGCGAGCGTCCGGCGAGCGGCATACGGGCAGCCCCGAACCAGCATCAGCCGATCTGGGCCATCGCTTCGTCGGGGATGTTGAAGTTGGCGGCGACGCTCTGGACGTCGTCGTGGTCGTCGAGCCGCTCCATGAGGTCGAGCACCTTGCGGGCCGTCTCGGCGTCGGCGACGTCGACGGAGTTGGTCGGGATCCGCACGATCTCGTTCGACTCGACCGGAATGCCGGCCGTGCCGAGCGACTCGATCACCGCCGCCATCGCCGCGGGCTCGCTCGTGAGCTCCCAGCGGTCGCCCACAAGTTTCACGTCGTCGACGCCCGCCTCGAGACCGATCTCCATGAGCCGCTCCTCCGCGGCCGCCGCCTGGGGGACGCGAACGACTCCCTTGCGCTCAAAGAGGTAGGCCACGCATCCGGTCCCGCCGAGCTTGCCGCCGCACATCTCGAAGATCTTGCGGATCTCGGGCGCGGTGCGATTCTTGTTGTCGGTGAGAATCTCGCACAGGACGGCCACGCCTCCTGCACCGTAGCCCTCGTAGAGAGACTCCTCGAGGTCACCCCCCTTGAGCTCGCCGGTGCCGGTCCGGATCGCCCGCTGGATGTTGTCCTTCGGCATGCTCACCGCCTTGGCGGCGTCGATCGCGTACCGCAGGCGGAGGTTCGCGTCGGGATCGGCCCCGCCGTGCTTGGCCGCGACGATGATCGCCTTGGCGAGCTTGCTCCAGAGCTTGCCCCGCTTGGCGTCGATGAGCGACTTCTTGCGGGCGATGTTCGCCCAATGGGAATGACCTGCCATGGCTCACCGCGGCTTCTTCTTCGCGAGTTGCAGCGAATGTCCCTTCCCGCCGGATTTTCCACCGGCCGCCTTGCCCGAGCCGGACTTCCCCGACGAGGGCTTCGCACCGGCCTTCGCGGCGGGCCGCTTCGACGGCCCACCCGCGGTGCCGTCGGCAGACTTCAACTTGCCGTCGGAAGGGCGTGATTTCCCCGGCTGTGGCTTCGACTTCGTCGCCGGCTTGACCGGCTCCGGCTTCGCCGCCGGGCGGGCGAGTTCGGGCTTGATGGTGATCGGCTTGCCGACGTTCGGCTTGACGACGAACGGCTTCGGCCCGGGCTTGCCAGACTTGCCGGCGGCCCGCGAACTGGGGCCTGTCGGGGGAACCGGGGTCTTGCCTGCGGGCCGGGCGGCGGCCTGCGGGCCCGCCGGCCGATGCTCCTCGGCCGCCTCGGCCGCCCGCTTTCCCTCGCGACCGGCCGGTGGAGGCGGCGGGTTCCTCGGGGGCAGCGGCTCGCCGCGCTTGGGCAGCCGATCCTTCGCCGAGGCGTCGATCGCGAGCAGGATCTTCCGCACGTTCGTCCCGTGCAGATTGGCGACGATGTCGGCGCCGAATTGGTGGAGCAGGGAGGAGAACTCGAGGCCCGCCTTCTTCGCGACGGCCCGCTCGAGCCATGGCGCCTTTCCGGAGTCGTATTCCTCCTTCGAGATCGCCCCCACCAGCAACAGCGCCGACAGCGCCCCGCGGTCGAGCGGAACGACGTGGCCGCCGAGCGCGGTCGAGGCGACGAACGACACCACGAACGGCGGAACGCCATGCAACTGGTCGAGGGTCTTCAGCCCGTGGGCGAGCGAATGCTTCTTCGCGTGCTCGAGCGAAAAGCTGTAGGACGACTCGAAGACGCTCTGCAGCACCCTCCGCAGCGCCAGGCCGGCCCGGGCCGGATCGGGCAGCTCGGCGAGCGATTCCGCGAGCTCCGCGACCGTCGTCACCCGGATCTCGTTGAGGTCGAAGAAGCCCTCGCCGAGCTTCGCGAACACCCGCTCCGCGGTGGAGTAGTGGGCATCCTCGAGGCAGCACGCGAAGAGCACCTGCTCGAGGATCGGGCGGCCGACGTTGGGGACGATCGGCTTGTAGTGCTGTTTGAGCACCTTGTGCATCTTGGCGATCAACTGCTGGCGCTGGGTGTTGGTCATACGACGTCCTGCGGGTTGCTAAGTCTTCTGATCGGTCTCTTCCCCGGCATCCGCGGCCTGTTCGCCAGCGGCCTGTTCGCCGGCAGCATGTTCGTCCGCCTCTCCGGGGAGCAGGTCCGCGAGCATGCGGGCCATCTCGATCGAGTGCTGAACGCCGCCGTCGAGCTTGAACTGCAGCCGCGGCGTGTATCGCGTCTCGATGCGGTCGGCGATCCTCGACTGGAGGAAGCCGGCGGAGCTGGCGAGACCGCGCAGTGCGAGCTGCTGCTTCGCCGAACCACCCATCACGGAGACGTGCACGGTCGCCGACTTCATGTCGGGCGCCATCTCGACGCGGGTGACGGTCACGTCCTTCACGCGGGGGTCGCGGACGCTCGTCAGGATCGCCATGCTTACCACCTCCCGGACCGCCTCGGCGGCTTTCAGCAGCCGACGCGAACTCACGAGAGCGTCCTCGCGACCTCCTCGATGCGGTAGCACTCGAGGATGTCACCCTCCTTGATGTCGTTGAAACCCGCGAGCTTGATGCCGCACTCGAGCCCGTCCCGCACCTCGCGGGCGTCGTCCTTCTCCCGCTTGAGGGATTCGATGGCGTAGTCGCCGAGGATCCGGTTGTCGCGGATCACCCGCAGCCGGCCGTTCCTCGCGATGATGCCCGCGATCACGCGGCACCCCGCAATGACGCCGATGCGGCTGATCGAATACGTACGCTGTACGACGGCCCGGCCGAGCTCCGCCTCGCGTCGCTCGGGGGCGAGCATGCCCTCGAGGGCGTTCTTCAGGTCGTCGGTCACCTGGTAGATGATCTCATAGCGGCGAACCTGAACGCCCTGCGCGTCGGCCAGTGCCCGGGCCCGCTCGTCGGGCACCACGTTGAACCCGATGATCACGGCATCCGAGGCGTCGGCGAGCGCCACGTCGGCCTCGGTGATGCCTCCGACGGTCGCCTGCAGCACGCGGATCTTCACCTCGGGATGCTCGAGCTTCCCGAGCTCCTTGAGGATCGCCTCGATCGACCCGCGGACGTCGGCCCGCAGAATGAGGTTGAGCGTGGGCGCCTTCTCGCTGCCGAGCCGGTCGAAGAGGTTCTCGAGCGTCACGTGCACCGGCTGGCTCGAGAGATTGCTCTGGCGGCGGATACCGGTCCGCTGCACGGCGACCTCGCGAGCCCGTGCGATCGACTCCACGACGTGGAAGCGTTCGCCCGGCACCGGCGGCACGTCGAAGCCGCTCACGAAGACCGGCTGCGACGGACCGGCCTCCTTTACGGCCTTCTTCTTGAGCGTGTCGGTCATCGACTTGACGTGGCCGCTGCCCTCGCCGCAGACGACCGCGTCGCCGACACGGAGCATCCCCTTCTGGACGAGCAGGCAGGCCACCACGCCGCGGCCCTCGTGGATCGAGGCATCGAGGCAGACTCCTGCCGCGGCCCGCTCGGGGTTCGCCCGCAGGTCGTGCAGCTCCGCGATCGTGAGCAGCGTGTCGAGCAGGTGGTCGATGCCCTCGCCGGTCAAAGCGCTCGTCTTCACGACCTCGATCTCGCCGCCCCACTCGGTCGGCAACAGTTCGTTCGCGGCGAGCTGCTGGTAGATTCGCTGCACGTCCACGCCGGGCAGGTCGATCTTGTTGATGCAGACCACGATCGGCACACCGGCCGCCTTCGCGTGGCTGATCGCCTCCTCCGTCTGCGGCATGATGCCGTCGTCCGCCGCAATCACGATCACGGCACAGTCGGTCACGTTGGCGCCGCGGGCACGCATCTGCGTGAAGGCCTCGTGGCCCGGAGTATCGACGAAGGTGATTTTCCGGTCGTTGCGGCGAATGCCGTACGCCCGCATGTGCTGCGTGATGCCGCCCGACTCGCGGGCGGCGACGTCGATGCCGAGGATCCTGTCGAGGAGCGACGTCTTGCCGTGATCGACGTGCCCCAGGAACGTCACGACCGGGGCGCGGGGAACCCGCAGCGCCGGATCCTCGTCGACGGCCTCGAAGCCGGTGACCAGCTCCTTTTCGAGGTCCTCCACCGTCTTGACGTTGAGCTCGACGCCCAGTTCCGCGGCGAGCAGTTCGACGGTGTCGCGGTCGAGCATGGTCGACATGCTCGGCATCTGCTCCATCCCGAAGCCCAGGAGCTTCTTGAGCACCTCGCCGGCGGCCAGGCCGATCGCCTCGGAGAACGCCCGGACGGTGCAGGGAACCTGGATGGCGGCGGATGACTTTCTCGGGGCGGCCGTCGAGACGGTCGAGCCCCTCCGCTGACGAGGACGCCGACGACGGGAACCGTACTCGTCGTCGCCGGGAATGCCCCTCGACTCACCGGAACGTTTCCGTGCCAATTGCCGGCTGTCGCGTCCTCCGAGCAGATCGTCCGACTGCGGGCCGCCACCGCCTTTGGATGGAACACGACGGATCCTGCCGCCGAGTTCGAGCGGCGGAGGAATCGGCCCCGGCTCGATGCCCCGCGGGCCGCCGGACCCCGTCCGGGCGCGAGCCTCCGTCTGCCGCTGCTCGTGCTTCCGCATGTGCTCAGCGAGCGGCTTGGCACCTCCGGCCTTCGCGCTGCGGATCGCCTCGATCGGCAGCTTCACATCGGGCTTCTGCGGGGCCGGCTCGTCGCTGCGGCGGTCCACGGTGGGCCGCGTCACGGGCATCGGGGCGAACTTGAACGCAGGCCTCGGCGCCGGCTTGGGGACCTGCGGCCTCGGCCGCGGCGGCTCCGTGGAACCGCCCGAACCGGGCTTTCCGGCGGCGGGAGCCGGAGCGGGCCTCTGCGGTATTCCGGCGGCGGCTCCCGAGGGCGGCGGCTGCGGAGCCGGCTGATCGGGCTGCCCGCCCCGCTGTGACATCTTGGCCTGCAGGGGCGAGACCTGGGGCCTCGCCTCGGACGGTTTTGCCTCGGGCGGCTTCGGACGGCTGGCGACGCCGGCCGGGGCGATGTAGTCCTCGCGGCGGAGCGTCTGCGAGGCCCCTTCGGCCGGCTTTCCCGTCGCGGAGGGAGCGGCCGCACCCGCGGGACGCACCGGCGGCTTTCCGGCAGCAGCCGGCCGCGACTTCCCGGCGATGAACTCCCGCAGCTTCACGACCTCTTCGTCCGTGAGGCTCGCAAGCGCCGAACCCTTGTCGAGGATGCCGGCGCGCGTGCAGATATCGACCAGCTCCTTGCTGTCGATCTTCATTTCCTTCGCGAGGCTGTAAATCCTGATCGCCACTGGTTGTTTCGGCTCTCGTTCTTTCGGCGGACCTTGCTCGTTCTCTGGTTACTCACGCTTCCTGGCTGGCAGCAGGCAAATCCTGGGGAGCGGTCGGCGAGCCGGCGGACGACGCGGCGGATTCACCCTGAGCGGCGACGGCGGACCGCGCGTCCTCCGCATCGGCGGCGGCCGTGGCCGCCTCGATCCGCTCCTGCTCACGCTGTCGTCGCCTCTGGTCCGCAGCGGCCGCCTCGGCGAGCGTCGCCCGACGCTCCGCCTCGGCAACGATCTGGTCGACCACCTCCCGTGAGATGCCGCCCATCTCCATGAGATCCTCCGGCTCGATGACCGAGAGGTCGTCGTAGGAGAGGAAGCCCTCGCCGACGAGACGCTCGGCGACCGAGGACTCGAGACCCTCGATCGACGAGAAGCCCTCGACGGCGCGGTCGATCTGCTGGTCGAGCTCCTCGCGGGTCATGATCTCGATGTCCCACCCGCACAGCTTGCTGGCGAGCCGCACGTTCTGCCCGCGCCGGCCGATCGCGAGCGAGAGCTGGTCCTCGCGGACGAGCACGATCCCGCGGCCGAGCATCTGGCAGAGGATCACCTCGTCGACCTCCGCCGGCTGGAGACAATTCGGGACGAGCACCTGGAGGTCCTCGCTCCACCGCACGATGTCGATCCGCTCGCCACCGAGCTCCTCGACGATGTTCTTGATCCGATTTCCCCGGACACCGACGCAGGCGCCGACACAGTCGACCCGTGAGTCGGAGCTGATCACCGCCACCTTGCTGCGGTAGCCGGGCTCGCGGGCGATCGCGCGAATCTCGATGACGCCGTCGGCGATCTCCGGGATCTCCTGCTCGAAGAGCCGCTGCACGAGCTGCGGGCGGATCCGCGAGAGGATGATCTTGACGCGGCTGCCGACCTTGCGGACCTCGAAAATCGTCGCCCTGATCCGCTCGTTGGGATGGTACGCCTCGCCGGGAATCTGCTCGCTGCGCGGCAGGATCGCCTCGGTGGCGCCGAGCGCCACGGTCGCCGCCGCGCCCTCGAACCGCGTGACGACGCCGGAGACCATCTGCCCGATCTGGTCCTCGAACTCGTCGTGGATCGCGTCCCGCTCCGCCTCGCGGATCTTCTGGATGATGACCTGTTTCGCGGTCTGCGCTCCGATGCGTCCGGACAGCTCCTGCGGATCGATCGCAACGCCGTCGTGTTCCCCGCTGAGCGTGCCGTCCGCACGGTCGATCGTGATCGTGACGCTCGCATCCTCCCCGTACTGGCGGGAGAGCGCGGTGACGAGCGCCGCTTCGATCGCCTGAAACACCAACTCCTTGTCGATGTTCTTGTCGCGATGGATGGCGTCGACGATCCTCAGAATTTCTTCAGGCTTCATTTCAGGCTCGCTCGCTCTCTCTCAATGACGCTCTCTCTACGAAACCGTCCAATCGGCCATCACCCATCGGCAGCACCTCGCGGCACGGCCATCCATCAATTGGCGACGCCGGGCGTCGCGGCCAATGCGCGGCCACGGCCGCCACTCACGTCATGGGCGCCCGGCGTCCCGGAACCGGGGACGCATGGACTGAGACGCCTGAAATCTTTCCGCAGCCCGCCGCCAAAAGCCAAGCGACCGACCGGCACGAGCAGACAAGCAGTCTCCCAGGGGAGGCCACCAGCAGACGACCACCAGCAGAATCACCGATCCAGTTAACCGGCCAAAAGGTACGCCTCCGCCGCGAAACTGTCAACCGGCAGGGGGTCTTCGACGGCGGCACAAGGCCGCGGATCCCCCGGAAAAACTAGCCCGAATAGGCCCGGATCACGACCGCCCCCGCCTGCCCCTGCGGAGTCACCGAGGAGGAGAGGAAGCTCGATCCGGCGGCCTCTCCGCCGCGTGCGGCGAGGATGGGGCATTCGGGATCGGCGTGCTCGTAGTTTCGCAGCGGAAAGAGTTCCCCTCGGGCCATGGCGAGCATGCTCGCGATGCACTCCACCACGCCACCGGCCGCGCCGAGGTTGCCGAAGCTCGACTTCGCGGCGACCGCGGGCACCCGCCCGAGGCTCTCGCCGAACACCGCGGCAAGCGCCGACGCCTCCTCGCGATCCCCGCAGACCGTGCCGAGCCCGTGGGCGTGCACGTGGCCGACCTGATCGACGCGGATCCCGGACGCGGCGATCGCGCCGCGAACGACGTTCCCGATCGCCTTCGCCGTGTCGCCGATGCCGCGGGAGGCCGGCTGGCGGCGGCTCGATGCCTGGCTGGCCGCATGGCCGACGATCTCCCCGTGAATCTTCGCACCGCGTGCGACCGCACGGTCGAGTTCCTCGAGCACGATCACCCCGGCGCCCTCGCCGAGCACCATGCCACGGCGATCACGTTCGAAGGGGCGGCTCCAGCTGGCCGGGTCGTCGTCGCCGACGGCCACCTGCTCGTTCATAAGCGCGTGCACGGTCTTCATCGGGTGCACCCGGGTGCCGGTGGCGCCGGCGAGCATGACGTCGGCCGCTCCCCGCTGAATGGTCATCACCGCCTCGCCGATCGCGAGGTGGCCGCTCGCCTCCCGCATCGTGATGGAGTTGCTCGGGCCGCGGAGGTCGTTGTAGATGGCGATGTGGCTCGCCGGCATGTTCGGGAGGTACTTCAGCAGCCAGAGCGGATTGAGCAGCGGCATGCCCTTCTGGGCCCAGGCATCGAACTCGAAATCACCACCGGGGCCCTGACAGGCCGCGACGCTCGCGATGAAGTCCTCGGGCAGCGTCATCATGTAGTCGGAGCCGAAAACACAGCCGAACCGCTCCGGTTCGACCGACGACGACTCACCGCCCGCGACGCCGCTTTCGTCGATCGCCCGCTGGGCGGCGGCGACGGCCATCTGGCTCTCGCGGCACATCACCTTCAGCCCCTTGCGGATCG
>JBBAVU010000134.1:0-8106 GCA_040397565.1 Pirellulales bacterium | reverse complement strand
AGATCGGCGCCCAAGCCCATGGAGGATCTCGTGAAACGCTCGCCCGTAAAAATGCTGGTGGTGGTGTCCATGCTCGTGGCGGTCGGCGGCCGGGCCCGCGGCGAAGACGCGGCCTCGGCCAATGGCGTGCGGGAGCGGCTTCGCAAGGCGGTCGAATACCTCGCCGCGCCCGACATGGAGGGGCGTGGCCCGGGCACGAAGGGGATCGACCGGGCCGCGGACTGGGTGGCGGCCGGGTTTCGCGAGGCCGGCCTCGGCGTCAATGTCGTCGGAGACGCCCCGTTCCAGGCCTTCGCGATGACGCTCGAGGCGAAGCTCGGGCCGGCCTCGGAGAACCGGGCCGAGCTCGTGGGGCCCGTCGCCGCTGACGGGAGCTCGAAGCTCGTGCGGCTCGAGCTCGGCCGCGACTACACGCCGCTGGCGGCCGGCGGTGGCGGCGAGTTCGACCTCCCGCTGCTCTTCGCCGGCTACGGCATCACCGCGCCGAAGGAACGCTACGACGACTACTCCGCGGTCGATTCGAAGGGGGCCTCGGTCGATCCGAAGGGGAAGGCGGTCGTTGTTCTGAGGCACGAGCCGCGGCAGGACGATCCGGCCAGCGCGTTCGAGGGAAACCAGGACTCGCAGTACGCCGCGCTCTCCCGCAAGATCGCCAATGCCTCGGAGCACGAGGCGGGGGGCGTGGTGTTCGTGAACGACTTCGTCGGCGTGGAGCGGATGCGGAAGGCCGCGGCGGCCCACGGCGTCGAGAGCGGCGGCGCGGGGAGTGACTTCGACGAGGATGCGCTCATGGCGTTTAATCGCGCCGGCGACGGCTCCGACCGCCGCAGCATGCCGGTGCTCCAGGTCCGACGGTCGGCGATCGATCCGATCTTCAAGGAGGCTCTCTCGAGGAGCCTCGAGGACGTCGAGAAGGAGATCGACGACCGCTTCGCACCGGCCAGCGGCCCGCTCGCCGGCTGGCGGATCCGCGGCCGCGTCGCGATCGAGCGGACCGAGACGGTCGGCCGAAACGTGATCGCCGTGCTTCCCGGCAAGGGGCCGCACGCTTCCGAGGTGGTCGTGCTCGGGGCGCATTACGACCACCTCGGCTACGGCGGCTCGAACTCCGCGGCCCCCGGCGAGCATGCGATCCACCACGGGGCCGACGACAACGCCAGCGGCACGGCGATGCTCCTCGAGGCCGCCCGGCGGCTCGCGAAGGCCGGTTCGCCGTCGCGGACGATCCTGTTCGTCGCGTTTTCAGGGGAGGAGCGTGGGCTGCTCGGCAGTGCCCACTTCACGGCCAATCCGACCGTGCCCCTGGCGAACATCGTGGCGATGGTGAACCTCGACATGGTCGGGCGGCTCGACCAGGAGAAGCTCGTCGTGCACGGCACGGGAACGGGCTCCGGCCTCGAACAGCTCGTCGACCGGCTCCTCGCCGCGCATTCCCTCACCGGCGCGAAGGAGCCGGGCGGGTTCGGGCCGAGCGACCATGCGAGCTTCTACGCGAAGAAGATTCCGGTGCTCCATCTCTTCACCGGGTCCCACGGCGACTACCACCGGCCGAGCGATACCGCCGACAAGATCAACTACGACGGCATGGTCCGGATCACGGACCTCGTGGTCGAACTCGTCGCGGCGCTCGCGGAGGCTGAAGATCGCCCCGCCTACGTGGAGATCGCCTCGAAGCAGTTCGCGAGGGGAGGCGACAGGCCCTATTTCGGCAGCATTCCCGATTTCGGCAAGCCGCAGAAGGGCTACGCGATCTCGGGCGTGGCGAAGGATTCCCCGGCCTCCCGCGGCGGCCTCGCGGCCGGAGACGTGATCGTGCGGATCGGCGAGAGCGCCATCACCGGCCTCGAGGATTTCGACAGCGCCCTCCGCAAGCACAAGGCGGGGGACACCGTTCCGGTCGTCGTGCTTCGCGACGGGGCGGAGGTGAGGCTCGAGGTGACGCTCGCGGCCCCGAAGTGAGGCGGTTTCCGCGGAAAACCCACGTTCGGCCGTCTTTTTTGGCCTTGAGCGGGTTCGGGGGGGCTGACAGAATCCCCCCGCCTCGAGACCCCTGAGCGCCGGCCACGGATGGCGGCGCAGGTCGACCGGCAACAACGTCCGCCCCGCCTCACGGCGAGGCGAGCAAGCACGCTAGCAAGGAGTTCGTTCCGTGAAGCGACAGCTCTGTCTTCTCGTGGCTGCGGCCGCCGTGTCGATGGTTATTTCGTGCGGTCCCGCGTTCGGGCAGGCCGCCGCCCCGTCCGGTCCGCCGACGCACGTGGCCGTCATCGACGTCGGCTACATCTTCAAGAACCACGCCAAGTTCAAGGCGATGATGGACAAGATGAAGGACGAGGTGATGGCGGCCGAGAACGGCCTCAAGGCCGAGCGGGACAGGGTCAACGGCCTCGTCGAGCAGCTCAAGGGCTTCAACGTCGGCACGCCCGAGTACAAGAAGCTCGAGGCCGAGATCGCGAAGGCTCAGGGCGATTTCAACGTCACCGCGCAGCTCCAGAAGAAGGACTTCATGGATCGCGAGGCGAAGGTCTACCTGCAGGTCTACACGGAGATCGAGAAGGCCGTGGAGCAGTTCGCCAAGCAGCATCGGATCGCCGTCGTGCACCGCTTCGACGGCGAGTCGCCCGACGGGTCCGATCGCAACCAGATCCTGCGGAGCATCACGAAGCCGATCGTGTATCTCGAGCCCGGCGTCGACATCACGGTCGACATCCTCAAGATGCTCAACACCCAGGCGGGCGTCGCGGCCCAGCCTGCCGCCGGCCAGCCCCGCCGTTAGTCTTCGGGGCGGTCGCCGACCGCAGGGAGGGAGTCGATTCGATGCTGCAATCCGGTATTCCGCGGCCGCAGAGGACGCTTCGTCGGCCGGTGGTCGTCGAGGGGGCGGGCTACTGGAGCGGGGTGCGGAACCGGGTGGAGCTCCGGCCCGCACCGGCGGCCGCCGGGATCGTGTTCGTTCGGAGGGATCTCGATCCCTCCGTGCGGATTCCGGCGAGGCTCGATCGACGGGTGGATGCCGAGGCCCGCACGAATCTGATGGCCGGTGCCGCCAGGGTCGAGATGGTGGAGCACGTGCTCAGCGCGCTTGCCGGGCTCGGCGTCGATTGCTGCGAGGTCTCGGTCGAGGCGGCCGAGATGCCCGGGCTCGACGGCTCCTCGCGGGCGTTCGTCGAGGCGATCGATTCGGTCGGGTTCGAGGAAGTCGGGGCTCCCTGCGAGCCGATCGTCGTCGATCGCGAAATTCGCGTCGAGGATGGCCGCGGGTGGGTGGAGCTGTCGCCCCCGCGGTTCGATGGGCTCTCCGTCGAATACCTGCTCGACTACGGGGATGGTCCGATCGGAAGGCAGCGGTGTGCCGTGGACGTCACGCCTGATGCCTATCGCGCGGAGCTCGCGGGCGCGCGGACCTTCCTGGGCGTGCAGGACGCCGAGAGACTGCGGGCGAGCGGGCGGGGCCTCCATGTCGAATTCTCCGACCTCCTCGTGTTCGGTCCGGAAGGGCCGCTGGGCAACTCGCTCCGCTGGCCCGACGAGTGCGCCAGGCACAAGGCGCTCGACGTCGTCGGCGATCTCTCGCTCGCGGGCCGTCCTGTGCACGCCTCCGTCCGTTCCTCGCGGGGCGGCCACAGGCTCAACGCCATGGCGGTCGCCCGTGTCCTCGCTCTCGCGTCGGCCCGCGGAGTCGCGGCATCGGGCGTGCCGTGCACGGCGAGGAGGAGGTCGGCATGACGCCTCTCGACCTGCCGGAAGCGACGGGGGACGAGAGGCCGGACACGCTGCGGCTTCCGCCCCTGATCTCGCCCTCCGCGATCATCGAGCCCGGCGCCCAGATCGCCGACGACGTGCGGATCGGGCCCTACTGCGTCGTCTCGGGCCGGGCGACGATCGGCCGGGGCACCCGCCTCGACAACAACGTGACGATTCTCGGCGACGTCCGGATCGGCGAGGGAAACAGGTTTCATGCGAATTGCGTGGTCGGCGGTGAGCCGCAGGACGTGAGCTACCAGGGCAGCCGAACCCGCGTCGTGATCGGCGACCGCAACACGATCCGCGAGGGCGTCACGATCAATCGGGCGACTGAAAAGGAGACCGGCGAGACGGTTGTGGGCAACGACAACTTTCTTATGGCCGCCTCGCACGTCGCGCACGACTGCCGCATCGGCGACCACGTGATCATGGCCAATGGCGTGCTCCTCGGGGGGCACGTGCGGGTCGAATCGCACGCGTCGCTCTCGGGCGGCGTCGCCGTCCACCACTGGGCGACGATCGGCGGCTGGTCGTTCGTCGCCGGCCTGAGCCGCGTGCTCCACGACATTCCGCCATACATGCTGTGCGAGGGGATGCCCGCCCGCCCGCGGTGCGTGAACGTCGTCGCGCTCCGTCGCAACGGAGTGGAAGAGAATTGGGCCGCCGCGCTTGCGGAGGCGCACCGTCTGCTCTACCGGGCGAAGGTCGGGCTGGAGGCCGCCCGGGAGATCCTCGCCTCGAAGGGCATGTGCGTGCCGCCCGTCGAACGGGTGCTCGAGTTCGCCGCACGTCAGAAGAACGGTCGTCACGGTCGCGCGCTCGATCGCAGGAGGGTCGCATGAGTCGGTTGAAGGTAGCGGTGGTGGGCTGTGGGCATCTCGGGACGATCCACGCGCGGCTGCTCGCCGCGCGGGAGGACGTCGAGCTCGTGGCGGTGGTCGATCCGTCGCCCGCCGCGCGGGATCGCGTCGCCGCAGCCCACGGCTGCCGGGGCCTCGTGTCGCCTTCGGAACTGCGGGGGCTCGTCGACGCGGCGGTGGTCGCCTCGCCGACCGACCTGCATGCCGACTCGGCCGTGCCGCTCCTGGAGGCCGGCATCGACCTGCTCGTCGAGAAGCCGGTCGCGTCGAGCCGGCTGGAGGCGGAGCGGATCGTCGCAACGGCGGACCGCAACGGACGCGTCGTGGCGGTCGGCCACGTGGAGCGGTTCAATCCGGCCTGGCCGGTCGCCGTCGCGAGGGTCGGTTCGCCGATCGCCGTCGAGGCGCACCGTCGCGCCCCGTTCACGTTTCGCTCGCTCGACGTCGGCGTCGTGCTCGACCTGATGATCCACGACATCGACCTCGTCCTCTCGCTCCGGCCCGGCCATCTCGTCGACGTGCGCGGCACGGCCGTCGCCGCGACCGGCGGGCACGAGGACGCCGTGCGGGCGCACCTGCGGTTCGATTCCGGCTTCGTGGCGGACCTCACGGCCTCCCGCATCCATCCCGCGGTGGACCGCTCGATGACGCTCTGGGGCCGGTCGGGGCTCGTGGCGGTCGACTTCCAGTCGAAGCGGGTCGATGCCGTGACGCCATCGGCGGAGGTCGCGTCGGGCGACTTCGTCGCCGCGGGCATCACGGCCGCGGAGCGGGACCGTCTCAAGGAGTCCTTCTTCGAGACGGTGTTGCCGCGGACGACCGAGGAGCTCCCCCAGGGCAACGCGATCGCCTCCGAACACGACGACTTCCTCCGCGCCGTGACGACCCGCGAACGACCGCTCGTCGATGCCGCCTCGGGAATGGAGGCGCTCGACGTGGCCCTGCGGGTCGTCGAAAGCCTGACGGTCGTGCGGCTCGACGGGGTCGTGCCGTCGACCCGCGATGCTGGACGGGTCGTCGAACCTCCGAGGCGTCGCGCGGCCTGAGGGCCGTGCCGATTGTCGGGCCGCCGCTCGCGGCCGGGGTCTGGAAGCGACGACCAATGTGGAAGGCGATGCTCCCGTACGGGACACCCGTCGCGATCGTGGAGATTACGACATGCACCATCGACGAATCCGGCCTGCGGCGTGGCGGCAGATGCTCTCGCCGGCCTGCGTACTCCTGATTGCGTCCTTGCTCGCCGCGCCGGCGAAAGGCACGAGCCCGGTCGATGACCTCGCGATCGAGGGCTTCGAAGGGGTGGATTCGATCGCAGCGCAGTTGCGTGCCATGGACGCGGCGTCGGTGGAGGAGGAGGCGTGGGCGCTCGACATGAGGGTCTCCGGTCCGGGAGGGTCGACCCGCGGTGCCGGCGCGAAGTTCGCGGGCGATGCGACGATGCCGCTGCCGCTCAACGCCATGGTCGCAAGCACGGTTTCCGGCATCGACGTCTCGGCCGGCATCGACGCCGATCCGGGAACGATCCGGTCCGGGCCGGCGAGGTGGATCGGCGGCGTGAAGGTCGCCACCGAGGGAAGCTTCGGCCGCGCGGAACTCGCTGTCCGCACGAGCATGCGGTACGCGGAGCAGACCCGCCTGATCGGCGTCGAACTCGGCCCCCGGTTCGAGCGGGCGTTTCCCGGCGGGCTGACATTCTTCGTGGACGGGAAGGCGGAGGCCGAGACCGCCGGCTCGCCGGAGCAGCGGATCTGGGCGCCGGCCGCGTCCTCCTTTGACGGACTCGGCTCGCTCGGCGTCGTCGGCCGCACCGGCATCGTGAGATGACGGTGATATCGTGCGGTGACGGTGAGCGGCCGGTCAGGCGAGATCGCGGTGCTGGAAGAGGATGAGCCCCACGAGGAGCACGACCGCGCAGTAGATCGCGGCGTAGAGGCCCGCCCAGGCCAGATAGATCCACGGAACGGCCACGCCGCCCATCACGGCCGCCTCGATCGTGAAGTGGTCGAGCACCGGGAGGATCGTCGCGAACAGCCGGCCGAAGAACCTCACGATCGCGAACTTCCCGACGCTCGACTGGACGATCAGCGGCACGAGATGCCCGAGCACGTAGACGCCGAACGAGATGATGATGTTCGGCAGGAGCCCCAGCCGCGTGGAGACGGTCAGGCTCACTGCGGCCAGCACGATTGCCTCGAGCCAGCAGAGCACGAGCCCCGGCACGACCGTGATCACCTCGTCGGCGCAGTCCCGCCAGAGCGGGTCGGTCTTGGCGGATTCGCGGGCGTCGTAGACCACCTTGTAGCTCGTCGTCGCCAGCAGGATCGTGCCGAGGATCAGCACCACGAGCGTCACGACCAAGACGAGGCCGACGAACTTCCCGAGGAAGAATTCGCGGCGGGTAAGCGGCTTGGAGAGCACCGTCATCGCCGTCCGCCCCTCGATCTCCTCCGCCACGGAGACACTCGCGGTCCAGACCGCGACGAGCAACGACATCACCTTCACGAGGGTGATGCCGCTGTCCTTGAGCATCTTCACGTCGTCGCCGAACGTGTTGTAGGGGATCAGGATGAAGCCGAAGAGCAGCACGGCCCCGATGATGACGGCCACGCCGAAGACCGGCTGCGCGACCGCCTCCTTCACCGTCGCGCCCGCGATCGCCGCGACCCGGCCGGCCCCCAGCCGCACGAGCAGGTAGGCCCCGACGACCACGACCGTCGCCGCGGCCGACCAGGGGAGCAATCCGGCCTGTGGAAACTCCGGGGCGAGCGTCGAGCGAATGCGGAGGGCCACCGGCTCGGCCGAGGGATTCGTCGCGTCGAGCCTCGCCTCCGTGCCGAGGAACGGCGTCGCCGACGCGATGAGCGACGTGGAACCCCTCTCCCTTGGCGGTCGTCGCTGCCACGTCCACGGCACGCCCGCGGCCAGTTCGACGACGGGCACCTTCACGAGCGCGAAGCCCTCGATCGGCTGCTGGGTTCGGACCGAGAGCGGCGAATCGCTTTCGAGCGAGATCGACTCGATCTCCTGCGGCCGCACATCGAGCCGGATCTCCTGGTCTTTGGCGTTTGCAGCGACCGTCACCGTCCGGCTCGTCTCGCCGGCCGTGGCGATCCGCCCGAGCGACCGCAGGATCGTCGTCACCGGCACGACGGGCGTCGTCGCCACCGCCACGGCCACGCAGACGAATGCCAGCCACGCGACGGGACCGAGAAACCCCTCCGAGAGGCTCGCCCGAACCTCCGCCGCCAGCCTTGGCGAGAGAAGCCTCAAAAGGCCATACACCGCAAGCAGCGCGACCCCGCCGAGCAGCACGCCCGTGCCGATGAGCCACAGCGGCGGCAGGCAGATCGAGAACCGGTTTGCAAGGAGCGGGATCATGGCCGGATTGTAACCCGAAATCGGGCACTTGCGCGTCGACCGTGCTGCGTTCGGGGCTGCCCGTATGCCCTCGCCGGACGCTCGCTGCAGGCATCCTGCCTTCCGCTCGCTCGGATGCAGACTT
>JBBAVU010000133.1:2057-8130 GCA_040397565.1 Pirellulales bacterium | reverse complement strand
TCAAGGAGAACCGCACCTACGACCAGGTGCTCGGCGACCTGCCGCAGGGCAATGGCAGGCCGGAACTCTGCGTCTTCGGTGACGAGATCACCCCCAACCAGCACGCGATCGCCCGGCAGTTCGTGCTTCTCGACAACACCTACTGCTCCGGCATCCTCTCGGCCGACGGCCACAACTGGAGCACCGCCGCGGTGGCCACCGACTACGTCGAACGGAGCTTCGCGGGATGGCCACGGAGCTATCCCGATGGCATTGCGGACAACGGCGTCGACGCCCTGGCCTGGTCGCCGGCGGGATTCATCTGGGACAGCGTCTTGTCCCACGGGAAGACGCTCCGCAACTACGGCGAGTTCATGCTTCCCAGGACGCGTTGGAAGGATTCCAAGCGTGGCGGACGGCCGGACTTCCGGACCTGTTACGCGGCGTGGAAGGCCGGGGCGGGCCAGCAGGAGGTGGTGTTCGCCGGCGAGCCGTCGATCGAGTCGCTCCGGCCGCACTCACCCCGCGACACGACGGGCTACGACCTGAACGTCCCCGACCAGTTCCGGGCCGACTATGTGATCCGCGAACTGGCCGAATACGAGAAGAAGGGGGAGTATCCGAACCTCGTCATCGTCGCGTTGCCACAGGATCACACCGGGGGCGCGGCGGCCGGCTTTCCCACGGCGGAGGCCTGCGTGGCCGACAACGACCTGGCGTTCGGCCGGCTCGTCGAGGCGCTCTCCAAGAGCCGCTTCTGGCCGAAGATGGCGATCTTCGCGATCGAGGACGACCCGCAGGCGGGCTGGGACCATGTCAGCGGCTACCGCACGACCTGCTACGTGGCGAGCCCGTACGCGAAGCGGGGGGTGACGGTGAGCACGCAGTACAACACGACGAGCCTTCTGCGAACGATCGGCCAGATCCTGGGATTGAAGCCGATGAACCAGTTCGACGCCTCGGCCACGCCGATGTTCGACTGCTTCACCGACGTTCCCGACCTGCGGCCGTTCGCCGCCCTTCCGGCCAACGTGCCGCTCGATCGGATGAATCCCGATCCCAAGGCCTACGGCGATCCACGGCTCGAGGCGGCGGCGATCGCGAGCAGCGAGATGAACTTCCGGGAAATCGACCGGGCCCCCGAGGACGCGCTCAACCGCATCCTCTGGACCATGCGGAAAGGGCCGGGCGTGCCCTATCCCGAGTGGGCGGTGACGGTGGTCGAGGAGGACGACGACTAATCGGTCTTTCGCCCGGAAAGTGCCGGGATTTTCGGGGCGGCGCTCGACCGGCGGGCCGAGGCGGAGTATGCTCTTCCGCTCGTACTAAATCGTTTCAGACCCCGTTTTTCCCGGACTTCAGCCATGGCCAAGGCATCCCCCAAATCCGCCACCAACTCCGCCGCCAGCATGAAGGGCGCGGGCCACGAATATGCCGTGATCGTCGATGGCGGCCGCCAGTACACCGTGCAGGAGGGACAGGAGCTCGAGATCGACTTCCGTCACGTTCCGGCCGGAAGCGAGGTCGTGTTCGACGAGGTGCTCGCAGTGAGCCGCGCGGGCAAGCTCACGCTGGGTGCGCCCAAGGTGAAGGGGGCGACCGTGAAGGCGAAGGTGATCGGCACGGAGCAGGGCGAAAAGATCTTCGTGCAGAAGTTCGCCCGCCGGAAGAACTACCGCCGTCGCACGGGCCACCGCTCGCTCCACACCCGCGTGAAGATCGCAAGTATCTCCGGCTGACGAAGCGATCGCCGCGAAGCCAGTTCAGCCGAGGATTCCCGCGAGCGGGCCGCCTCGGACGCAGAGGGCATCGACCTTCGCGGTGACCGCAGGTTCCTCCACGACCGGCGGCGCATGGTGGGGCTTGAGCCGGGCGTCGATCACGAGCGGGCCCTCGCAGCCCCAGTGCTTCTGGTGCACCCTCGCCGCGACGCCATGGACGTCGGCGGCCGGATTCGAGCGGGTGAACGTCACCCAGAGAAAATTCTCGAGGCTCGCGGCTGCGAAGCCGGAATCGTCCACGACGACGATGAGCGGCCATGCCCGCAGCGGGTGGTCCGCGTGGATCGAGTCGCAGAGCCGCTGGATCTCGGCCGACCAGGGGGATGTGGCCGCGAGGGCGGCGAGTGAGCCGCCCGCGGGGGCCGCGTCGTCCGAGGCGAGTGTCGGCGAGGGTTCGATCCGCGGGCCCTCGATCGCGACGACGCCCGGTAGGCAGATCCTCGGATTGCGGAAGCCGTCGGGAAGGGCGATGCCGGCGGGCAACTCGGCTGTGAGGCCGCGGACGGCCGGCCCGCGGGCGGCGACCACGAGCTTCGAGCCGGCATTGAGCCCGCTGCCGGAGTAGTCGAGCGTGTCGATCGTCGTCTCGGTGTGGAAGTGGCAGTCGCGCCGCCAGTCGACCCGCGACAGCAGGTGCGCGAGAAAGGGACGGATGTCGTGGGCGTCGAGCCCCGGGGCGTCTTCACCCGACACGATGAAGAGATACTTCGCGAGCGACAGCTGCCCCTGGCCGAGGATCGCGGAGGCCTGCGTGAGCAGCTCGGCCGGGCGGCTCGACCGCTGCCAGGGGAGGTACCGCTCGCTCCCGACGGCGAGCAGCAGGGGGTGAACGCCCGAAGCATCGACGGCATGGACGCTCCGCACGCCCGGCAGCACCGTCGGGATGACCGGGCCGGTCAGCTCGTGCACGAGCCAGCCGAAGAGCGTGTCCTCCTGCGGCGGGCGGCCGACGACGGTCACCGGCCAGATCGCCCCCTCGCGGTGCCAGACCCGCTCGACCTGCATGACGGGAAAGTCGTGCCGCTTGGCGTAGTAGCCGAGGTGGTCGCCGAACGGGCCCTCGGGCTTCGTCGTTCCCGGCTGCACCGTGCCCTCGATCACGAAATCGGCGTCGGCGTAGATCGCGGGACGGTCCCGTCTTGCGATCATCGGGATGCGGTGGCCGGCGAGAGCCCCGGCGAAGAGCAACTCCGAAAGCCCCTCGGGCAGCGGCATGACGGCGGCCACGGCCATCGCCGGCGAGCCACCCACGAACACGTTCACCTTCAAGGGCTCGCCGCGGGCGAGGGCGGCCGCGTGGTGGACGCCGATGCCGCGATGGAGCTGGTAGTGGAGGCCGATCTCGCGGTCGGGCAGGTAGTCGTTGCCCGCGAGCTGCACGCGATACATGCCGAGGTTCGAGTGCTTCGTGCCGGGCCGGTCGGGGTCTTCGGTGTAGACCGCCGGAAGCGTGACGAACGGGCCGCCGTCGCCGGGCCAGCCGGTCACCTTGGGGAGCTGCGAGAGCGGGATCGAGTGGGCGAGCACCGGTCCCGACCGCACCCGCTTCGGCAGCATCGAGATCGCGTCGATCGGGCTTCGCCAGTACCGCCACGGCTTCTTCATCGCCTCCGCGGGATCGATCTTGAGCTCCACGAGCCGCTTCACCCGGTCGAGCGTGCGGTGAAAGATCCGCTCGATCCGCTTCTGAGTGCCGTAGAGGTTGACGAGCACCGGGAAGGCCGTGCCCGTCGGCCGCGTGAAGAGCACCGCCGGCCCGCCCGACCGAAACAGCCGCCGCTGGATCTCCGCGATTTCGAGGTGCGGATCGACGGGATGGTCGATGACCACGAGCTCCCCCTCGCGGGCGAGCCGATCGACGCAGGATCGAAGCGAGCGCATAAAAAAGTGCCAGCCGCCAAATCTGGGTAAAATACCGTTAGCGTTATAGGCGACGTGCCTGGATTTGGTGGCTGGCAGCTTTTTTTGAAAGGACGCAGGTGGTACGGGTCACGACGACGTACGAGGGAAATCTTCGCTGCCGGGCCCAGCACGGCCCTTCGGGAGCGACGGTGCTCACCGACGCCCCGGTCGACAACCACGGCCGCGGAGAGAGCTTTTCACCGACCGATCTCGTGGGCGTGGCCCTCGGGGCGTGCATGATGACGATCATCGGCATCGTCGCCGATCGCCACGGGCTCGACCTGGCCGGCATGAAGGCCGACACCGTCAAGGAGATGAGCAAGGAGCCGCCGCGTCGGATCGCCGCGCTCCGCACGACGCTCACGATCCCGCTTTCCGCGGATCATCCGAAGCGACACCTCATCGAGCAGGCGGCGCTCACCTGCCCCGTCCACAAGAGCCTCGCCGCCGGCATCGACGCCGCCGTCGACTTCGTCTGGACGGGCTGACCGCCCGCGAGACCGTCGTCATGGCCGACCTCTTCTCCGCGTCGCGTGCCGCCAACGTCGCGAGGGCCGCGCCGCTCGCCGCGAGGATGCGGCCGCGGCGGCTCGCCGACTACGTCGGGCAGGAGAAGGTGGTGGGGCCGGGGATGCTCCTGCGACGGCTCATCGAGGCCGATCGGCTCGGGTCGGTGATCCTCTACGGGCCGCCGGGCGTGGGCAAGACGACGCTGGCGGAGATCATCGCCACGGAGACGCGACGACGGTTCATCGAGATCTCGGCGACGTCGTCGGGCGTGAAGGAGCTCCGCGACGTGCTCGACGCGGCCCGGCGGCGGCTCGAGGACGACGGCCAGCGGACCTGCCTCTTCATCGACGAGATCCACCGCTTCAACAAGCCGCAGCAGGACGTGCTCCTGCCCGACGTCGAGAGCGGTGTGATCGCACTGGTGGGGGCGACGACGCACAATCCCTTCTTCGCCCTCACCTCCGCCCTCGTCAGCCGGAGCCGGATCTTCGAACTCGAGCCGCTCGGCCCGAAAGACGTGGCGGAGATCCTCAGGCGGGCGCTGGCCGACCGGGAGCACGGGTTCGGCTCCGAGCGGATCGAGATGGATCCCGACGCCCTGGAATTCCTCGTGGAAACCTCCGACGGTGACGCCCGGAGGGCGCTCGGCGGGCTCGAGGTGGGCGTGCTGTCGACCACCGAGCGGCCGCTGCGATTCACGCTCGCGCTCGCCCGGGAGAGCGTGCAGCGGAAGGCCGTCGCCTACGACGCGGGCGACACCCATTACGACTGCGCAAGCGCGCTCATCAAGAGCATCCGCGGCAGCGACGCCGACGCCGGCCTCTACTGGCTCGCGCGGATGCTCGAGGGGGGCGAGGACGTGCGGTTCCTCGCCCGCAGGCTCGTCATCCTCGCGAGCGAGGACATCGGCAACGCCGACCCTCGGGCGCTGCTCTTGGCGGTGGCGGCGATGCAGGCGGTGGAGTTCGTGGGGCTCCCGGAGTGCCAGCTCGCCCTGTCGCAGGCGGTGACCTACCTGGCGCTTGCGGCCAAGAGCAACGCCTGCACGACGGCGATCGCCGCCGCGCGGGCGGATGTCCGCGAGCAGCGGATCATCCCGGTGCCCAGGCACTTGCAGGACAAGCATTACGCCGGCGCCAAGCGGCTCGGCCACGGCCAGGGCTACGAGTACTCCCACGACGCCCCCGACGGCATCGCCGCGCAGGATTACCTCGGCGTCGAGAAGCGGTATTACGAGCCGACCGACCGCGGCCACGAGCGGGAGCTCGCCGAACGCCTCGCCGAAATCCGCCGCCGGCTCGAAGGCAGGTGAGGGGCTGGCCCGAAACCCCGAGTTGTGCCATGCGCAAAAAAACTCCCGCGCGGGGCATCGTCCCCGCGCGGGAGTGGTGGGCTTCCGGCATTCAGACCGGACGCCGGCCGGTCAGTTGCCGCTCGTCACGGCGACCGCATCGGGCTTCGGCGCGGCCGGCTTGACGGCCGTCGCCGTCGCCGCGTCGAAACGCACGATCTCGGTCTGGCCGCGGGTGAGCTTCACGACCTTCGTCTGCTCCATCGGGGATTCCTTGTCCGCGGTGACGATGCGGACGTCGTACTGGTAGGCCACCCCGTCCTTCAGACCCTTGGAGATGAACTGCCGGCTGGTGCCGGTGGCCTTCGTCTCCGAGCCGTTGATGAACACCTTCGCGTCCTTCGGCAGCTCGACGACGAGCTTCGCCGTGTCGGACGGAGCGGTGCGGACCACCTCGTTCACGACCACCGACTCATGATGCACGACGGCGTCATGATGGTGGTGGTACACGACCGATCCGCCGCTCGAACCGTGCGAGCCACTCGAACCGTGGGAGCCGCCGCTCGAGCCGTGCGAACTGTGCGAGTAGCTGCCACCGCTCGAACCGCCG
>JBBAVU010000133.1:0-1957 GCA_040397565.1 Pirellulales bacterium | reverse complement strand
CCGTGGGAGCTGTGCGAGTAGCTGCCGCCCGACGAACCGCCGGAGGAGCCACCCGACGAACCATGCGAGCCCCACGAACCGCCGGACGAGCCGCCCGACGATCCACCCGATGAGCCCCACGAGCCGCCGCTCGATCCGTGGTGCCTTCTCCACCCAGCCTCGGCATCCCAGCCAGCGCCCATGACCGCGACGCATGTCGCTGCCCCAATCAAACGAATCAAGGTCTTCTTCGTCATAGCTTTGAACCTCCGTGAACCCCGGGATGATGGAAGGATGCCCCAAACGATGGGGACCTTTTCCCGAAGGCCGGGAAGCTTAGGTTGTGCTTGCGGATTTCGGCAAGAGCGCGTTATGAGCGAAATGCGAGGCTTTGGTGGATGGGGAGGTTTCGCTGCCGACTGGTCGCCGCGCGGCGAAGCCGGCTGTTGACAATGGGTCGATTCGCCGCAGGTTCTCGGGGGACATTTCGCGACGACGGCCGACGACTGCCGCGGCGGAGCCCGCACGACCGCCGGCCGGAAATGCTACAGGGGCCGGGAAAAACCGCCGAAAATGGGAGCGGGCGGGACTGTGTTAGACTGCCCGCTCACGGTGGCTGTAGCTCAGTTGGTTAGAGCATCGGTTTGTGGTACCGGGGGTCGCGGGTTCGAGTCCCGTCAGCCACCCTTCATCATCACGCTCTTGAGATGATGGCTTTTCAGATGATGCCGCGTGCCTCGAGCAGGCTCACGATCGCATCGACGCAGCGGCCGACCGGCCACTCGTGCGTCGGCAGGACGAGGTCGGGCTTCGGCGGCGGCTCGTAGGGGGCCGAAACGCCCGGAAAATTCGCGATCTCGCCCGCGTCGGCCCGGCGGTAGTTGCCATCCCGATCGCGATCGCGGCAGACCTCGAGCGGTGCCGCGGCATGCACCACGAGAAACCGCTCGCGGCCGACCCGGTCGGCGGCCTTCTGCCGCACCGCCTCGTCCGGCGCGACGAACGACGCGATGCAGAGGATGCCGGCGTCGTTGAAGATCCTCGCCACCTCGACCGACCGGCGGAGATTCTCGCTCCGCTCGGCGGCCGAGAACCCGAGATCCCGGCTGATGCCCAGCCGCATGTTCTGGCCGTCGAGCACGACCACCGCGCGGCCCATGTCGAAGAGCCGCCGCTCGACCGCCCGGGCGATCGTCGTCTTCCCCGAACCCGCCAGGCCCGTGATGAGGACGGTAACCGGCTTCTGGCCGTAGCGGGCCTGCCGCTCGCCGGCCGTCACCTCGCTCGCGGACCCCTGCAGGCTTTCCGCGGAGGCATCGCCCCAGTGGTCGGCCGACCCCTCCTCCGGCTCGCGGTCGAGGATCATGCCCGCTCCGACCGTGCCGTTGGTGAGCCGGTCGATCACGATGAAGGCGCCCGTGGCCCGGTTGCGGCGGTAGGCGTCGAAGCAGATCGGGGCGGAGAGCGTCACGGCGCAGCGGCCGATCTCGTTGAGGGCGAGCGACGGCGCCGGCTGCCGGTGGAGCGTGTTGACGTCGACCCGGTAGCGGATCGTGCTCACGGCGCCGGGCACGACCTTGGTCGTCTGCTTGAAGAGGTACTGCCGGCCGGGCACGAGCGGTTCGTCGGTCATCCAGACGAGCATGGCCTCGAACTTGTGGTCGACCTTCGGGGCATTGCCAGGCCGCACGAGCATGTCGCCGCGGCTGGAGTCGATCTCGTCTTCGAGCGTGAGCGTGACCGACTGCGGGGCGAAGGCCTCCTCGAGTTCGCCGTCGAAGGTCACGATCGACTTTACGCGGCTCTTCTTGCGGGACGGGAGCGACATGATCTCGTCCCCCTTGCGGATGATGCCGGAGGCGATCGTCCCGGAGAAGCCGCGGAAGTCGAGGTTGGGCCGCAGGACGTACTGCACCGGAAAGCGGAAGTCCTCCATGTTGCGGTCGGAGCCGATGTAGACGGTCTCCAGGAGCGGCAT
>JBBAVU010000132.1:0-8184 GCA_040397565.1 Pirellulales bacterium | reverse complement strand
GCGAGCGAAAGCCCAGGATGGGCGCAGCGAGCGTCCGGCGAGCGGCATACGGGCAGCCCCGAACCCCAGCACGTTTGACATGCCGAAAAGCGGCCATCACAGCCCGAGCACGTCGCGCATCGAGTAGAGGCCGGCGGGCTTGCCGACGAGGAAGGCGGCGGCGGCGAGGGCGCCCGTCGCGTAGCAGTCGCGGCTCGTGGCACGCACGTTCACCGAGAGCGATTCCCCGTCGAGGCCGAAGAGGATCGTGTGCTCGCCGGGGTTGTCGCCAGCGCGGACGGCGTGGTAGCCGATCTCGCCGGCGGGCCTCGCTCCGATGCGGCCATGGCGGCCGTGCGCTTCGCGGGCCGTGCCGTGCGGATGCGCGTGCCGCATCGCGTCGGCGACGATCGCGCCGAACTTCAATGCCGTGCCGCTCGGGGCGTCCTCCTTGTGACGGTGGTGGCACTCGACGATCTCGACGTCGGTGCGACCGCCGACGGCGGAAAGCAATCTGCCCGCCCGCTCGACGAGGTCCATGGCGACGTTCACGGCGAGGCTCATGCTCGGCGACTGGAGCACGGCCACCTTCGCCGACGCGGCCCGCACCGCCTCCTGGTCGGCCGGCTCGAGGCCCGTCGTGGCGACGACGAGCGGTACGCCGCGCTCGGCCGCGAGCCTCGCGATCGGCCCGACGGCCCCGGGCAGGGAGAAGTCGATGATGCAGTCGGCGTCGGCGGAGCCGCTCCCTGGCTCCCCTTTGTCGGGCAGCTCCCAGTGATCGCAGACGTGCACGCCCAGCGGCGAGACGCCCGCGAGCGTGCCCGCATCGGCGCCGACGTGAGGGTTGCCGCGGTGTTCGAGGGCCTGCACGACCCGCCATCGCGGATCGGCCACCGCGCAGGCGACGATTCGCCTGCCCATCCGGCCGGCGGCTCCGTGCACGACGAGTCGCATCGCTTCCATGCCGGCTGGCTCACGCATAGAGATCGATCGCCTGCACGATCTCGTCGATGCGGTTGCCGACGCTCACGGCACGGTTGGCGTAGCTCGCACGATTGACGCCGCGGCTGCCGAGCACGTCGTTGAAGAGCTTCTGGTCGGTCGTGTGGTAGGCGACCGTGGCGGTCGGGTCCTTGAGCTGGTGGCCCGTGAGGATGCAGACGACCCGCTCGTCGCGGCCGATCACCCCCTCCGCCACGAGCTGCTTGGCGCCGGCCACGCTGGCGGCGCTCGCCGGCTCGCAGCCGAGACCCCCGGCCCCGACCTGCGCCTTCGCGTCGAGAATCTCCTGCTCCGTCACCTCGCGGACCACGCCGTCGCAGACCTCGAGGGCCCGCAGGCACTTGTTGAGGTTCACGGGCCGGTTGATCTCGATGGCGCTGGCGATCGTGTCGGCACGCTTCTTGTCGCGGTCGAGCTCGTCGTAGTAGTGGCAGGCGGGGGAGAGGTCGGCCCGGCCGCCTTCCCACCGCAGCCCCCGCTTGTGGTAGAGCTCGTAGAGCGTGTTGGCGCCGGCGGCGTTGATCACGGCGAGCCGCGGCACGCGGTCGATGAGGCCGAGCTTCCGCAGCTCCGCGAAGGCCTTGCCGAACGAGCTCGAATTGCCGAGGTTGCCGCCGGGCACCACGATCCAGTCGGGCACCTCCCATCCGAGCGACTCGAGCACCCGGAACATGATCGTCTTCTGACCCTCGAGCCGGAACGGGTTGACGCTGTTGACGAGATAGATCCCGAGCTTCTTCGAGACCTCCTGCACGCGGGCCATGGCGTCGTCGAAGTCGCCGGCGATCTGGATCGTGAGGGCACCGTAGTCGAGCGCCTGCGAGAGCTTGCCGTATGAGATCTTGCCGGAGCCGATGAAGATGATGCCCCGCATCAATCGCGTCACGGCGCAGTAGACGGCGAGCGAGGCGCTCGTGTTGCCGGTCGAGGCGCAGGCCGCCCGTCGCGCGCCGATCATGCGGGCGTGGGTGAACGCGGCCGACATGCCGTTGTCCTTGAACGATCCCGACGGGTTGAGCCCCTCGTACTGCAGATGAAGCCGGCCGGGATTCACCCCGACAAAGCCCCCGACGCCGTCCGCCCTCGACAGAAGCGTCTGCCCCTCGCCGATCGTGACGACACTATCTCGCGGGGCGTACGGCAGGAGGTCGTGGAACCGCCAGACGCCGCTGAAGGCGAGCGGGTCGCTCCGCCGCATCCACTTTCGCTCGAAGACCTCGAACGATGTCGGCGGGCGGATGCGGTCCCAGTCGTACTCAACGTCGAGCAGGTTCCCACAGACGGGGCAGCTCGTGAGCACCTCGTCGACCGAGAACGTGGCCGCGCAGGCAGGATCGATGCACTGCTGGAAAGCGAGGTCGGTACGGGTGACGACGGCCACGGAAAGCTCGAAAAAGCGGCGTTCAGAGGTACGACGTCAAGGGTAGGTCATGCTTTCGGGGGCAGCAAGGCGGGCTCGAAATCACCCACCTGCCAGTTTGACAGGGCGTGCTTCGGACCGTATTCTCACGGTTTCCTCGTTTCCAAGGGCGGAAGCATGAAAGCTGCGGAACTGAAGGTTTTCAAACAGGCGTTGCTCGCGATCCGGGCCCGCCTCAGGGGCGACGTTTCCACGATGGCCGACGCGGCACTGCGGCGGTCTGAGTCGGACGGCGGCGGCAACCTCTCGACGATGCCGATCCACATGGCCGACCTGGGGAGCGACGCCTTCGAGCAGGAATTCACGCTCAGCCTGATGGCGACCGAGGAGGGCACCCTCGAGGCCGTCGAGGAGGCGCTCGAGCGGATCCGCACGAAGTCGTTCGGCCTCTGCGAGGGCTGCGGCGGCATCATCTCGAAGAAGCGGCTCGAGGCGATCCCGTTCGCAGCGTTGTGCATCAAGTGTGCGGAACTCGAGGAATCTCACGGCCCGGTCCGTCGGACACCCGTCCGGCCACCGGCGAGGGCAGCTGCCGGACCGGCGAGAGCACTCGCTCGGAAGCCGCCCGCGAAGACGAGCCGGCCCCGCCATCCCCGCTAGGCGACCGCGACATCATGGGAGGAAGGATCCTCGGCATTTCGGGAGGAAGGATCCTGTATGGGGCCGTCTTCCTTGCGGCGGCCGCGACCGATCTGGTCTCGAAGGAGATCGTCTTCGCCCGCATGGGCATGCCCGGCGTTTCGCCTGCCGTGACGGTCGTGCCAGGCATGCTCTGGATCGAGACGAATCTCAACGAGGGTGCCCTCTTCGGAATGGGGCAGGGATTCGGAGCCCTCTTTGCCCTGGTCTCGGTAGTTGCCCTTTTGATCATCCTCTTCGTCGTGGCCCGCACCACGGCGGGGCGGGAGCCTCTGCTCGTGGCCGCGCTCGGACTGATTTCCGGCGGAATCGTGGGGAATCTCTACGACCGGCTCGGGCTCCCCGGGCTGGCATGGCATGCCCCGCTCGAGCGGCAGGGAAGCCGCGTGCTCGCCGTTCGCGATTGGATCCACTTTCGGCTCGATGGGATCATCGACTGGCCGGTCTTCAATCTGGCCGACTCCTGGCTCGTGATCGGGTCGGCGACCCTCGTCGTGCTCTCCCTCTTGGCCCCGCGACCGCCCGGAACCGATGACCATGGAAAATCAGCCTGACCGCGACGAGCTCGCCCGTCGGCTCGATGCCGCGATCCGCGCAGCCGGAGAAGCCGGCCGGGAGACGCTCCGCTGGTTCGGCCGGAAGGGGCTCGCCGTCGAGTTGAAGCAGGACCGCTCGCCGGTCACCGAAGCCGACCGGGCCGCGGAGGGTGTCCTGCGGAAGGCGTTGCTCGACGCGTTCCCGCAGGATGGCTTCCTTGGCGAGGAGACCGGGGCAACGCCCGGCACGAGCGGCTTCGAATGGGTCTGCGATCCGATCGACGGCACGAAGTCGTTCATCCATGGCGTGCCGCTCTATGCCACGCTCGTCGGCTGCCGCAGGGTCGACGGCCACGCCGATGGGGCGTCGGCCCCGCTCGTCGGCGTGATCGCTATTCCGGCGGCGGATGAGATGGTCTTCGCCGCCTCCGGATGTGGTGCCTGGCATGCCCGTGGATATGGCGGCGGGGGCCGCGGCGCCGCGGAGCCCGCGAAGGTCTCGACCGTGGCAACGCTCTCCGGCGGCCTCTTCACGACGAGCGACGCCACGAGCTTCGACGCCAGGAACCGCCGCGATGCCCGCGACGCGCTCGAGCGGGCCTGCGGACTGTCGCGGACCTGGGGAGACGGCTACGGCTATCTCCTCGTCGCGACGGGGAGGGCGATCGCGATGGTCGACCCGCTGCTGAACGCCTGGGACGCGGCGGCCGTGATGCCCGTGGTGGTCGAGGCAGGAGGCAGGTTCACCGACTGGGAGGGCCGCCCGCGGATCGATTCCGGCGATGGCGTGGCCACCAACGGCCTGGTGCACGCAGCGGCGGTCGAAATCCTCCGGGGCCGAACTTAAGCGGCCGTCGTTGCGAATTCCGGGTTTTGGGCTACATTGGGGCCGTCGAAAGCTCCCCCCCGACAATCAAAAAGCGTCATTCCGGCAATCATTCAAGGACATCCCGTGGCACGTTCCTGTCAGGTCTGCGGCAAGGGTTTCTCGGTCGGCAACACCGTTACGACTCGCGGCAAGGCGAAGTACCTCGGCGGCGTCGGCACGAAGGTCACCGGCATCACCCGGCGGCGGTTCAAGCCCAACCTCCAGCGAATCCGGGTCACCGTCGCCAAGGCGGCGGCTGGAGGCTCGACCGCCCGCGGCACGAACACGACCCTGCTCGTCTGCACGCAGTGCATCCGTAGCGGCGCCGTCACGAAGTTGGTGCGAAGGCCGCCGTTCCGCCTGCCGACGGTCGACCGCGCGGCGACGGTGGCGAAGGAGGAGGCGGTGCCGTCGGGGCCGCGGGCCCGTCCATGAGCGGCGTTGGGTCGCTCGACCGGAAGGCCGTCGCGAAGGTCGCGTCGCTCGCGAGGCTCGCGCTCGAGGAAGAGGAACTCGATCGCATGACCCGCGAACTCTCCGGCATCGTCGGATTCGTCTCGACGCTCGCGGAGATCGACACCACGACAGTCGAGCCGCTCGCCCATCCGCTTGAATCGAAGAACGTGTTCCGCGAGGACGTCGCGAAGCCTTCGCTCCTGCGGGATCAGGCCCTCGCCGCGGCTCCGAAGCACGACGGGGAGTGCTTCCTCGTTCCGGCCGTGCTCGGAGACGAGTGATCTCGATACCATGACCACCGAACGCGCGCTCTGGTCCGCTTCCGCCTCCAAGATCGTGGCCGCCGTCCGTGAGGGGGACGTCACCGCCGCCGCCGTCACCAGCGCCTTCCTCGACCGGATCGAGTCGCTCAACGGGACGCTCAATGCCTTCCTTCACGTCGATCGCGAAGGGGCGATGGCCGCCGCCGAGCGGATCGACGAGAGGCGAAAGGCCGGGGCACTGCTCGGGCCGCTCGCAGGCCTGCCGGTCGCCGTGAAGGACGCCCTCTGCACGCTCGGCCAGCCGACGACCTGTGCCTCGAGGATGCTCGCCGGCTACCGACCACCCTACGACGCCGACACCGTCCGCCGGCTGCGCGAGGCCGACGCCGTGATCGTCGGCAAGACGAACATGGACGAGTTCGCGATGGGCGGCTCGAACGAGAACTCGGCCTTCGGCCCCGTGAAGAATCCCTGGGACACCTCGCGGGCTCCCGGTGGATCGAGCGGAGGATCGGCAGCCTGCGTGGCGGCCGACATGGCACCGGTGGCGATCGGCAGCGACACCGGCGGCTCCATCCGCCAGCCCGCAGGCCTCTGCGGCATCACCGGGCTCAAGCCGACCTACGGCCGCGTGAGCCGGCGGGGGCTCGTGGCCTTCGCCTCGAGCCTCGACCAGATCGGCCCGATGGCGAGGACGGCCGCCGACTGCGGCCTCGTGCTCGAATCGATCGCGGGACACGACCCGGGCGACGCGACCTCGCTCCCCGACGCCGTGCCCCCTTACACGCAGCTGCTCGAGCAGCCGCTCACCGGCATCCGGATCGGCCGCGTGCCCGCGCACTACGCCGAGGGGCTCGATCCCGAGGTCGCCAAGGGCGTCGAGGAGGCCTTCGCGGTGTTTCGCGCCGCCGGCGCGACCGTCCACGACATCGACCTGCCGCACGCGAAGTACGGCGTGGCGACCTACTACCTCGTCGCTCCGTGCGAGGCTTCGAGCAACCTCGCCCGCTACGACGGGATCCATTACGGCCATCGCAGCAGTGCCAAGCCTACGGGAGGCTTCGACTCGCCCCTCGTCGAGCTCTATTCTCGCAGCCGCGGCGAGGGATTCGGACCGGAGGTGAAGCGGCGGATCATGCTCGGCACATACGCCCTCTCCGCAGGCTACTACGACGCCTACTACGCGAAGGCGCTGCGGGTGCGGCGGCTCATCCGCCAGGACTACCTCGACGCCTTCGGGAAGGTCGACCTCATCGGCGGGCCGGTGTCGGCCACGCCGGCCTTCAAGCTCGGTGAGAAGACCGACGACCCGCTCGCGATGTACCTCGTCGATCTCTACACCGTCTCGACGAACCTCGCCGGAGTCGGCGGCATCTCGTTTCCCTGTGGATTCACGAAATCCGGCCTGCCGATCGGCTTCCAGCTCCAGGCGCCGGCCCTCGCCGAGCCACTGCTCCTGCGGGCGGCCGATCGCTTCCAGCGGCTGACCGACTGGCACTCCAGGCGGCCCTCGATCACGCCATGACCTCCCCCTCGAACCAGACCGCGACCGACGACTACACGACCATCATCGGCCTGGAGGTGCACGTGCAGCTCCAGACGAAGACGAAGCTCTTCTGCGGCTGCCCGACGACGTTCGGCGGGCCGCCGAACACGCAGGTCTGCCCGGTCTGCCTCGGCCTGCCGGGGTCGCTGCCGGTCATGAACCGCCACGCCTTCGAACTGGCGATCCGCGCGGCGCTCGCGCTCGACTGCACGATCGCACCGTTCACGAAGTGGGACCGGAAGAACTACTACTACCCCGACCTGCCGAAGGGCTACCAGATCAGCCAGTACGACCTGCCGTTCTCCTCCGAAGGGGCTCTCGAGGTGGGCGATCCGAAGGGGGCGTTCGCCCCGAGGAACGTCCGCATCATTCGCGTGCACCTCGAGGAGGATGCGGGCAAAAGCATGCACGACGAGGCGGCCGGCAAGGCCGACAGCCGGATCGACCTCAACCGCGCCGGCACGCCGTTGTGCGAGATCGTCACGCAGCCCGATCTCCGCAGTCCGCAGGAAGCCCGGGCCTGGCTGAACGAGCTGAAGCTGCTCTTGGTGTACCTCGGGGTCAGCGACTGCAACATGCAGGAGGGGAGCCTGCGGGTCGATGCCAACGTCAATCTCCACATCCCCGTCGGGGGAAGGATCGCGAAGACGCCGATCGTCGAGATCAAGAACATGAACAGCTTCCGCTCCGTCGAGCGGGCGCTCACCTACGAGGCCGCGAGGCAGTGGGAGGAGTGGCGGGCGACCGGCGCCGAGCTCGGAACGACTCCGAAGCAGACCCGCGGCTGGGACGATCCCGCCGGCGTCACCCGGGCCCAGCGGCACAAGGAGGAGTCGAGCGACTACCGCTACTTCCCCGAGCCCGATCTCGTGCCCGTGACGGTGTCCGCGGCGGAGATCGCCGCCGCGCGGGCGGCGATGGGCGAGCCGCCGACCGTGCTGCGGAGGAACCTCGCCGAGAAGTGGTCGATTTCGGCCTACGACGCCGACGTGCTCGTGAACCAGGGCCGCGAACTCGTCGCCTACTTCGAGGACCTCGCCGAGCGGCTCGGCGAGGGGAAGCTCGCGAGCAACTGGATGCAGCAGGACGTGCTCCGCACGCTCAACGAGCGGGGCGGCTCGATCGGCGAGTTCCCGATCCGCCCCGACGCACTTGCCGACCTCGTCGGCCGCGTCAGGAACGGCGATTTCGACACCAGCCGCGGCCGCGAGATCTTCGCCGAGATGCTCGCGAGCAATCGCAGCGTCGCCGAGGTGGTGGGGTCGATGGGGATCGCCGCCGTCGGAGAGGACGAACTGCTCTCGCTCTGCAGGGAACTCATCGCGGCCAACCCGAAGATCGTCGCCGACGTGAAGGGTGGCAAGGAACAGGCGGCCGCCGGGCTCATCGGCCAGGCGAAGAAGAAGAACCCGAACGTCAACCCGGGCAAGGTCCGGGCCCTCTGCCTCGACCTCATCCGGCAGATGGGCTGA
>JBBAVU010000131.1:0-8296 GCA_040397565.1 Pirellulales bacterium | reverse complement strand
TTGTCTGCATACGCCGTCTCGGGCACACGGGCAGCCCCGAACCGGTCAAACGTTGAGGAGCATCAGGTGTATCCTCACCGTAGCGACGATGCGTCCGCTCACCCGGCGGCAATGCGGCCTCCTCCAAGAGCCCTGAACCCTCGACGCAGCCCCCGAGGCGATCAGTTCACGTTCGTCGAGGAGCCGCCGTCGGTGGTCTCGAAGTACTGGCGGAGGTAGCGGGCCCGCTCGATGTTGCGATCGTTCGTGTCGAGCTCGACGCCGCGGAGTTTCTGCAGGTGGGCCGGCTGTGTGCGGACGAGCAGCACGTTTATGTCGGAGATCTTCACGTCGCCGATCAGGCCGAGCAGGACGCCCATGCGGACCCGAGAGAGGTGCTGCATCGTCTCCTCGGCGCTGATCGTCTGGGCGGTGCGGAGGATGCCGATCGCGCGGCTGACCTGGTCGTGGATGTTGAGCTGGCTCTCGCGGACGAGGAACTCGCGGGCGCGTCGCTCGTACTCGATGAGCACGGGGACGACCTCCCCAACCTGCTGGAGGAGTTGCTCCTCGGTCTTGCCGAGCGTGGTCTGGTTGGAGATCTGGTAGAAGTCGCCCATCGCCTGCGAGCCCTCGCCGTAGAGGCCCCGCACCGCCAGCGAGATCTTGTGGAGGCTGCGGAAGACCTTGTCGATCTGACGCGTGATGACGAGCGCCGGAAGGTGGAGCATCACGCTCACGCGGATGCCCGTGCCCACGTTCGTAGGGCAGGCCGTCAGGTAGCCGAGCCGGGCGTGGTAGGCGTAGGGGACGACCTTCTCGATCTGGTCGTCCACCGAGCGGATCTGGTCCCAGACGCCGGCGAGATCCAGCCCGCTGTGCATGCACTGGATGCGGAGGTGGTCCTCCTCGTTGATCATGAGGCTGACCTGCTCCATGCCGTCGATCGCGACGCTTCGCGCGCCCTGCGCATCCGCGTGCTCCCGGCTGATCAGCTGCCGCTCGACGAGGAACTGCCGGTCGATCTCCTCGAGCCGGCCGACGTCGATGTATTCGAGCCGGCTTCCGACCTGCGACGACGCGATCCGCTCTCGCAAGTACCGCTCGATCTCGCCGCGGTCCTGCTCGCTGGCGCGGCTCACGAACGGATAGTGGGCGACGTTCCTCGCGAGCCGCACGCGGCTGCTCATGACGATGTCCGACTCCGGGCCCGTGCCGCGAAGCCATTCGCCGATCGATTGGGTGAGAGTGTCGATGTCCACGTCGCTGTCCTGTTCGCCGTTCACGGCGCCGTTGGTCCTTCAAGCCCCGGCGTCTCGCCGGCCGGGCCTTCTTCCCGCGGAGGCCGCCCGGCCACCTCATCCTCGATGGTCCGGATGCCGTCGCGGAGTTCCTTCGCCCGCTCGTAGTCCTCGGCCGCCACGGCCTCGCGCATCAGGCGCCGCATGCCGATCGCGGCGGAGAGCGGCTCCGTGCCGTCCGGATGCCGGCTCGACTTCCGCCCCACGTGTTCGGTCGCCCCGTGGATGTTCGAGATGAGGGGTTCGAGTTCCTTCTCGAACTGCACGTAATCGTGAGGGCAGCCGAGGCGGCCCTGGTTGCGAAACTCGAAGAACGTGATGCCGCACATCTCGCAGGCCCGCTGGTCGAGCATCGCCAGCTCGTCGGCCGTCTGCCCGACGCCGAGCGGACCGACGAGCCCGCCGCCGGTCGACTCGCCGGGCTTGCCGGTCGGCTGCTGGTCCGACGACTCCGACTGGTTCAGGTAGGCCCTCGCGTGATCCTCGCAGAGGTGGAGCTCGCTGATCTCCCCCGCCTCGAGTTCCGTGATGTGGAACACGGCGGGCTTCGGGCACTGCTGGCACTTCATGGTCGGTCATCCGTCGGGTTTCGGTCCGGGGAATCATAGCGGGTCACCGTGTGTCCGGTCCCGTCGGGTTGTTTCCAGGCGGCTGGGCAGGCTAGGCTTGCGGGGTTGGGTCGGCCCTCGCCGCCCGCCAGGCATCGCCGCCCGCCCGCATGAAGCATCTTCCCGACCCCGGCCGTTTCCTCGAATTGGCCTCCCGCCACCGGCTGGTTCCGGTCTACCGACGGCTGCTCGCCGATGGGCTCACGCCCCTTTCGGCCTTCGCCAGGATCGAGGCGGGCGCGGCGAGCTGCCTCTTCGAAAGCGTCGTCGGCGGCGAGAAGATCGGCCGCTACAGCTTTCTCGCGGCCGACCCGTTCCTGCGGTTCGAGGCCCGCGGGCGGCAGATCGCGATCCACGACGAATCCGGCGAGCGGTGTTTCGAGGCGGACGACCCGCTCGAGGAACTCCATCGGCGGATGGAGCCGTTCGCCCCGGCGAGGCTGCCGGAGCTCCCCCCGTTCACCAGCGGCGCCGTCGGCTACGCCGCCTACGACGCGGTGCGGTACGTCGAGCGGCTGCCCGACGTGCCGGCCGACGATCTCGGCCTGCCGGACGTGAGCTTCGCGTTCTATGACCGGATGATCGTCTTCGACAACGTCACCAAGACGCTCGACGTCGTCGTGCTCGCACGGATCGACGACCCGTCGGCCGCCGGCATCGAGGCCGCCCGTGCCGCCGCCTGCCGGCGGGTGGATGAGACGGTCGCACGCCTCGCCCTGCCCGCCGCGTGGCCGCAGCCGGACGACATCGACGTCCGTGGCGGCCCCCCCTCCCCTGCCGGCTCGACCTTCACTCGGGAGTCGTTCACGGCGGCCGTGGAGAAGGCCATCGAATACATCCACGCCGGCGACATCTTCCAGGTGGTGCTCAGCCAGCGGTTCGAGACGCCGTTCGACTGCCCGGCGATCGAGCTCTATCGGACCCTGCGGGTGGTGAACCCGAGCCCGTTCATGTTTCTCCTGAAGACGCCGTCGGTCACGCTCGTCGGCAGTTCCCCGGAGATCATGGTCCGCGTCGTGGACGGCGTCGTGACGGTCCGGCCGCTGGCGGGCACGCGGCGGCGTGGCGGATCGCCGGAGGAGGACCGGGCTCTCGCGGAGTCGCTCCTCGCGGACCCGAAGGAGCGGGCCGAGCATGTGATGCTCATCGACCTCGGCCGCAACGACGTCGGCAGGATCGCCGAGATCGGCTCGGTGGAACTCAGCGACGTCATGTGCATCGAACGCTACAGCCATGTCATGCACCTGACGAGCAACGTTACCGGGCGGCTCGCGGGCGGACGGACGGCGTTCGACGCCCTCCGTGCCTGCCTCCCCGCCGGCACCGTCTCGGGCGCGCCCAAGATCCGGGCCATGGAGATCATCGACGAACTCGAGCCGCGGAAGCGGGGGCCCTACGCCGGCGCGGTGGGCTACGTCGACTTCGGCGGATCGATGGACACCTGCATCGCGCTGCGGACCGCGGTGCTCAAGGACGGCATGGCCTACGTGCAGGCGGGCGCCGGAATCGTCGCCGACAGCGTGCCGGCGGCCGAGTACGAGGAGACGGTCAACAAGGCCCGTGGCATGCTCGTGGCGATCGAGCTGACGAAGCGACGGTTGGCCGGAGCCCGCGGCAGCGGGGCATGAAACCGGCATGATCCGCGTCGAAGGGCTCACGGTCGTTCGTGCGGGCGAGCGGGTGCTCGAGGGAGTGTCGTTCGAGGCGCGGCCGGGTGACACGATCGCCCTGCTCGGAGCCAGCGGCAGCGGGAAGTCGACTCTCCTGCTCGCGGCGGCCGGAGGACTGCGGGCTTCCGCAGGGCGGGTCGTCGTCGAGTCCGGCACACGGGTCGGCTACGTGCCGGCAGTGCTCGCCGCCTGGCCCGTGGTGCGGGCCGACGAGTTCCTCGAATTCGGCGGCATCGCGTCGGGCCTCTCGGGCAAGCCGCTGCACGGTGCCGTCGCCCGGGGCCTGGCGATGGCGGGCCTCTCCGATCGGCCCGGCGTCCGCATCGACGCCCTCTCCGACGGCCACCGGAAGCGGCTGCTCGTGGCGCGGGCGCTCATCGACGATCCCGACCTGCTGCTCCTCGACGACCCGTTCGCTTCGCTCGATCCGGCCGGCCGTCGCCAGATCGAGCGGCTCGTAGGTGATGCCGGCCTGGCCGGCCGCACCGTCATCGCCGCTGTGAACGACGCGCACCTCGCCTCCTGCTGGTCGCGGGCGTTCCTGCTCGACGCGGGCCGTCTCGCCCGCGACGTTCCCGTCCCCCGCAACGTCGATGATCTGCCTTCGTGGGGGGAGACGCTCGTCGATCCGTCCTAGCACGGGCCGTCGAATGCCGACGTGTTCACCCTGCGGACGACCACGCCCGCCGCACCTCGGACAGCCCCTCGGCGCAGAGGTCGAACTCGTCGCTCAGCCGCTCGAGCACGCCGCGATCGATGCTGTCCGAGTCGTCGAAGAGGACGCTCGCGAGACGGTAGGCACGTTTGCCGACGAGCCGGTAGGTCACCAGCGGCAGGCCACCCGGACGGATCGGCGGCCCGTGGTGCGGGTGCGGGCGATCGATCGCCTCCGGATACACGCCCGTCCAGAAGAGCGCGAAGTCGCCGAGCCGACGGAAGCCCTCACCGGCCGCGGCGTCGTGGCCGATCGTCGCGACCACCTGGGACTCCTCGAACGCCTCGTGGGCGACGAGATCCGCCTGGTCGTCACTCCCGGCCGGCCAGCCGGGAAGTTGGTCGCTACGGATCGAGCGGATGAGCAGCGTCGCCACGTAGTCGACGAGCGGAGGATCGACCACCCCGAGCCGGGCATGAAACGCATGCTCGGTGAGGCCCCTGAAGAACCGATCGATGTCGTCCGGCTTTTCTGCGGAATACATGCCGCGACCCTGGCAGATGCGAGGACGCCGTGCTTCTCCTTATTTTACCCGCCACCCCTTCGTGGGTCAGCGGCATTTTCCGGCCGGGATCAGGCCGTCACGAGTTCGCGGACGAACGACTCGATCGCGTCGAGCAACTGCGGCCTGGGCGTCTTCGGCGCGGCTTCGAGGTGCCGCACGACCGCCGAGCCGACGATCGCCCCGTCGGCGACGCTCGCCACCGCCCGCACCTGCTCGGGGCCGCTCACGCCGAATCCGACGAGCACCGGACAGTCGGTCACGCTCTTGAGCCAGCGGACCCGCTCGGCGAGCGTGTCAGGCAGGGCCGACCTCTCGCCCGTGACGCCCGCCACGGACACGCAGTACAGAAAACCGGTCGAGAGCCGCGCGATCTTCTCGGCCCGGTCGCGGGGCGTGGTCGGGGTCACGAGCCGAACGAGCGCGAGCCCCGCGGCCCGGCAGGCGGCGTCGAGATCGGACGACTCCTCGAGCGGCAGATCGGGCACCACGAGCCCCGTCAGCCCCGACTCCTTTGCCGCGGCCACGAACGCCGCGATGCCCCGTCGGAAGATGATCGAGTAGCTCGTCATGGCGACGAGCGGCATCCGGATCCGCGCGGTCGCGCGGCGAGCCACGTCGAACACGCTCTCCAGGCTCGTGCCGGTGGCGAGGGCCCGCGTGTAGGAAGACTGGATCACGGGGCCGTCGGCGATCGGATCACTGTAGGGGACACCAAGTTCGCAAACGGCCGCCCCGGCCCGGTCGATCCGCTCGAGGGCATCGATCGTGAAGTCGACGTCGGGGTCGCCGACGGTGAGGAACGGCGCGAGCGAGGACTGTCCGGCATCGCGGCGGGCGAGCAGGTGCCGCTCGAGGGCCGGGCGGGCCGCCGCGGCTTCAGCGATGGGCATCGGCGGCTCCGTTGGCTCCAAGCTTCTCTCCCCCCTCGCCGAGGCCGCTCAGCCTTGCGATCTCGGCCGCATCCTTGTCGCCCCGCCCGGAGAGGCAGACGAGCAGGATCTCGTCCTTCGGACGGCGGGCGGCCTCGCGAACGGCCCAGGAGAGGGCGTGCGCCGTCTCGAGGGCCGACAGGATCCCCTCGCGGCGGGCGACGAGGTGAAACGCCTCGAGGGCTTCGGCGTCGCCGACGCTCGTGTACTCCACGCGGCCGAGGTCCATCCAGAAGGCGTGCTCGGGACCGACGCCGGGATAGTCGAGGCCGGCGGAGACGGAATGGACGTCGGCGGTCTGGCCGTCGGTGTCCTGGAGCACATAGCTGAGACTGCCGTGCAGGATGCCGGGCGCCCCGTAGCTGAGGCTCGCGGCATGGTCGCCCGCGGAGCCCGAGCGGCCGCCCGCCTCGACGCCGACGAGCCGCACTTCGTCGTGCGGCGCGAGCGGATGGAACATCCCCGCGGCGTTGCTGCCGCCGCCCACGCAGGCCACGACCGTGTCGGGCAGCCGGCCGAACTGCTTCCGGCACTGCTCGACCGTCTCCCGTCCGATCACGCTCTGGAAGTCGCGGACGATCCGCGGAAAGGGATGCGGGCCGACGACGGAGCCGATGATGTAGTGGGTCGTCTCGACCGAGCCCATCCAGTCCCGCATGGCATCGTTGATCGCGTCGCGGAGCGTGCGGGAGCCGCTCGTCACCGGCCGCACCTCGGCGCCCATGAGCCGCATGTTGCGGACGTTGGGGGCCTGGCGGCGGACGTCCTCCGCCCCCATGTAGACGACGCACTCGAGCCCGAACCGAGCGCAGGCGGTCGCGGTCGCCACGCCGTGCTGGCCGGCGCCGGTCTCCGCGATGATCCGCCGCTTGCCCATCCGCATCGCGAGCAGCGCCTGCCCGAGCGTGTTGTTGATCTTGTGGGCGCCCGTGTGGTTGAGGTCTTCCCGTTTGAAGTAGATCTGCGCGCCCCCCGCATGTTCCGTGAGCCGGGCGGCGAAGTGGATCGGCGTCGGACGGCCGACGAAGGTCGCGAGCAGACGGTCGAGTTCCGCGGCGAACGCCGGATCGGCCGACGCCTCCGCGTAGGCCGTCTCGAGCTGGTCGAGCGCGGCCGAGAGCGTCTCGGGCACGTACTTGCCACCGTAGGGGCCGAACCGGCCGAGCGCGTCGGGCACCTGTCGAACGTCGGGAAGGCTCGCGGTGGTGCTGGCCATGCGGGGGATCGTTCCTCGTTCAGGGTGCCTGGCGGGAGGCCGGCGGTCGCGTTCGAAAGCTCGCGAATTGATTGTATCCCGCCGGCCCGCCGCTACCATCGGGCGGATGCCGGAACTGCCCGAGGTCGAGACGATGTGCCGTGGAATTGCGAGGCTTCGCGGCCAGACCGTGGCGTCGCTCACGTTCCCGGTCCGGCGAGGCCAGCGGCCGATCCCCTGCTCTCCGCCGGCCGGTTCCATCGTCCGGCGTGTTCGCGGCCGCCGACTAATCGCCGTTTCCCGCAGAGGCAAGCGAGCGATCCTCGAGCTTGCCGGCGACGCCGGGTCGAAGTCGCTGTTCCTCGTGGTCGAGCCCCGGATGACGGGGCTTCTTCTCGTCGCCGCCCCGCCGACGGTCGACCACGTCCGCTTCCGTGCGACCTTTCGAACCCCCTCGGCCCCCGAACTGATCTTCTGGGACCGTCGCGGCCTCGGCACCGTGTCGCTCGTCGATGCGGCTGGCCTCGAGCGTCTGTGCGGCCGGGAGCGACTGGGGCCGGATGCGCTCGTGATCGACGGAGAGACGCTCCGGGAACGGCTCGGTCGGTCGGCGCGGCCGGTGAAGGCGGCGCTCCTCGACCAGAAGGCCGTGGCCGGCATCGGCAACATCTACGCCTCGGAAATCCTGTTTCGCGCGGGCGTCCATCCGGCGAGGCGATGCCGGAGGCTCACGAAAGCGGCCTGGCATCGAATCGCCGATGCGGCGGGGTCGATCCTGGCCGAGGCGATCGCCGCCGGCGGCTCGACGCTCGGCGACGCGACCTATCGCACGGCGGAGAATCGCCCGGGGGGCTACCAGTCGCGGCACTGCGTCTACGCACGGTCGGGACGGCCCTGCCCGGCGTGCGGTGAGACGATCCGCCGGAAGGTGCTCGCGCAGCGATCGACGTTCTGGTGCCCGTCCTGTCAGGCGGCCGGCTGACAGCGGGCGAAGAGCCCCCGTCAGGCGAAGAGTTTCGTGACCGCCTGGGCCTTCACCAACTCCCGCGGCTGGTTGAGGTGGTTGTAGACGATCGTCTCCGGCTCGATCCCGCAGGCGTGGTAGATCGTCGCCAAGAGCTGTGTCGGATGCACCGCATCCTCGAGCGGCGCCGAGGCCGTGGCGTCGCTCTTGCCGTGCACGTGCCCGCGGCGGATGCCGGCCCCGGCGACGACCGCCGAGAAGCAGTAGGGCCAGTGGTCGCGGCCGTCGGCGGAGTTGCCGTTGCCCGACGTGCTCACCCCCTTCTGCGGCGACCGGCCGAACTCGCCCACGGCCACGACGAGCGTGTCTTCGAGCAGGCCGCGGTCGTCCATGTCGGTGAGGAAGGCCGAAAGCCCCTGGTCGAGCATCG
>JBBAVU010000130.1:0-8320 GCA_040397565.1 Pirellulales bacterium | reverse complement strand
CACACAGGCACATGGATGCTGAACGCCGGGGGAGCGGACGTTGAGGAGCATCAGGTGTATCCTCACCGTAGCGACGATGCGTCCGCTCCCCCGGCGGCAATGCGGCATCCTTCAGGGAGCCTTCAACCACGCCGATTGCAGTGCCACCGCGTCACGAACCGGCGGTAGGCGAACATCACGAGCAGGTTCGGCCGCGAGAAGAGCAGGCGGGTCACGAGGCCCCAGAAGCCACGCTTGTGTTCGAACTCGATGTGTTCGTCGATGCGGGTGTGGTCCGGGTCGAGCGGCGTGAAAGTGTGGGTGTGTTCCCACTTCGCGGCCGGTCCCTCGGCCTGCACGTCGGTGAAGCCGCGGTCGGAGACGTTCCTGTGCACGGCGGTCCAGCGGAGGGGCAGGGGGCCGACCCACAGCGTAAATTTCGATACCGAGCCCTCCGCCATCGGCTCCACTGAATGGATCCGCACGAACGTGGGCGGGGGCGTGAGCCGCTTCAGGGCCGACGTGTCGCGGTGGAAATCGCGGACGACCGACAGCGGCGCGTCGACGGTGAACGAATAGTCGAAGACCGGCATCGTTGGCTCCGGAGGATTACCGGGAAGCATAGGGTACGATGCCGGGCTCGAGGAGGCGTTTCCATGATTTTCCCGAAGCAGTTCCGTTCGGCGGGCCGGCTCGCCCGGGCGGCGATCATCCTGTCCGCCGTCCCGTTCGCCGCGTCGCGGTCGGTCGCCGACGAGGGGATGTGGCTCTTCAACGACCTGCCGCGAAAGCTGCTCGAGGAGCGGCACGGCTTCGCGCCGACCGACGCCTGGGCCGACCACCTGCGGCTTGCGAGCGTGCGGTTCAACAACGGCGGCTCCGCGTCGTTCGTCTCCCGCGACGGCCTCGTGCTCACGAACCACCACGTCGGGGTCGACACGATCGCCAAGCTCTCCACCGCCGACCGCGACCTGCTCGCCGACGGCTTTCTCGCGAAGCTGCCGGAGGAGGAGATCAAGGCGCCGGACCTCGAGCTCAACCAGCTCATCGCGATCCGCGACGTCACCGACGAGGTGAAGGCCGCCGTCACCGGGGCGATGAGCCCCGACGAGGCGGTCGCGGCCCGCCGGGCGAAGATCGCCGAGATCGAGAGCCGCGAAAAGAAGGCGAGCGGCCTCAGGAGCGACGTGATCACGCTCTACGGCGGCAACGTGTACCACCTCTACCAATTCCGTCGTTACACCGACGTGCGGCTCGTCTGGGCCCCCGAGCGGGCGATCGCCTTCTTCGGCGGTGATGCCGACAACTTCGAGTTTCCACGTTTCGACCTCGACGCCTGCCTCTTTCGCGTGTGGGAGGAGGGGCGTCCCGCCCGCGTCGAGCATTTTCTCGAGTGGTCGAAGCGGGGCGTCGCCGAGGGCGACCTCGTGTTCGTCTCCGGCAACCCGGGTCGGACGCAGCGGCTCCTCACGGTCGATGCGCTCAAGGAGGCCCGCGACCGCCAGATCCCGTTCGAGATGGACTCGATCCGCCGGCAGGAGATCCTCGTCCAGCAGTTCTCGCTCGGCGGCGCCGAGGCGGCCAGGCGGGCGAAGGACCGGCTGTTCGGGGTCCAGAACGGACGCAAGGCGAGAGGCGGGGCGCTCGAGGGGCTGCAGGTGCCGGGCCTGCTCGAGCGGAAGGTGATCGAGGAGAGCGGGCTGAAGGCGGCGGTCGGCGCCGACGAGTCGCTCCGTCCGCTGCTCTCGGCATGGGATGCGGCCGCGGCGAACGCGAGGGCCCGCTCCCGGCTGCTCGGCGCGGGCATCCCGGGCGGGTCGAAGCTCCTGCGGATCGCGCAGACGATCGTGCAGCTCGTCGAGGAGGACGCCAAGCCCTCCGGCGAGCGGCTGCCGGAATACGCCGACGCCGGCCGCGAGTCGCTCCTCCTGTCGCTCTACTCGCCGGCGCCCATGTACGAGAACCTCGAGTCGGCGGTCCTGGCCGACGCGATCGCCGAATTGCTCGAGCGGCGGGGCGGGGACGACCCGCTCTGCATGCGGATCCTCGACGGCCTCTCCCCGCGGGACCGGGCGGCCGCCGCCGTCGCCGACAGCAGGCTCTTCGACGCCGCGGAACGGAAGCGGCTCGTCGAGGGCGGGCGGGAGGCGGTCGCGGCGTCGAAGGACCCGATGATCCGGATCGCACGGCTCGTCGATCCCGAAGCCCGGCGGCATCGCGCGATCGTCGACGAGCTCGTCGAGCGGGACCGGCAGGCCTACGACCGCATCGCGAAGGCACGTTTCGCCGTCCGCGGCACGTCCGACTACCCCGATGCGACGTTCAGCCTGCGGCTGGCGTTCGGCGAGGTCCGCGGCTACCGCGAGCAGGGACGCGACGTTCCGGCCTGGACCACGATCGGCGGCGGCTTCGATCACGCCGCGGCCCATGCCGGCGAGCAGGATTTCGAGCTGCCCGCGTCGTGGGTTTCGAAGCGGTCCGCCCTCGATGCCGACACGCCGTTCAACTTCGTCTGCACGGCCGACATCATCGGCGGCAACTCAGGCAGCCCGGTCGTCGATCGTGAAGGCCGGCTCGTGGGCCTCATCTTCGACGGCAACATCCAGTCGCTCTCGGCCGGCTTCGTCTACTCCGATGAGCAGAGCCGGGCGGTCGCCGTCGATGCCCGAGCGATCCTCCACTCGCTCGAGGTCGTGTACGGTGCCGACCGGCTCGTCGACGAGATCGTCGCCGGCGGCATGCCGGGTCAATCGGGCGACTCCGGCCCCGGATCCACGAGCCCAGGGAAGTAGCGGTTGATCCGACAGCCGCGGCCGTCGCGGACGAAGTCGCGGTCGTGCACGAGCAGGGCGATCGGCCGCGTCTCGATTCCGCGGGCCTCGAGGTAGCCGACCCGGTCGAGCAGTTCCGTGGCCGACTCGTAGAAGGCCGGCAGGTCCGGCACCTCGTCGTGCGGATCGACGAGGGCGGGGCCGGTCGAATCGGGAAAGCGGTAGGCGAGCGCCCAACCGTAGATCGTGCGTCTCACGGTCGTGCGGCCGTGGAGCAGCCGGCCGGCCATCGGGATGCGTCGACGCTGGAAGTCGCCCGGCACGGCGATCGCCGAGGCCATCCTGTGGTGCACCCCGCGGGGGGCGATCGGTTCGATCGCGCCGTCTTGCGACACGGAGAGGGTCCACGGGCCGCGGTCCCAGACGGGACGGACGAGGATCGCGGGGCCGAGGACGATCGAGCGACGGCGAGCATGCTCCCGGGAACCGAGGAGACGAAATCGGGCCTGATGAAGGGGGACGGAGTCGAAATCATGATGGCGGGCCATGGCGAAACCTCCGGTGCGTTTCATCCCGGACAACCCCCGGGCCGGAAGAACGTATGCTCCACGAGGGACAACCTTGGTCCGCCTCGCTCACTCCCCACGATCGATCGTTCCATGAAGCCCCGGCAGGATCATCCCGACGCGGACCGCGGCGTCACGGTGCTCCACGAGTCTTCGGGCGTCGTCGTCGTCCTCAAGCCGGCGGGCATCGCGACGCAGGCGCCGCCGGGCATCGACTCGATGGAAGCCCGCATGAGGAAGTGGATCGTCGGCCGGGGCGGCGCGTATCTCGGCGTGCCGCACCGTCTCGACAGGCCGGTATCGGGCGTCATGCTCTTCGCCGTGACGCCGCGGGCCGCGCGGCAGCTGTCGCGTCAGTTCGAGAGGCGGCAGGTCGGGAAGCGGTACGTCGCCCGGCTCGAACTCGTTGCGGTCCGGGAGACGCCGGGCGATGGCTGGGCGGAATGGCGGGATCGCATCGCCAAGATTCCAGACGAGCCGCGTGCGAGGATCGTGCCGCGGGACGAGCCGTGCGAGGAGGCGCGGGAGGCGGTCACGCAGGTGCGGTTGCTCGAGGCGGCGGGGCTGCACGAAGGCGGCGAGCGGAGCGTGATCGGGGTCGAACTGATGCCGCTGACCGGACGGATGCACCAGATCCGGATCCAGGCGGCCTCCCGCGGCATGCCGGTGCTCGGCGATTCGATCTACGGTTCGACGACGGCGTTCCGGGAAGCTTCGGGCGGATCGATCGTGCCGCCGATCGCCCTCCACGCATCCCGGATCGAATACCTCGATCCCGACACGAAATCACCCGTCGTCGTCGAGTCGCCGCCGCCGTGGTGATGGATGGGATGGAAGTGGTGACCGATCGACCTCGGCCTCACGGACCGGTCCAGCCGGCCGTTTCCATCCAGGCGTAGGGCCACGGGTGGGTCCACGGATTCCAGGCGGGATAGGCCACGGAGAAGACGGAAAGTCCGAGGAGCACGAGCGCCACCGCCCGTCCGAGCCGGGTCGTCGAAAGACGGTCGGCCGCGGCGGCGGCCGCCGCCGCCCAGAGCGGCGCGAGCCAGAACGCCCATCGGAATCCGCTCGCCGTTCCGCCGTAGTTGCGGTCGGGCTGGCTGCGTGTGAGGTAGAAGGCGAGCACCGCGACCGAAACGGCGGCGACCGCCGCCGCGGCCAGGCGGAGCCTGCGGTCGCCGCGGCCCGCGAGCACCGCGAGTCCGCCGGGCACGAGCAGCCACGCCGGCGTCAGCGAGAAGATGCCGTGGTGGCCGACGAGGGCGTGGAGGGCGTAGCGGGCCGGCGACGGCTCGCCCCGGTCGACGCCCGCGGGGTTCTCCCAGTAGCTCGTGAGCACGCGGCCGCCCGGAAGCTCGATCGTGTAGCGGTACCAGCTGTCGGGGCCGTGACGATGCGCGTAGGCGGGCAGCCACGTGCCGTGGGCGAGCCGATTGGTGCCGATCGCGGCCGCGGCGACGAGGGCCGCCGCGGGCAGGAACACCGCGACCGTCTTCCGCGAATCGCAGGCGAAGCAGGCCGCGAGGGCGACGGCCGTCCACGCGACGGCCGGCAGGTCGAAGGCCGCGGCGAGCGCCGAAAAGAGGCCGGCCGTGAGGAACGCCGAGGCGGATCGCTCCTCCTCCATCCAGATCCGCCAGACCGCCACCGCCGAGATGGCGGTGCAGGCCGCCGCCGGCAGGTGGTTGTTGAGCACGGTCACGAAGGTCAGCAGGAACGTGCCGAACGCCGCGACGGCGGCGGCGTAGAGTCGGCCCCAGTCGGTCGTGCCCACCCGCTCCGCGAGCCGGGCCGAGGCGAGCACCATCGCCGCGAACGGCACGAGACCGAAGAGCACCATGAGCGTGCGTCCGAGCGTGAAGGGGTGGTCGGCGAGCGTCCAGCCGGTGAGGCGGTGGAGGAGCCAGTAGGGGCCGGCCACGAGCACCGACAACAGCGGCGGCTTGCTCGAGTAGAGCCGGAGTCGGCCGCTCGCATCGGGATGTGCGACCGCGTCGATCGTGTCCCATCCCGGCTCGACGACGAGGTCGTCGATCGCGAAGGTGCCCTTTTCCACCAGCGCCCTCGCGGTGAGCCATCGGCTCCGGTCGTTCGCCGAGAGGAACGGACGCAAGAGCCGCTTGTCACGGCGGATCCGTTCCGCGGCCTCGGCCCGCTCGATCGTGCGTCCCGCCGCCTGCTCGCGTTTGACGAGGTCGTCGACGAGCCGCTTCTCGAGTGCGAGCTTGTCGACGCTCGCCACGGAGGCGAGTCGGCCGGCCGCCATGAAGCAGGCGATCGTGCAGAGCATCGCGACGGCCGCGCGGCGGAGCGACGCGGCCGGGTCGCCCGGCGCGTGGCGGAAGGCGGCGAGCCCTCCCACGGTGCCGTCGCGGCCGATGCGGGGCAGGCCCGCCGTGAACCGGACGAGATCGACGAGGCCGCTGACGAAACGCGACGGCCCGTATTTCGTCCGTCCGCGCACCCGCGGCCGGTGGTGGACCGGCACCTCGACGACGCGGTGGCCGCGGGAGGCCACGATCACCGGAAGGAACCGGTGCATGCCCTCGGGAAGCGGCAATCCGCGGAGCACCTCCGCGCGAAACGCCTTCAGGCCGCAGTTGTGATCGTGGAGCGGCAGCCCCGTGAACACGCCGACGAGCAAATTGAAGACCCGCGAAGGAAACGTCTTCCCCCAGGGGTCGTGTCGCGGGTGCTTCCATCCGTTGGCCAGTGCCGCCCCGTCGTCGAGCCGCGCGAGCAGTTTCGGGATCTCCGCCGGATCGTCCTGGCCGTCGCCGTCGAGCATCACGATCCTCGCATGCGCCGCCGCGGCGATCCCCCGCTCGAGGGCCGCCGACTTGCCCTGGGGCCGCTCGAACCGGATCGAGCGGACCCGCCGGTCCGCCGCGGCCGCCGCGGCGATCTCCGCCGATGTGCCGTCGGTCGAGCCGTCGTCGATGACGATCGCCTCCCACGGGATCGATGCGGCGTCGAGCGCGGCGGCGATCTCGGCCACGAGCGGGCCGACGTTGCCGGCTTCGTCGCGGGCGGGGATCACGAGGGAAATGGGCTCTTGCGGCATCGGTCGTGTCGGGCGAACGCGACGGGACGGGGCGAGGAGGGCGTCGGCGGGGAGGGACTGGCAAGGATACCCCGGCCTCCGCGGACGTGCCATCGCAGGATCGACGGCGTTGCGGCAGGCGCGGCGTCGGCGCATCGCGTAGACTCTGTCTCGCATGAAACGTTTCCTCGCCGGACGCACGAACGATCGCACGAAGCCCCCCGGGGGCCGAGCCAACGCGGTGGGGCCCGCTCGGATGAGGAACGTATGACGAGGCTCGTGTCGCTCGGCGTGATCATCGGCCTCGTGGCCGTGTTCGGCCTGCTTTCGCTGCGGGTCATGTCGAGCTTCATGCTGCCGCTGTTGCTCGCGGCGATGCTCGTGGTGGTGTTCGGTCCGCTCCATCGCTGGCTGCGGGACCGGGTTCGTGGACCGGAGTGGCTGTCGGCCGCCCTCACCACGGCGTTCATCCTGCTGCTCGTGCTCGTGCCGTTCTTCCTGCTCGTGTCGCGGGCGGGCGGCGACGCCGTCGCGATGCTCCGCAGCCCCGCGGGCGTGAAGCTCGACCCGGCCGTGCTCGAGGGGCTCGTCACCAAGGTGAACGACGCGACCGGACTCCACCTCACGGCCGCGCAGGTCAACGCCGAGATCCGCAAGCTCGCCGAGGAGTGGATCGGCCCGATCGCCGCGGGTGCCCCGGTCATGATCGTGAAGGCGATCATCGGGCTGATCGTGATGACGGTGAGCCTCTTCTTCTTTCTCGCCGACGGCCGCCGGATGATCGGGGCCGTCACGCGGCTGATCCCGCTCGACCCGCGGTACCAGCTGCAACTGCTCGACGAGTTCCAGGAGGTGAGCCGCGCGGTCGTGAGCTCGACGCTGCTCGCGGCGATGGTCCAGGCGGCGCTCGCGGGACTCGGCTTCTACCTGGCGGGTCTCAAGGGCGTCTTCCTGCTCACGCTCCTCACCTTCTTCGGTGCGCTCATCCCGTTCGTCGGCGCCGCGTCGGTCTGGGGCACGGCCAGCCTCTACCTGCTCTTCTTCGTCAAGGACACGTGGGCGGCCGCGGGCGTCGCCATCTGGGGGGCGACCGTCGTCTCGACGATCGACAACGTCATCAAGCCGATCGTCCTGCACGGCCAGTCGAAGCTCCACCCGCTCCTCGCCCTCCTGAGCGTGCTCGGGGGAGTCGGGGCGCTCGGCCCGATCGGGATCTTCGTCGGCCCGATCGTGGTCGCCTTCCTCCAGGCCGCCCTCACGATGCTGCAGACGGAATTGGGGCTCCAGGCCGAACTGGGTGGCATTGCGGCGTCCGACGCCGCCGGCCACCGTGGGCCCGAAGTTGCACGCCGCCCATCCGCAGGGTGAAATCTGGGCGTCCGCATTCCCCGAGGGCCCCATGATGCTCAAGCTCCTGTTCGCCGCCGCCGGTCTGTTGATCGGAGGCATCGAGGCCGCGTTCGTGCCGACCGACGACGGCGGGATCGACTACCTCGTGCGTGTCGAGCCCGATCTCGTCCGCACGCAGCTTCCCCACGCGCTCACCAGCGACGTGCCTGCCGACGCCCGCGACGTGCGGAGCGTGCGGATCTACGTCGCCGACGCCTGGCCCCCGTCGGTGGAGCGGTCGGTCGCCGACGCCGCCCGCCGTCCGCGGCCCCAGCCCGTCGCCGTCGCCGCCATGGCAAGGCCGACGAGCATCGAGCCGACGACCGTGGTGAAAGAGGAGCGGCCGTGGGGCTGGCTCATCGGATCGCTCGTCGCGCTCTTCCTCTCTCTCGGCGCCAACGTCTACCTCGGCATGCTGCTCGGCCAGATGCGAAGCCGCTACGTCCGCGAGCTCGAGGAGCAGATCGAGGAGGAGTGAGGCTGGTCGAGCGTGCTGGGTTCGGAGCTGCCCGTGTGCCGCTCGCCGGACGTTCGCTTCGGGCATCCATGCCCTCCGCTCACTCGGATGC
>JBBAVU010000129.1:0-8388 GCA_040397565.1 Pirellulales bacterium | reverse complement strand
AGTTGACGCGCAAGCGGTTACAATGCCCGCATGAACCACTGGCTGATCAAGAGCGAGCCCGACGTCTTTTCGATCCACGATCTCGCGAAGGCGAAGAACAAGACGACGCATTGGGAGGGAGTGCGCAATTATCAGGCACGCAACTTTCTGCGTGCCATGAAAAGAGGCGATCGCTGCCTCTTCTACCATTCGAATGCCGAGCCGTCGGCCGTGGCGGGTGTCGTCGAGGTGGTTCGTGAGGCCTATGCCGATCCGACGGCGTGGAATCCGAAGAGCGACTACCACGATCCGAAGGCGTCGCCGGAGAATCCCGTCTGGTCGATGGTCGACGTGAAGCTCGTCGAGATCTTCACCCGGGAGATCCCGCTCGACGAACTGCGGGGCGTGAAGGCCCTTGCCGGCATGGAGCTTTTGCGGCGAGGCAGCCGGCTCTCCGTGCATCCGGTCACGGCGGCTGAGTTTCGCGCCATCCGAAAGCTTGCCGGGTGTCCGGCCTGATCGCATGACCTGCCGATTTCCTCCACCGGTCGAACGGTCCGCGACCGCGGCGTCGCCGCTTCCCGAGCGGCTTGCCTGGATCGACGCCGACATGGAGTCGATGCGGGCGGCCGGGCTCGAGCGGCCCCACAGGGTTCGGTCCGGGCGTCAGGGGGCGACGGTCGAACTCGACGGGCGAACGCTTCTGAACTTCGGCAGCAACGACTACCTCGGCTACGCGGGGGACGTCCGCCTCACGAAGGCCGCGTCGAAGGGGGCCTGCGCCGAAGGATTCGGCGCCGGGGCGAGCCCGCTCGTGAGCGGCCACAGCCTCGCCCACGAGCGGCTCGAGCGGGCGATCGCGGGCCTGCTCGCCGTCGAGGCCGCGCTCGTCTTTCCGAGCGGTTTCGCGGCCAACACGGCCACGCTCGCGGCCCTCGCCGGCCCCGGCGATTTTCTCGCGAGCGACGAGCGCAACCACGCGAGCATCATCGACGGATGCCGGCTCTCCCGAGCGGAGGTGGGAATCTATCCCCATCGCGACCTCGCGTCGCTCGAGCGGCTGCTTCAGTCGGCGAAGGGCGCCCGGCGGCGGATCGTCGTCACCGACACGCTGTTCTCGATGGATGGGACGATCGCGCCGCTCGACGGCCTCTGCGAGGTCGCCTCGCGGTACGAGGCGATCGTGATGGTCGACGAGGCGCACGCCACGGGCGTCTTCGGGGATCGTGGCAGCGGCCTCGTCGAGGCGACGGGCTGCGCCGACGGGGTGCACGTTCGCGTGGGCACGCTCTCCAAGGCGGTCGGCGCCGCCGGCGGCTTCGTCGCCGGCCACGCGAAGCTCGTGGAGTGGCTGCGGCACAAGGCGCGGGCCTGGATCTTCTCCACGGCGCATCCGCCGGCCGTGGCCGCGGCGGCGGAGCGTGCCATCGGCCTCATCGTGGAGGAGCCGCTCCGCCGGCGGGAACTGCTCGAGAAGGCATCGGCCTTTCGGGAATCGCTCGTCGCCGACGGCATCGACCTCGGCGGCGCGACTGCGCAGATCGTGCCCGTCGTCGCCGGTTCGGCCGAAGCCGCATGCGCGGTGCAGGAATCGCTCGCATCGGAAGGATTCTTCGTGCCGGCCATACGCCCCCCGAGCGTGCCGCCGGGGCGAAGCCTCGTCCGGGCGAGCCTCTCCTGGCACCATACCCCCGACGACCTCTCGAGGCTTGCGGTTGCGATCGGCCGTGCCGTGGGCCACGGGCGGGCTTGAAAAGATCGCACACGATGAACGAGATCCGCACATCCGAGTCGTCCGTCGGCAGGTGGTGCGTCATCGGCGCCGGCCCCTCGGGGCTGACGGCCCTGAAGAACCTGCTGGCCGTGGGCATCGACGCCGAGTGCCTCGAGCGGGAGGACGACGTCGGCGGCAACTGGCGGTTCGGGGCGGCGTCGTCGGCCGTGCTCGAATCGACGCGGCTCATCAGCTCCTCCCGGCTCACGGAGTACGCCGACTTCCGGATGCCCCGCGAATGGCCGGCCCATCCGACCCATGCGCAATGCCTCGAGTACCTCCGCGACTACGCGAGGCACTTCGGGCTCGTCCCCTTCATACGCCCCAACAGCGAGGTCGTGCGGATCGAGCGGGCCGGCGACGGCCGCGCCGGCTGGGTCGTCGACGTCGCCGGCAGGGGCGGCGTGCGGTACGAGGGGGTCGTCATCGCCACCGGCCACAACCGCGAGCCGAGGTTTCCAGGGATCGCAGGCGACTTCACGGGCGTGCGGCTCCATGCCTGCGACTACAAGTCGCCGACCCATCCGGTCGCGATCGCCGGAAGGCGGGTGCTCGTGATCGGCGGGGGCAACTCCGGGTGCGACATCGCCGTCGAGTGCTCCCGTCATGCCGCCGCGACGTGGCATTCGACGCGTCGGGGCTACCACGTCGTGCCGCGGTTCCTCCTCGGCAGGCCGTCCGACGTCCGCAACGAGCGGCTCCTGCGGATGGGGGCGCCGCTCTGGCTTCGCCGCGCCCTGTCGCTCGGCGCGATCGACCGCGCGATCGGCCTGCCTCATCGCCACGGCCTGCCGCGTCCCGACCACCTGCTCTGGGAGACGCATCCGGTCATCAACGACTCGCTCTACGAGCGGATCGACGCGGGGGCGATCCGAGCGGCCGCAGACGTCGTACGCTTCGAAGGCGACGCGGCGATCTTCGCGGACGGGAGCCGGGAGCGGTTCGACGTCGTGATCTTCGCGACCGGGTACCGCACCACGATGCCGTTCATCGACGTGGTCGAGCTCGGCGGCGTGATCCCGGGCACCGAAGGCGTGCCCGACCTCTTCATGCACCTGCTCCATCCCGTGCGGGACGACGTCGCGGTGGCCGGCCTCATCCAGCCCGATAGCGGCCAATGGGGCATCACCGACGTGCAGGCGCAGCTCGTCGCCCGGATGGCGGTCGCCCGCCGGCGGGGCGGCCCCGCCCTCGCCTTCCTCCATCGCCGCAGGGCTGCGGGATGGCGGCGAGGACCGATCCGGTACGTCGATTCACCGCGGCACGTGCTCGAGGTAGAGCACCATTCCTATCGCCGCGAGCTCGTGCGGCTCGTCGCGGGCATGGACCGCAGGCTGCGATCTACTTCGCGGGGGGCGGCGGCTGCGGGTTGCCGAAGAGGGCCTCGAGACCGCGGTTGAGCCCGTCGCCGATGACGGCCTGCGCGGTGTTCTCCACGATGCGGGTGACGATCTGGTCGATCGCCGCTGCATCGAACTGCGGACGGTTCACCGTGCCCCGCAGCGGGATCACGACGGGCGTTCGCATGAGCGCTGCGACGACGGGCGTCTGGCCGACGATGTCCCCCCGGAAAGCCACTTCCGCGGTCATCGCGAGCGTTCCATCGGCGCCGACGCTGCCGTTGGTCTTGACGACCAGTTGACCGGCGTCCATCACGAAGCCGTCATGCCAGATCCGCCGCTGCGAGAGCATGACGCGGACCGGATCGGGCCTCACCCGCATGAGCACGACCTTGTCGCTCATCGCGAACCGTGGGTCGAGCAGACCCTGGAGCCGGCCGATCAGGGCGACGAGGGCCTGTGCCGGCGGGCCCGGCGTCACCTCGAGCCGGTCGAAGTGCACCTGTCCCGAGAACTCGCCGCCGAGGGGATCGGCCAGCGGCACCCTCGCCCCGGCGGTGTCGATGCTGACGCGACCGCTCGCCTCGGCCGACTGGGCGATGAGCGGCGCGACCCATCGAAGCCAACGGTCGCAGAACTGGTTCGACAGGTCGACCCTGTCGACGATGCGGCCGGGGGGAACGACGAGTTCCATGGGGCCGGGCACGAGCCGCAGCCACGGACCGCCGCGGAGCCTGCCGCCCGCCGCGCCGATGTCGAACGGTCCGACGGCGAGTTGGCCGTCGAGCAGCCTCAGCGGCATCTCGCCGCCGTCGATCGGCACACCGCCGACCTGCGCGGCCTGCCAGGCGAGGCTCGTGTCGAACGAGACCGCCCGCATCCAGCGGGTCGGGTCGTCCGGCGGCCGTTGCGGCATCGAAGCTGGAATCGCGATCCTGCCCGAGGCCGCCGGGTCGTTGGCGGCATCGACGCCGCGGGCGGCCTTGAGCCAGTCGTCGGGCAGGACGATGCTGCGGGCCGGCTCGCCCGGCGGCGGGTCGACCGCGAGCCGCGACGGGTCGCGGAGCGGTCCGCGAATCGCGAAGGCCCTCGATCCCGAGCCGGCGAGCAGAACGTTGCCGCCCGTCCACGGCGTGAGGAGTCGGGAGAGCGAGTTCCAGTCGTAGGCGAAGCTGCCCGAAAGATCGACGACTGCCCGCGACGAGACGGCGTCGACGCCCCCCGCCGACTGGAACGACGCGGTCGTCGAATCGAGCGAGAGCCGGTTCACGACGACCCGGTCGAGCTGCGGTGCGTGGGTCACTTCCGCGACGAGCTTCGCCCGTGGTTCCCGCCAGATCTCCTTTGGCGCCGCGCCGCCGCCGATCCCGAGGGCGGAAGACGCCGGCACGCTCGCGAGTGACAGTGCGTCTCCGGTCGCCTCGACCCACACGTTCGTCCCCGCGGGGGTGTCGAGAACCTCGATCGAGCCCCACGCCCGCCCGGCGACGGGCCATGCGGCCGCGAACAGCGGCGGAGCGACCCACCGCTCGAGCCGGGCAAGATCGGCCTGCCACTGCGCTTTCCCGCGAATTCGGTCGATGGCGAGCGAGGCGTTTCCCGTGCCATCGGCCGCAGTCGCCGGCAGGATCGACAATCCGCCGGTCCGCAGCGACACCGTCGACGTGAGGACCTCGGCGGAGGAGAGGTCGACGCGTCCGCTTGCCGGATGGAACGCCCCCGCGCCGCTGGCCACGAGCCTCGGCTCCTCGATCGATCGGCCTTCGAGCCGCACCGAAGGCTTTTCGATCTCGACCGCAGCCTTCGTCACCTGCCACACGTCGCCCTGAGCGGCGAGCGTGGCCGATGCCCGGAGCGTGCCGCCGCAGGAGGTGCGTTCCGGGTCGACGACGTCGGCGAAGACGGCGAGCCGGCGATGCCACTGCTCGACGTCGCCTTCGACGGAGAGATCGGCCGCGATGCCGGTCGACGAGGGGGCGGCGCGGATCAAGAGCCCACGGTCCGAGCCGCCGGAAAGGATGGCGGCGTAATCGACGAGGGCCCCGCCGGTGAGCGTGGCCTCGAGCGAGTCTTCCGCCGACGCAATGCGGGCGTGGGCGTCGTCGAGGAGCACCGCGGCCCCGGCGAAGCTCCCCGCGCCCGTTGCCTCGAGCGACAGCTTCGGCTCGCGGAGACGCGGCCGGCCGGGCAGATGGAGCGTGAGGTTCTCGACGCTCGACGAGATCGTCGCGGCATAGGACTGGCCCGTCCTCCGCCGCACGACGTCGAGCCGGCCCCGCGACGTTCCGGCGATCTCGACGGCCCGCAGGTCGAGTAGTTCAGACGCCTCTTCCACGATCCGGTCGAGGTCGACCGTCCACTCCAGGTTGCCCCCTTCGGCGGAGCCGGTCGCGGTGAGTTCGATGGCCGCCGACGCGATTCGCGCTTCTTCGATCCGAAGCCGCTCTCCGGCCGCGGCGGCCCGCCTGCCCCGCAGCCAAGCCGTGAAGGGCTCGTTCCAACGGAGCTGCCGATTTCCCTGCACGGCGGCGAGGTCGCGGGAGCTCGCCCGCATCTCGAGCACCCGCTCGCCGCCGTCGGCGTAGGCCGCCGCCGCCAGCTGCATCTGCCCTGCCGTCACGCGGACGTCGGGCCGCACCTCGAGTCCTCCCGGCAGCGCCTTGGCAGCCGCTGCGAGGTCGATGTCGGCCGAGAACGCGAAGTCGCTCCTCGCGAGGTGCTCGAGCCAATCCCACGAGCTTCCGCCGGGCAGCAGGATCCGTCCCGAGGCCTCGGCCTTGAACAGCGGGCTTCTCGCCTCCAGTTTCCGCACGTTCACCGTCCGACCCTCGATCGACAGGTCGAACGGCGCGTCGAGCCGCTCGATTGCGAGTCGTTCTCGAAGGGTCGACGCATCGCAGACGGCCAGGCGGCTTCCGGAGAGCGTCCCCGCCATCGTCCAAGGCCGCGCCGGCTCCGCGCCCTGCCCGGGGGGCCGACGGGGAACGTGCAGGTCCATCCGCAGGTCGGCCAGGCCGTCGAGCACGGTCGCGCCGTCGAAGCGGGTCGCGAGCACGCTCGTGATTCCAAGGGGCAGGTGGGTCGTCGCCAACGCGAAGCTCGTGTCGGCGACGGAGTCGACCGTCGCCGACACCGACCAGCCTCCGTCCCTCGCGAGCGCCGCGGTAGCGGCCGCGGCGATCGGCCGGCGGTCGAGTGGCCCGTCGGCGACGGCACCCGTGGGCCGATCCACGATCGCCGCCGCCGCGGAGGCATGCATGAGGCGTCCGGAGACGGCCCAGCCGTCGAACGAAGGCTGGGGGTCGACCGGACCCGAGGCGACGACGTCTCCGATCCGCCACTCGTCGCGCCGTTCCGTATCGATGATCCGGGCGGCCGCGTCGACGACCTCGATCGAGAATTGCGGCACGGCCACGGTCGCCGGCGCTGCGAGCCAGGGCGCGAGCAGATCCTCGAGGTTCGATCCTCCCCGGCGGACCTCGAGCAGGGCCTCGACGCCCGCGATGCGGAGCGTGCCCAAGTCGGAGCGGTTCGCCGCGAGACCGAGAATGCCGCGATCGAGCGAGATCCGGTCGATCGCGATGACCCCGCGGCCCTGCCGGTCGCGGACGATCACGTCGCGGTATTCGACCGATCCGAGCCAGTTCCACGCCGCGGCGCGGCTGCCGATGCTGCCGTCGATGCCCGCGAAGATCGCACCGAGGGGCTGGTCGCGAAGTGGCGTGAGCACGGCGGCCGAGGGGGCGAACCATGCCCCGGCTGCGAGGAGCGGGAGTGCCACGAGCAGCAGGATTCGCCGCCGACGACCGCTCGGTGGCTGCCAGTCGGAGAAATCGTCGTCCTCGATTTCCTCCCAAGTGCGCCTGCGCCTGGCCATCCCTGCCGTGCTCCTTCCGTGGTGGGGCGAGTATACCCGCCGCGGCCCATGTGGTCCGCGGTCGTCACCGCGCCGGCGGATGCCCCACTACACTGTTCATCGAGATTCATCGGCTCGCGACCCCGAGAGTCTCGCCAGGAATTCGCTTCCGCACATGACCGCGCACTTCGGCCCCGTCATCGATCCGCTCGTGGCCGGCCGCACTCCGCCCCTCGGCGCCGGACGGCCGGTCGAGGGGGCGAGGCGGTCGCTGTCGAAACTGTCTCCAGAGTCGCTTTTCCAGGGCCGCAGGATCGCGGACACCGCCGCCGCCAGGGGCTGCCTCGCGGGCCTGTGGCTCTGGAACGACTGCCTCGAGGAGTCGCATGCGGTCAGCCAGGGCATCGACACGCCCGAGGGCAGTTGGTGGCATGCGATCATGCACCGCCGCGAGGGAGACTTCTCGAACGCGAAATACTGGTTCCGGCGGGTCGGGCAACACCCGCTATTTCCCAGGCTCGCCGAGGCCGCTCGCCGCATCGCGTCGTCCACCCGGCTCCACGATCCCCGGCACGGCTGGCTCGCCTCCGCCGCCGAGTGGGATCCCCTCCGATTCGTCGACGTGTGCGAGGACCTCGCGAGGCGCTCCTCGTCGGACGAGGAACCTGTCCGCGCGATAGCCGCCGAGGAATGGCGGCTGCTCTTCGCCCACTGCCGCGATCTCGCCGTAGTCGCCGCGGCACCGGCGGTCGGGATCATCCTCGCTGGCGGGGCGGGATCGAGGCTCGGCGGCGTCGAGAAGGCGATGCTCGAGTTCGAGGGTCGAACGTTCCTCGCGAGGGCGATCGCCGCGGTAACGCCGTCGGTCGGCGAGATCGTCGTCGTGGTGGCGGCCGGTCAGGCGATCGACCCGGATTCGTTCGCCACGTCAATTCCGGTCCGGGTGGTACGCGACACGACGGCCGGGGCCGGACCGCTTGCGGCACTGGCCGACGGCCTGCGGGGCGCGACGCTCCCGGACGACGGGATCGCCGTCATCGCATCGTGCGACTCACCGAGGATGTCGCCCGACGTCGTGCGGCTGCTCGTCGAGTCGCTCGTGAACGCCGGGACGCAATGCGACTGGGCCGTTCCCGAGGTCGGCGGCCATCCGCAGGTGCTCCTCTCGGCGATCCGCACGACGGCGCTCCCCGCGATCGAGTCGCACCTCGCCTCCGGCCGGCGGGACGTGCGGGGCATGCTCTCGAAGCTGCGGACGCGAACGATCGACGAGGAGCAACTCCGCCGCATCGACCCCGCGCTCGCGTCGTTTCACGACATCGACACCGCCGAAGACCTGCACAAAATAATCGCAAGTCGAGAGCGGCGTTGACGAAGTCTCTTGGGGGGATGCCCGGTTACGAGCCCACCTGAACGATGCCGCATTGCCGCCGGGGGAG
>JBBAVU010000128.1:0-8489 GCA_040397565.1 Pirellulales bacterium | reverse complement strand
GAGGAGGTTCGTGATCACGGCGATCTTGTCGGAGACCTTCTTCCCACCGAGGATCGCGACGAACGGCCGCTTCGGCGAGTGGATCGCGTCGGCCAGGTAGGCGATCTCCTTCTCGACGAGGAAGCCGACCGCGGCCGGCTTGCCGAGCTTCTTCATCGCGACCGGCACGCCGTGCATGCTCGCCTCGGTGCGATGGCAGGTGCCGAAGGCGTCGTTCACGTAGGCGTCGGCGATCGCCGCGAGGCCGCCGACGTAGGCCGCGTCGTCCCCCTTCTTCTCCCCCTTGTTGAACCGCACGTTCTCGAGCAGCAGCACACCCCCTGCCGGCAGCGACTTCACCTTCGCATGCGAATCCGGCCCACCGGTGTCGCCCGCGAGCACCACCGACCTGCCGAGCAGTTCCCCGAGCCGCCTGGCGACGGGCTCGAGCGAAAACTCCTTCTCGAACCCCTTGCCGGCCGGCCGGCCGAGGTGCGACATGAGCACGGCCTTCCCACCGCGGTCGAGGATCGACTTCACCGTCGGAAGGGCCATCCGGATCCTGCGGTCGTCGGTGATTCCGCCGGAGTCATCCTGCGGCACGTTGAAATCGACGCGGACGAGGATCGTCTTTCCGGCGGGGTCGATGTCGGCGACGGTCTTCTTGGGCATTGGGAGGCTCCGGGGGGTTCCTGGGTCAGACGTCGAGATTCTTCACGTCGAGCGCGTGCCGCTCGATGAACTCACGCCGGGGCTCGACCTTCTCCCCCATGAGCACGCGGAAGAGGTCGTCGGCGGCCGCCGCGTCGCTCATCGTGACGCGGAGGAGGGTGCGGTTGGCCGGGTCGAGCGTCGTGTCGCGGAGCTCCTCGGCGTTCATCTCGCCGAGCCCCTTGAAGCGGGTGATCGAGAGCCCCTTTTCGCCCGCCCGCCGCACGGCCGTGAGCAGCCCGCGGAGATCCTCGAGGCCGATCTCGTTCTCGCCGCGGCGGAGCATGTACCTCGGCGCCTCGCTGCCGGTGCGATCCTCCGGCATGAGCGACTCGATCCCGAAGCCCATCGCCTCGAGCTCCTTGAGCCCCGCGTTGATGCTCCGCACCTCGTGGAGATCGATGACCACGAGCTGGTCGTGCCCGGTGTCGTGGGCCGTGCCGGGGGTGGTGTCGCCCGCCGCGACCGACTCCTCGATCCGCCCCACGGCGAGCGTGCCGCCCGCGGTCTTCTCCTTGCTCTTCACGAAAGCCTCGAGCTCGTCGCGGCTGGTAAACCACCGCTCCTCGACCCCGTAGTAGACGTGGTACATCGGCAGCTTGCCGCTGGCGGCATCACGGCGGCCGGCATGGTCGCGGAGGCTTATTCCCCGCTTCTCGAGGGCGACGAGCGCGTCCTCGAGCCCGGAGAGCGTCCGGCAGAGCCGCTGCATGTCGGCGCCCGAGATCTCGCGGCCATCGCCGGGCAGAAAAATCCCCTCGCCGAGGCCCTGGTCGAGGAGTTGCCCCTTCATCTCCTCCTCGGTCTGCACGTAGTAGGTCTGCTTCCTGCTTCGCACGCGAAACAGCGGAGGCTGCGCCACGTAGACGTGCCCCTCCGCCACGAGACGGTACATCTGGCGGTAGAAGAAGGTGAGCAGGAGCGTGCGGATGTGCGAGCCGTCGACGTCGGCGTCGGTCATGATCACGACCTTGTCGTACCGCCGCTTGCCCAGGTCGGCCTCTTCGCCGATTCCGGCACCGATCGCCGAGATCACGCTCCGCACCTCCTCGTTGGCGAGCACCTTGTCGTCGCGGCTCTTGTAGGCGTTGATGATCTTGCCCCGCAGCGGAAGGATCGCCTGGTACTCGCGATGACGGCCTCCCTCGGCGCTTCCGCCGGCCGAGTCGCCCTCCACCAGATACAGTTCGCACTTCTCGACGTCGCGGCTGGTGCAGTCGCGGAGCTTGCCGGGCAGGCCGCCGCCTGAAAGGGCACCTTTCCGCTCTCGGAGCAGTTGCTTCGCCTTCTTCGCGGCCTCGCGAGCCTCCGCGGCGAGCACGCCCTTCTGCACGATCGCCTTCGCGCTCTTGGGATTCTCCTCGAGGTACTTCGCGAGGTAGTCGCCGACGGCCGAGTTGATGATCCCCTCGACCTCGCCGTTGCCGAGTTTCGTCTTCGTCTGGCCCTCGAACTGGGGGTGCGGCACGCGGACGCTGATCACCGCCGTGAGCCCCTCGCGAACGTCCTCGCCGGTCGGCACGAGATCCTTGTAGATGCCGGTCTTCTTGCCGTAGGCGTTCAGGGCGCGGGTGAGGGCCGAGCGGAAGCCCGACACGTGGGTGCCCCCCTCGGTCGTCGAGATGTTGTTGACGTAGCTGTGAAGGCTCTCGGTGTATTCGCCGGTGTACTGCAGGGCGATGTCCCAACTCACGCCCTCGCCAGAGCCCTTGATCGTGATCACGTCGCCGTGGATCGGGTCGCTCGCCTTGTTCAGATGCTCGACGAATTCCTCCACGCCCCGCTCGTAGAAATACTCCTCCGTGTTGCCGCTGGCGGCATCCGTGAAGGAGATCCGCACGCCCGAATTGAGGAAGGCGAGCTCCCGCAGCCGGCGGGAAAGGATGTCCCAGGAGAACTTCGTCTGCGGGAAGATCTGCGGGTCGGGCTTGAACGTGGTCTTCGTGCCCGCCCGCGTGGTCGTGCCCATCTTCCGCACCGGCCCGGTCGGCTCCCCACGCTGGTATTCCTGCTGCCAGACGTGCCCCTCGCGGGAGACCTCCACCTCGCACCATTCGGAGAGGAAGTTCACCACCGTCACGCCCACGCCGTGGAGGCCGCCGGAGGTCTGGTAGGCCCCCTTCTCGAACTTGCCGCCGAACTTGAGCACCGTCATCACGCCCTCGAGCGTGGAGACGTCGCGTTCCATCTCCTCGGAGAGTTGCGGGTGTCGGTCCACCGGGATGCCGCGGCCGTCGTCCTCGACCGTCACGCTGCCGTCCACGTTCACCGTCACGCTCACGTGCTTGGCGTACCCGGCCATGCACTCGTCGATCGAGTTGTCCACGACCTCGTAGACGAGATGGTGCAGGCCCCGCGACGTGTTGTCGCCGATGTACATGCCGAACCGCTCCCGCACGTGCTCCCGGTCGGAGAGATGCTTGAGGTCGGCGGAGGTGTAGCCCTCCTGCCGCGAAGCATCGCCGTTTGGCTCGTTCGAGCCGCGTTCAGTCGAGCCACGCTGTGTGTCTTCCGCCATCAGAAATTGTCTCCTAGGAAACGTCGCCGACCCGGCACTTGATGTCGGCGATCCCCTCCGCGGGAACCGCCTCGCCGAGCCTCCTGAGCACTTCCTCCTTGTGAAATCCCATCTCCTGAACGAGCGCCGAATGCGACACGACCACCTCGAGCACGCCGCGGCGGACGGCGCCTGCGCGGGACCGGTTCCTGAAGGCGGGCGGAGCGACCTCCTCCCAGGCGGTCGCCAGGCGGCCGGCCGACTGCTCGCGGTCGTAGCCCCGGCTCGACAGCAGCCGCGAGATCACCCGGGCGACCGGCTGCGGCCCCGCGGATTCCCGACGCCTCTCCTGAAACCTCTCGTCCACGCGCATCGGTTCCATCAGTCGGCAGCCAGGGGCATGATCACGTAGCCGTAGCCGTCGTCGGTGCGGCAGACCGCCGCGCTCTGGCCATCCGTGAGTTCGATCGACACGTTCGTGCCCGGATCGAGCACTCGCAGGAAGTCGCTCGCGAATCGCGGGTCGATCTTGATCCGCACGGTCTGCCCGGTGTGGTCGATCGGCAGTTCCACGCGACTCTCACCGCTTTCACTGGAACGGCCAGAGAGCACGAGCACGCCGGGTTCGAAGGAAAAATCGACCCCCTTCGACTGCTCGCTCGTGGTGATCGCCGCCTGGCGGACGGCCGCCAAAAGCGGACCGGCCGTCACCGACACACGCGTCGCATCCGGCCGATCCGGAAACACATCCCTCCACCTGGGAAACCGACCCTCCACGAGCCTCGCGGAGATCGTCGTGCCGCACGTGCGAACGAGGATTTCGCTCGGCCTCACGGCGACGTGGACCGGGGCATCCTGTGATCCGAGGCACCGCTCGACCAGCTGCATCGCGCGGGCCGGCACGATCGGCTGCGCCCCCGGCGGCGAACCGCCCGAGGCGGTGACGGGCCCTTCCATCTTCGCGAGCCGCCGCCCGTCGGTTCCTACGGCGATCGCACGGCCCTCGGCGAACTCCACGAGCACGCCGCCGAGCGCGTAGCGACTCGACTCGTTGTCGGTGGCGAAGACGGTGCGACGGACGATCTCGCGGGCGAGCGGCGTCGAGAGTTCATAGCAGGCCTCGTCGGGGAACGTCGCCACCGAGGGAAACTCCATCGGATCCTCGGCCGGGAGCCGGAACTGGCTCCGCGACGCCTTGACGACCGTGGCAGTGCCGTCGGAGTGGATCTCGAACTCCGTGCCCGACGGGCTCTCGCGCACGATCGCCGAAAGCCGCGAACTCGGCAGGAGCACCGATCCTGCAGCGGCGACGTCGATGACGCCGAGTTCGACCCGGATGCCGACCTCGAGGTCGCTCGCGAGGAGCACGGCCCGCGGGGAACCATCCGTGGTCGTGGAGGCTTCGAGCTTGACGTTCGTGAGGACGGGTTTGGTCGAGCGGGAGGGGACAACGGCCGAGGCCGACTGGAGAGCCGCCAAAAGCGGCTCACGATTGCAACGCACCTTCATCGGGCAGGATCGTCCTTTCCGGGGATGTTTTCGAGGCCCGGATTGTACCCGGTGGCGGGGGCGCCAGGCAGGTGCCCGACTGCCACGGCCGCGGCACGTTCGTTCGAAGCTTTCCCCCTGTTTTCTGCTTATATTTCTCTTGAAAAAACAGGGATGGAAACAGGGGGCAGCAGCACCAGTAAGGCCCGCGGCGACGGCGTGCTCTCGAGGGAGAGATCGCGATCCTGCCGGGGTGGCCCGGGAGCCGTGAATCCAGATGCAAAAACGATCCTGTGGCCGGAAGATCACCTGTGGAAAATCGGTCGCATCGATTGGCGGTTCGACGTCGGTTTCCAGTCTGGAACGGTGCGTGGAGCTGGGGGTTGGATGCCGACGTCCGGTCCATTCGCCATCGGGAGGATGCCAGTGGATGGTCGGCGGGACGCCAGTCCACTGATCAGGCGATGGCGGTGGTCCGGCCTTGTCGCGACGTGGCCGATTGCCGACCTGGTTTCGACAGCTGCGATGACAGTGAACCGACAGCGTCGCCGGCCCGTGTCGCGGCCTCGGAGTTCTCCATCCCTCCGAGTCCCAGGGATTGCGTGATGGCGTCGACGTCCCGCTGGCATCCCGGATCGGTCTCGTACCTCTTTTTTACGACGCGAATGCTGTGGAGCACCGTCGTGTGATCCCTGCCACCGAAGAACCTGCCGATCTCCACCAGGCTCTTTCCGGTGAGTCGTCTCGCGAGGAAAATCGCCGTGCTGCGGGCGTGGGCCACGTTCTTGCGGCGGCAGGGGCCGACGAGGCAGGCAGGCTGCATGGAAAACCGCTTCGCCGTCATGGACGCGATCCTGCGGATCGAGGGCACGGGGCCGTGCGGATCGATCCTCGATTCGCCGTCCGGAATTCGCACGGCCACGACCAAGCCGGCGGACAACCGGGAGACGAGCGACGGTGGAAAAGCCTTGACGTCCGTCGGGAAGTGCTCGAGGGTCACGACGACCCTCCCGGAGGACTCGATGACCCTGTCCAAAAGAGCCGAAAACGCCTGGAAAACAGCCTGTTTCGTGGCCCGGTCGAGCCCGTCCACGATCACGAGGTCGGCGGCGACGAACCGTTGGTGGAGCCGGTGGAGCGAATCCGATTCGAGGGCGGCGGCGAGATCTTTTTCGAGCGTCCGCCCGTCCCAGCGTTCGACCGTGACGCGGTCCCCACCGGGCGGCGACCGCTCGAGCGAGGCCTTCTCGAGGTAGTCGAGGCAATCGGCCTTGCCCCACTCCGACCGGCCGACCATCACGAGGGGGACGTAGCGGTCGGACCCTGCCACGACGCATTCGATCCCATGCCGCAGGAGCGAATTCTCGGGCCCGAGAACGGGGAAATCGGCGGGCATCGGAACGTCCTCCGGTGGAACGACTGCCGGGCTTCCCTGCCGATTCGACACAGCGTAACGATCGATCGAACCAATGCAAACCGGAGCGTGCAACCGCCGCTCAACACCAAGTCCGACCATCGAGAGCCGATCCCAACTCCCGGCCATGCGCGATGCGTCTGAGCACCGCCGTGAGCAGTTCGACGCTCAGTTCGATCTCTCGCTGCGACGAATCCACTCCGAAGCTGAATCGCACGGCCCCGCGGACGATCGCGGACGACGGCGAGATCGCCGCGATCGCCGGCGACGGCTCGGCGGAACCGCTCGAGCAGGCCGTTCCGGTCGCGCAGGCGATTCCCTCGAGGTCGGCCGCCATCACGATCGCCTGCCGATCGAGGCCGGGAAACGAGATCGTCGAAATATGCGGCGACCGGCGGCCGCCGCCGATCACGACCGCGGTGACGCCGCATTCCACGGCGGCCGCGACGACGCGCCGCTCGAAATCCTCGCGCAGTCCGGTGATCCTCGCAGATTCGGCCTGTCGCCTCCCGACGGCTGCCGCGAGCGCCGCGGCGAATCCCGCGGCGAGCACGACCGGCTCCGTCCCGCCCCGGAGGCCGGATTCCTGGGAGCCGGCCGTGACGGGCTCGATGGCCCGACCATGGCCGACCACCAGGCCGCCAATCCCGCGGGGGCCGCCGAACTTGTGGGGGGCGACCACCATCGCCGCGACGTTGAGATCGCGAAACGGCAGGTCGAGCCAGGCGGCCGACTGCGTCGCGTCGGCATGCACGACGACGTCCGGGTAGTCGGCGGCGAGCGGGGCGGGATCGTCGACGATTCCCGTCTGGCCGCAGACGACGGTGGCCGTCGCGATCGTGCAGCCGCCCGCGGCACGCCGCCCATCGAGGGCCGCGCGGTCGGGCACGCCGGCGGACGAGAGTGGAAGCGATTGAATCCGGAACCCGCGATCTCCGGCCGCCGCGGCCGCCGCGAGGATGCTCGCATGATCCCTCGGCGAGACGAGGATCGTGCCCGGGGGCTGATCCGGCGGCCCGTTCATCGCCGCCGCGGCGGCCAATCCGAGGATACCGAGCCGATTGGCCTCGGTGGCTCCGGAGGTGAAGACGAGCCGGTCGCGGTGCCGGCCGGCCGCCGTCGCCCCGAGCAGTTCGAGGATGCGTTCGCGGGAATCCTCGAGCGATTGCTTCGCCCGCCTTCCGGCAGCGTGCGGGCTCGACGGATTCGCGAAGGCTTCGGCCTGCGCCCGCTCCATCGCCTCGGCCGCCTCCGGGCCGAGCGGCGTCGTCGCCGCGTGGTCGAGGTAGATCATCCCGAACGCGCCATGAGCGACTCGATGTCGTCGGGCAGGATCGGCACGTGGCTCGAGAGGTCGACCGGCCCGCTCTCGGTGACGAGGACGTCGTTTTCCAGGCGGATGCCGATGCCCTCCTCGGGGATGTAGATCCCCGGTTCGACGGTGACGATCCAGCCGGGCTGCAACGGTCCGTCGAGGGGCGCGAGGTCGTGCACGCCGAGGCCGAGCGAATGGCCGAGGCCGTGCATGAAGTATTTCCGGCAGGCGGGCTCCTCGGCGGTGTCCTTCGCGAGTTCCTCGGACGACACCAGCCCCAGCGACTTTAGCTCGGCGTTCATGTCGAGCTGCGCCGCCCGCTTCCACGCCCGCAGCGTGGTGCCGGCGGTCGTCCGCGCGATCGACTTTTGGAGCACTCGCAGGACGGCCTCGTAGACGGCACGCTGCCGCGGCGAGAACCGGCCGTTCACGGGGTAGGTGCGGGTGAGGTCGGCGTTGTAGTTGGCGTAGCAGGCCCCCACGTCGATGAGCACGAGGTCGCCGTCTCGACACGTGTGGTCGTTGTCGTGGTAGTGCAGCACGCAGGCGTTCCCGCCCGAACCGACGATCGGGTTGTAGGCCATCTTTCCGCGGCGGCGGGTGAACTCCGCGAGCAGTTCCGCCTCGAGCTCGTATTCCATGATTCCCGGCCGCAGGGTCGCAAGCACCCGCCGCAAGCCCGCGTCGGTGATGTCGACGGCCGTGCGGACGAGCTCGATCTCGACCGGATCCTTCACGGCCCGCAGCCGCCGCATGAGCGGCGCGAGCCGGTCGTGGCGGTGGAGCGGGTAGCGGGCGAGCAGCTGCCGCGCCATCCGCAGGTCGCGGGATTCCACCTTGGCGGTCGCGCGTTCGTGCTCGTTGGAGTCGAGCAGCACGAGGTCGCTTTCGCACATGAGCGAGTGGAGCACCTTCGAGAAGTCGGCGAGCCAGCGGACCTTCGCGACGCCGGAGATCTCCCTGGCCCGCTCCCTGGTGAGCGACTCGCCGTCCCACTGGGCCGATTGTTCGCTCGGCTGTCTGATGAAGAGCATCTCCCGCTGGGCCGGATCGATCGCGTCGGGGGCGAGCACGAGCACGCTCTC
>JBBAVU010000127.1:0-8510 GCA_040397565.1 Pirellulales bacterium | reverse complement strand
GCGCGGCCGACGCGCTCGATCGGCTCTCGGGCAACGTGCCGCGGCCCGCCCGCGTGCTCCAGTCGTTCGTGATCACCGGCACCTCGCGGGAGTCGGCCGACGCGATCACCCTCCGGCTCCCTCCCCTGCCCGGCCGCGAGCGGATCCTCGTCGCCCTCGAGAAGCCCGCCGCAGACGCCCCGCCCAGCATCGTGTTCGTCGGCGGCTTCGAACTCACCGGCCCCCTCGACCCGCGGCCGGCGACGCAGAGACGGCTCCTGGCATGCGATCCGAAGAGTCCGCGGGAGGAACAGACCCGCGAGGTGCTCGGGCGGTTCCTGAGGCGGGCCTTCCGCCGCAGCCTCGATTCCGGAGAGCTCGACCGCCACGCGGCGCTCGTCGAAGCCGCCATGAAGGAGGGCCGCGGCTGGCACGAGGGCGTACAGCTCGCCATGCAGGCGGCGCTTTGCTCGCCCAAATTTCTCTTCCGTGTCGAGTTCGACGACCGGCCCGATGCGAAGGAAGCCAGGCCGCTCGACGAGTTCCAGCTCGCCTCCCGGCTCTCCTACTTCCTCTGGAGCACGATGCCCGACGACGAACTGCTCGACCTCGCCGAACGCGGGCAGCTGTCGGCCGGCATCGAGGGGCAGGTTCGCCGGATGCTGGCCGACCCGCGGGCCGACGCCCTCGTGACCAGCTTCGCGATGCAGTGGCTGCAGCTGAAGCGGATCGAGTTCATCTCGCCCGACGGCGGTCACTTTCCGACGTTCGACAACGCGCTAAGGACCGCGATGATCCGCGAGACCGAGCTCTTCGTGGGGGACATCTTCCGGGAGGACCGCAGCGTGCTCGAACTGATCGACGCCGGCTCCACGTTCGTCAACGGGCCACTCGCGAAACACTACGGACTCGAAGCCGCCTACCGCGCCGCCGGCGGCACGGGCAAGGACTTCCGCCGCGTCCCCTGCGCCGACCGCACGCGCGGCGGACTCCTCTCGCAGGCCGGCATCCTCACGGCGACCTCGAATCCCACCCGCACCTCGCCGGTGAAGCGCGGCCGCTGGGTGCTGGAGCAGCTGCTCGGCGAGCCGCCACCCCCGCCGCCGCCGAACGTGCCGGAATTGGCCGAGGACGAGGCTGCGTCGGCGACCGCCTCGCTGCGGGAGCGGATGGAGGTGCATCGCAAGAACGCCGCCTGCGCGGGCTGCCATGCCCGGATGGATGCGATCGGATTCGCGCTCGAGAACTACGACGCCGTGGGGGGCTATCGCGCGAAGGACGGAGGCTTCGAGATCGACGCCGGAGGCACGTTCCCCGACGGCACCACGTTTTCCGGTCCGGCCGGACTGAAGGACGTGCTACTCGCGAAAAAACGCGAGTTCTGCCGCTGCCTCGCCGAGAAGATGATGACCTACGCCTTGGGCCGCGGGCCGGAGCCGGCCGACCGGCGGTCGATCGAGCGGATCGTCGACAGGCTCGAGTCGGAGGATCACCGGGTGTCGGTGCTCGTGGCCGGCATCGTGTCGAGCGACGCCTTCCGCGAGCGACGCGGCGGCGGTCACGAGGACTGAACAGGAGCAACCCATGCCGAACGTCACCGCCAGGCTTCTCTCCCGTCGCACGCTCCTTCGCGGCCTCGGCGTCGCCATGCCACTCCCGTGGCTCGAGGCGATGGGCCCGCTCGCGGCCCGTGCCGCCGCGACGCAGCCCGGCCCCCCCAACCGGCTCGCTGTTCTCTATGCGCCCAACGGCCAGCAGATGACCGACTGGACACCGCGGGGAGAGGGCCGCGACTTCGAACTCTCGACGATCCTCGAGCCGATGGCCGGCCTGAAAGAGAAGCTGGCCGTGCTCTCGGGGCTCGAGGCCGACAAGGCCAGGGCTCACGGCGACGGCGGCGGCGACCATGCCCGGGCGATGGCGGCGTTCCTCACGGGCGTGCACCCCAGGAAGACCGATGGCACGAGCATCCGCAACGGCACCTCCGTCGACCAGATCGCGGCCGACATGGTCGGTGACGAGACGAGGCTCGCGTCGCTCGAAATCGGCGCCGACCAGGGGGCGATGGCAGGCGACTGCGATTCCGGGTACAGCTGCGTCTACTCCTCCACGATGTCATGGCGGTCGCCCACGCAGCCGGTGCCCAAGGAGGTGAACCCGAAGGTGGTCTTCGACCGGCTCTTCGGCGACGGTGACCCGGCCGCCCTGTCCCGCGCCGCCCGCCGCCGAAGCATCCTCGACTTCGTGCAGGAGGAGACCCGCGGGATCGAACGGCGTCTGGCGGCCGCAGACCGGCGGAAGCTCGACGAATACTTCACGTCGGTCCGCGACATCGAGCAGCGGATCGAACGGGCCGCCTCGATGCCCCCGGTCGAGCCGCCTCGCATGGCTCAGCCGGCCGGCATTCCCCGCGACTACGGCGAGCACATCCGGCTCCTGTGCGATCTCCTCGTGGTGGCGTTTCAGGCCGACGTCACCCGCATCGCCACGTTCGTGTTGGCCAACGAGGGGAGCAACAAGCCCTATCCGTTCATCGGGGTGCCGGAGGGGCATCACGATCTCTCGCACCACGGCGGCAACCCGGAGAAGCAGGCGAAGATCCGCACCATCAACCTCTTCCACGCCCGCAACGTCGCCTACCTGCTCGAGCGGCTCGACGCGGTGGCCGAGGCGGATGGAACGCTCCTCGACCACTCGATGATCGTCTACGGCTGCGGCATCCACGACGGCAACAAGCACAACCACGACGACCTGCCGATCCTGCTGGCCGGCGGCGGCTGCGGCACGATCACGACGGGCCGGCACCTCCGCTATCCCGAGAAGACGCCGCTCTCCAACCTCTGGCTCTCCCTGCTCGACCGGATGAACGCGTCGGTCGAGCATCTCGGAGACAGCACCGGCAGGCTCGACGGTCTGCTCGAGTAGGGCGTGACTCGCAGAGTGCCACTCTGCGGCTACAAGGTGCCGCAAACCAATCTGTAGTTGCAGACTGGCAGTCTGCACACCGTGGCAGCACGGCTACCGTGGAGGTTCAATTCGGCGGTCGCACGCCGACGCCCTTGCGGCCGGTGAGCGCGTCGCCGAGCTCGGCCCTCGCGGCCTCCGCCACCTTCTCGAGCTCGGCCACGATCTCCCGATGCTCCGCGGCCACGTCGTGCCGCTCGCCGACGTCGGCCGCGAGATCGTAGAGTTCGCCGCCGACCTTCATCGGCTGCGGCTTGCCGAATGCGCCGTCACGGCCCGGCGTTCCCGCCTCCATGCTGCTGGCGGTATGCGGGAGCAGGAGCTTCCACCGACCGCGGCGCACCGCCTGCAGCTCGCCCGTCTTGTAGTAGTACCAGTGCGTGACCGCGTCGCTCACGGTCGCCGGCTCCGTGGCCGCGAAGGCCCCGCGGCGGTCATGGCCGTCGATCCGTCTGCCCGCGACCGTGCAATGCCCGCTCTCATCCGTCGGCAGCGGCTCGCCCGTCAGCGCGGCGACGGTCGGCAGGATGTCGATCGATGCGAGGAGCGCGTCGCTGACGCTGCCCGCCGGGATCACGCCTGGCAGCCGCGCGACGCATGGCTCGCGGATGCCCCCCTCGAACACCGTTCCCTTGCCCTCGCGGAGCGGTCCGGCGGAGCCGCCGTGGTTGCCGAATTGCAGCCATGGACCGTTGTCGCTCGTGAAAACCACGAGCGTGTTTTCGGCCTGGCCGGTGCGGTCGAGGGTGTCGAGCACCGCCCCGACCGAGGCGTCGATCTCGGCGACCACGTCGCCGTAGAGGCCCGCCCCCGACTTGCCGCGAAACGCCTCGCCCGCGAAGAGCGGGATGTGCGGCATCGAGTGGGCGAGGTAGAGGAAGAACGGCCGGGCATCACCCGATATCCCGGCCCGCTCGATGAAGTCCACGGCCCGGGCGGTGTAGCGGGCGGTCAGCGTCGCCTGGTCTTCGGCCGTGACGTCGGCATCGATCACCCGCTCGCCGTCGAAGAGCGGCAGCGGCGGATGCTTGCCACCGTTCGGCGGCCACATGTCGTTCGAGTACGGCAGGCCGAACCACTCGTCGAAGCCGTGTCGCGTGGGCAGGAACTCGGGCAGGTGGCCGAGATGCCACTTCCCCACGCAGGCCGTGCGGTAGCCGCGGTCGCGGAGCAGCTCCGCGAGCGTGGTCTCGGCGGCGGCGATGCCATGGGTGGACGTGGGCATGAGCGCCCCGTGGATCGACACCCGCGGCGAGTAGCAGCCCGTCAGGAGCGCCGCCCGCGAGGCCGAGCAGACCGGGTGTGGCACGTGGAAGTCGGTGAAGCGGATCCCCTCGCGGGCGATCCGGTCGATGTGCGGCGTCGGAACCTTCCCGCCGTAGCACGACGGGTCGCCGTAGCCGAGGTCGTCGCAGAACACGATCACGACGTTCGGCGGCCGCTTCGCCGGTGCGCCCGCCAAGCCACGGCAGTCGTCCGCGGTCGCCTGCCAGCGGGCCTCGAGGGCTCGCACGCGATCGGGCTGGCTGGCGGCCAGGTCCTTCGTCTCACAGCGGTCTGTGGCGAGGTCGTAGAGCTCCCAGGACTTTTCCCGATCCGCCACGAGCTTCCAGTCACCCGCCCGCACCGCGCGGTTGCCGCCGTGGCACCACCAGAGCTCGTCGTGCACGGGCGGTGCGTCGCCGTCGCGAAGGAGCCTCGCGAAACTCCGGCCGTGCATCGGCGGCACGGGACGGCCCTCGTGCTCCTTCGGCGGCTCGACGCCGGCGAGTTCGAGCACCGTGGGCGCGACGTCCACGACGTGCACCATCGGCCGCCGCAGGTCCCCTGCCGTCGCGGCCCCCTTCGGCCAATGAACGATCCAGGGCGTGGCGATGCCCCCCTCGTGGACCCACATCTTGTGCCGGCGGAACGGGGCGTTGGCGCAGCTCGACCAGCCCGGCCCCAGGCAGAGAAACGTCTTCCGAGAGCCGGGAGGCGCAGCGGGGTCGTGCCCCTCGCCGCGGATGAGCATCTCGGCGGAGGCGCCGTTGTCGCTGGCGAAGAGGATGAGCGTGTCGTCGAAGAGGCCGGCCGACTTCAGCTCCGCGACGATTCGGCCCACCTCGCGGTCCATCGCCTCGACCATCGCGGCGTGGATCGCCATCTTTTCGGCCTGGAAGGCCTGCTGCTTGGCCGTGAGCTCGGCCCAAGGCACCGCCCGCTCGACGTCGTCGGGGCCAAGCCTGTCTCGCATCTCCGGCTTCATCGAGTAGGGCGGCCCGCCGCCGCGGTCCATCGTCTCGGCCGCCCCGGTCACGATCCCCATCGTGGCCAGCCGTTCGATCCGCGCGGCCCGAACGGCGTCCCAGCCGCCCCGGTAGCGATCGCGGTACTTCGCGACGAGGTCGGCTGGAGCATGGAGCGGGAAGTGGGGCGCCGTGAAGGCGACGTAGTGGAAGAAGGGAATGCCCCCGTGCGCTTCGGCATGGTCCCGCAGGCAGCGAACGGCATGGTCGCCAATGAGGGTCGTGACGTACGTGCTCGCCGACTCCGGCACCGGCCTGCCGTCTTCGGTCACGGCGCGGCTCGTAAAGTAGTTGCTCTGCGCTGCGGCATCGACCATGAGCGACCGCGCGAATCCATGCTTCCGCGGATCGCCGTCGACGTGCCACTTGCCGGAGTGGTAGGAGCGGTAGCCGGCGGGCGCAAGCAACTGCGGCAGGAGCCGGGCCCATGAAGGCCGAACACCCTTCGTGCCTCCACCAGAACCACCGGGCAGGGCATCGCGGTGGACCGCCTGCGGGTAGAAGCCGGTGAGCAGGGCCGCGCGGGAGGGCCAGCAGCGGGCCGTCGAGTAGCCCTGCGTGAACCGCAGTCCGCCGGAGGCGAGGGCGTCGAGGTGCGGCGTGTCGATTTCCCCGCCGTAACAACCGAGATCGGAGAAGCCGAGGTCGTCGGCGAGGATCACGAGCACGTTCGGCCGCCGCGGCTCCGCGGCCCCCGCCCCGGCCGAGATCGCGATGGCGACCGCGGCCAACAGGGCACAGTGTTTCATCGTCTCGTCTCCGGAGACGTCTTGGTTGAGCGGATCTCCAGCACCTGCCCCTGCGCCTCGAGCAACCCGCGGAGCGACGCGTAATCGACGTCCTGCACCGCCGAGCCGGCCCGGGCCGCGAGCACGGCCGCATTGGCCGCCGCGTCGCCGAGCAGCATGAAGACCGGCTCCATGCGGGCCGAGCCGTAGGCGATGTGGCTCGCCGACAGGCAGACCGGCACGAGCAGGTTCGCGCATTCGCCCCGCTTCGGCATGAGCGAGCCGTAGCCGATGTGGTAGGCCCCCGGTGGCCGGTGCTGGATGTCGCCCTCGTTCTGCACGGTGCCCTCGGGCGTCACATAGCGGCGGACGTTGTGCGAGTCGAGCGTGTAGGAGCCCATGCCGATCGGCTTCTTCACCTCACGCTTGCCCAGGCACTCGTGCTCGGTGAGCACGTCCTCGCCGATCATCCGCCTCGCCTCGCGGATGTAGAGTTGCGGCGACCAGTGGCCGCTGTCGCCATATTCGTCCTTCGGCAGGCCCCACTGCTTCATGCGGTTGCGGAGGTCGGCCGGCACGCGTTCGTCGCTCGCAAGAAACCAAAGCATGCCCTTCTGGTACCGCTCGTGGTCCGCGATGATCTCCTTCCGCCGTTCGTACGAGGCGTCGGGATAGTCGTAGTTGGCCCCGATGTGGTCGAACGAGACAGGGCCGTGGTTGTTGGTGTCGGTCTTGCGGTTGGGGATCGCGTCGAACTTCCCAAAGACGTCCCGCCAGCCGGCCGAGAGCACGCGGGCGAGCACCTCGTAGCGGGCCGGGTCGTAGCCCTGGGGCTTCGCAAACGGCATGCGGTTGTCGGGGTGATCGGTGAGGCACATCCGGAAGCAGTAGGCCTGCACCCGCCTGTCGCCTTCGCCCCGCGTGCCGGGTGGGTCGGGAGACACGAGCGGGATGAGTCCGCTCTTCGGGTCGCCCGGCGTCTTGAACGGATCGACCGGCACCCTGAAGAAATGGTCGTGGTGGAGGATGCCCACCTGGTTGCCGTTCCATTCCTCGCCGTAGACGGCGTTCGCCTCGCGGCCCACGTGGTACTTCACGCCCGCGGCGGCCATGAGATCCCCCTCGTAGGTCGCGTCGATGAACACCTTCCCCACGAACCGCCGCCCCGGACCGGCGGGACCGGCGAGCGTCGCGATCGACCTGATTCTGGGTCCCATGATCGTGGGCCCCGCCGTGCCGCCGGCCGCGGGCACGATCTCCACGCCCCGCTCACGGTCGAGCCGCGCCTCGCGGAAGACCTCGACCGCATGCTCCGCGAGCCACTCGTCGAGAATCCGTTCGGCCACGTGTGGCTCGAAGAGCCACATCGAGTTGTCGGCCGTGTCGTCTTTTTTCACACCCTGCCCGATGCCCCGGAACGTGTCGCGGGGCTGCCACTTCCAGGCTTCCGGCTGCTGATAGTGCTTCCAGACGCGGCGGTAGAAATCCCGCGCAAGCCCGCCAATCGCCCGAGTGTTGCCGCTGTCGGTGTAGCCGAGACCGCCGCTCGTGAGCCCGCCCAAGTGCCTGTCGGGCGAGACGAGCACCACGTCGGCCCCGAGCATCGCCGCCCGGATCGCGGCGATCACCGCGCCGGCCGTGCCGCCGTAGATCACGACGTCGCGGTCGCGGTCCGGCGAGTCTTCCTTCGACCAGGGCTTCTTGGCATAGGGCGGCGCCGGATACTCGTCGAAGGCATCCCCCTGCCCGAGCACCCGCGGGTCCTCCTGCTCGCGGAGCGCCGTCATGAGCCGCTCCGAGAGACGCTTTCGCTCGGCCGCATGCGCGGCATCGCCGGCGAGGTTCCTGACACAGTCGGGATCCTGCTCGACGTCGTAGAGTTCCTCGGCCGGACGCAGGCCGAAGCAGAGTTTCCAGAACCGGTCGAGCTGCCCCGCAGCAGTAATGAACTGCTTCGTCGGGCCCGGGTCGGTGTCGGAGAGGCCCAGATCGGGATCGCAGCAGGGCCAGCGGTCCGGGGCGAAGTTTTTCACGTAGAGGAACCTGCCCTCGCGGATGCCGCGGGCGGGATAGCCGAGGCCCGAGGGCGTGCCCGGCCTACCGTTCACGTCGTTCCGCTCGCGGCCGATGATCGTGGCATCGCGCGACGTTCCCGACGGCCGACCCCTGGCGAGATCGGCGAGACCGACGAGATCGACGATGCTGTGGCCGGTGATCGGCTTCATGCCCGACGCCTCTCGGGCGATGCCGAAGAGCTCCAGGAAGGTCGGGGCGAGGTCGACGAAGCTCACGAAGTCCTGCACTCGCCGCCCGGCGGCCTCGCGGCGGCCCTGCGGCATCCGCACGATGAGCGGCACGCGGTGGGCCGCCTCGAAGCAGTGCCCCTTCACCCGTGGAAACGGCATGCCGTGGTCGCTCGTCACGATCACGATCGTGTCGTCGGTCTGGCCGCTCTTTTCGAGCACGTCGAGCAGGGCTGCGATCTCCGCATCGAAGGCCTCGATCCGCGTGGCGTAGTCGAGCATGTCGCGGCGGACGATCTCGTCGTCGG
>JBBAVU010000126.1:0-8534 GCA_040397565.1 Pirellulales bacterium | reverse complement strand
AGCGGCTCTACGTCGCCCAGTCCGACCCGGAGTCACCGATCTGGAAGGTCTTCACCGTGAAGGCCGACGGCACGCTCGACGCGGGGCGGACGTTCTTCGACGGCACGAAGCTCTTCAAGGAGCGAAAGAAGGGGCTCCCCGACGGGCTGAAGGTCGATCTCGCCGGGAACGTCTTCGCGACGGGGCCGGGAGGGGTGCTCGTGATCGCCCCCGACGGAACCCACCTCGGGACGTTCCTCACGGGGCAGGCGACGGCCAACTGTGCCTTCGGCGGCGACGGACGCACGCTCTACATGACGGCCGACTCGCACCTCTGCCGGGCACGGCTTGCGACCGCCGGCCCCCTGCCCGGACCCTGAAAACCGGTCCTGGAAAGCCTGGAAATCTGGGGAACCGGTGCAGTCGGCGGAAAGGGGCTTTGAAACGGCGATGGCAACCATCCGATCCTTTCCCCTGACGCAGTTCCCGATCGTTCCGGGGTTCTTTCCAGCCTATGCCACGATATCGCCTCCTCGCGCCGCTCGCGGTCCTGGCCCTCGTAGCCGCCGCGGTCGCGCCGGCCGGGGCGGCTGATCCCCGCCGCACGGCGATCGTCGAGGCGATCGAGTCGCAGCGGGACGCCGTGGTCAACATCCACGGTCAGAAGCTCGTGCCCGGCGGAGACACCGAGGAGGACGGCGGCCTCCGGCGGGTGAACGGCATGGGCACGGGCGTCGTCATCGATCCCCGCGGCTACGTCGTCACGAACTTTCACGTCGTCGAGGGCGTGAAGAAGATCGAGGTCACGATGGCCTCGGGCGACTCGACGACCGCGACGCTCGTGTCGCACGACCTGCGCACCGATCTCGCCGTCATCAAGGTGGAAACCTCGAAGCCACTCCCTGTGATCCGGATGGGCACGTCGAGCGACCTCATGATCGGCGAGACGGTGATCGCGCTCGGCAACGCCTACGGCTACGAGCACACCGTCACCCGGGGGATCATCTCCGCGCTCCACCGGAGCGTCGAGGTGAGCCGTACGCAGCGGTACGACGACCTCATCCAGACCGACGCCAGCATCAACCCCGGCAACTCCGGCGGCCCGCTGCTCAACATCAATGGTGAGATGATCGGCGTGAACGTCGCGGTTCGGGCGGGCGCCCAGGGCATCGGGTTCGCGATTCCAGTGGACCACGTGGTCGAGGTGGTGACGAGCCTCCTGTCGGTCGAGCGGGTCGACCGCACCTGGCACGGCATCGTTGCCCGCGGGGACCGCAACGGCGTGGTGGTGACCACGGTCCACCGCGAGAGCCCCGCCGAGACGGTCGGCGTGCGGGAGGGCGACGTCATCACCCGCGTCGGCGACCTGACCGTCTCCACGCCGCTCGATATCGAGCGGGCCCTGCTCGGCCGAAAGGCCGGCGAGAAGGTGCCGGTGGTCGTGACGAGGGGTGGGGGCCCGGCAAGCGTACAACTGGCGCTCGCCGCCGCGAGGAATCAGGCCGACCAGCCCGAGTCGAGACTCTGGAAGGAGCTCGGCGTCCGCGTCGAAGCGATGGCGGCCGCGGAGGTGCAGAAGCTCCAGTCGCGGTACCGCGGCGGCCTGCTCGTGACGGCGGTTCGGCCGGACGGGCCTGCGGCCGACGAGGGGATCCGCGCCGGCGACATGCTCGTGGGACTCCACGTCTGGGAGACGATTTCGCCCGACAACGTGCTCTACGTCCTCGACCGGGCCCAGCAGGAGCAGCTCGGGCCGCTCAAGTTCTACGTGCTCCGCGGGGGCGAGACGCTCTTCGGACATCTCACCTGGGACACCGTCCGCAGGTAGTCCGGCTTCGTCGCGGCTTCGACCAGCGTCGCGGCCCGCCGTGCGGTAGGATTCGGCCGGCCCACCGTCCGGAAACGCTCCCGTGGAAGACACGTTCGTCGATTGGCTGCTCGCCCGTTTGCCGACCGACGGCCGGCTCGAGGTGCCCCCCGGCGACGACGCGGCCGTGCTGCGGCCTCCGGCGATGCGACGGACGGTCGTCACCACCGACATGCTCGCCGAAGGGGTCGATTTCCTCCTGGGCGACGGGCCCGGCCGCTGCCGGCCTCGGGACGTGGGCCGCAAGGCGATGGCCGTCAACCTGAGCGACCTCGCCGCGATGGCGGCGCGGCCCGAGGCGGCGGTCGTCGCGGTGAGCCTGCCGCGGGAGGGTGGCGAAGCGATCGGCCGCGAGCTGCTCGAAGGCCTGCTGGAGGTGGCCAAGGCCTTCGACGTCACCCTCGCGGGCGGTGACACGAACGCCTGGGACGGCGGGCTGGTCGTCTCCGTGACGGCGATCGGGAGCGTGCCGCCAGGCCGGGCGTGGCGGCGGGATGGCGCACGTCCCGGCGACGCGATCGTGGTCACCGGCCGTTTCGGCGGGAGCCTCCTCGGCCGGCACCTCTCGCCGGTCCCACGCTGCCGGGAGGCGACCGCGATCGCCGAGCGGTTTCCGGTACACGCGGCGATCGACGTGAGTGACGGGCTTTCACTCGACCTCTCGAGGCTTGCGCGGGCGAGCGGCGTCGCCGCCTGGATCGATCCCGAGAAGGTGCCCATCCACGACGACGCCTTCCGCGCGGCGGCCGCCGCGCCGGGCGGGAGAACGCCGCTCGATCGCGCGCTCGGCGACGGCGAGGATTTCGAGCTCCTGCTCGCCATGCCGGCCGACGCGGCCGAAGAGCTGCTCGCCGCGGCCCCCAATGGCATGGAGCTTGCCAGGATCGGCGGCATCGTCGAGGGCGATGGGATCCACCTGCGGAAGCCGGACGGATCACTCGCTCCGCTGCCCGCGACCGGCTTCCTTCACCGATTCGACGGAGAACCGCGATGAGCAGGCTCGCGCGGATCGATCTCGAGAACATCGATGCGACCCGACGCGTGGCACGGACTCTCGCCGCGAGCCTTCCTGCAAACGCGACCGTCGCGATCGATGGCGACCTCGGGGCGGGCAAGACGACGTTCGTGAAGGCGGTCGCGGCGGCGGTGGGCATCGACCCCGCCGAGGTCACGAGCCCCACGTTCGGGATCGTCCACGTCCACGACGTCCCCGCCGATCCCGCGGCCCCCCGACCGGCCCGGCTCGTGCATGTCGACGCCTACCGGCTCGCCGGGGCTTCCGAGCTCGCCTCGATCGGCTGGGCCGACCTCGAGGAGGGCCCCGGGTGGCTCTTGGTCGAGTGGGCGGAGCGGCTCGGGGGCTCCTTGCCCGCGAACCGGCTCACGCTCTCGCTCGAGGTCGTCGGGGAACATTCCCGCCGACTCCTCGTCTCGTCACCCGGCCCGCCCTACGACCGGGTCGTCGACGCCCTGCTCGCCCCGTGACCAACGAATGGGGGCGTCTGGTACGCTCCCGACCGAATTCCATCCCCGCGCCCCCCGAGGCCCACGCCATGCGGACCCGCCCCGAGTCGACCGTTCTCGCCGTGATCGACGTCCAGCAGAGGCTCGTTCCGGCGATCCCCGGGGCGGCGTTGGTGCTCGATCGGATCTGCCGCCTCGCCGACGGGGCCGGGCTCCTGGGCGTTCGTCGGCTCCTCACCGAGCAATACCCCAAGGGACTCGGGCCGACCGACCCCGAGGTCGCCGGCCGGATGCCGCGGGCGATCGAGAAGCTTGCCTTCAGCTGCTGCGGCAGCGACGCGTTCCTTGCCTCGCTCGAGGAGCCAGCGGCCGCCGCCGGGCCGACGGTGGAATCGGTGGTGGTCGCGGGCGTGGAGACGCACGTCTGCATCCTCCAGACGGCGGTCGACCTGCTCGCCCTCGGATTCGGCGTGTTCGTGCCGGTCGATGCCGTGGCGTCCAGACACCGGATCGATCACGACACGGCGCTGCGGCGGCTCGAAGGATCGGGAGCGATCCTCACGACGTCGGAGTCGATCCTGTTCGAGTGGTGCCGCTCGGCGGATCATCCCCGCTTCCAGGAACTGCGGAAGGTGGTGCTTCGGGAGGGGCCGACGGAGCCGGCTCAGGGAGCGTGAGGTCGAGCGATTGGCCGGGCTCGAGCGCGGCCCCGCCCACTTGCCGGAGCCGCGCGACCTTCGCCGCTGCAGGGGGCTCGCCGGCCCGTTCCTTGCCGGGGGCGCCGCCGAACCGGATCTGCCCCCCTTCCTTTCCATCCACCTCCGGCCGCACGAGCATCCAACGCCGCTGGCCCTCCGTGGCGTCGAACCGCATCTGCACGGGGCCGAGCGACTGCCTCTCCGGCTGCACGAGCATCGCGATGGCGGCGGCCTCGTCCACCGCCTCGTCGCCCCACGGCGAGCCCGCCGGTCCCTGCGGGCTCGAGGCGATGCCGACGATCTTCGGATACATGGCGGCGTCTTCCGAGGTGAACCCGTCGCTCGGGAGCACCACGCCCTCGCCGTCGATCGGCAGGACGCCCCCTTCCACCTTCACCATCGCCACCGGCTGGCGGCACAGGATCTCGACCCGCGCGCCCGGCGGATGAACAAGCTCCACGCCGACGACCTGCTTCACCCACGGGTGCATCGCAAAGCCGCGGGCGATCCTGCGAGACAGGTCGGGGTCGTCGACGGCGAGCGGGCCGTCGAGGCTGGCGGAGCGGAGCACGTCGAGCTTGAGATCCGTCTTCACCCATGCAGGAATGCCGACGACCGTGATCGATTCCTGCGGCAGAGCGTACTGCGTCCCCATCCGGACCCGCGGTCCATACGCCGACCACAGCCACGTGGCACCGGCCGCCGCGAGGATCAAAACGGCTGCTCCGCCGAGGCCCGCCCTGCGCCTCGCGATGATGCCTCCGGCACCCTCCTTGGGCGTCGCCGGGGAGCGCGGCTTGCCGCGGATCGGGCCGTTCATGCTCACCACACTTCGATCTGCGGCGTCAGTTCGACCCCGAGCCGTTCGCGTACCCGCGACCGGACCGTCTCGACGAGCGACCGCACGTCCTCGCTCGTGCACCGGGCCGACGCGACGACGAAGTTGGCGTGGGCCTCCGACACGGTCGCCTCGCCGACCCGCAGATCCTTCGCGCCCGACTGGGCGACGAGCGATTCTGCGGTCGTGCCGGGCGGGTCCTTGAACATCATCGCGACCGACCTCGTGCCCGACGGCTGCTCCGAACGCTGCACGATCCACTGCTTCTGCATCCGCTTCGTGAGCGTCTCGGCCGTCTCGCGGTCGAGTTCGAATCGGCAGCCGATCACGATCGCGTCGTCGAGGCTGCTCCACCGCGACTGGAACGAAACCTCCGACGCCTTTCGCTCGGCAAGGCTGCCATCAGCGTTCATGACGGAGACGCTCACGATCCGTTGCCCGATCTCCCCGCCGTGACCGCCGGCGTTGCCGACGAGCGCGCCGCCGAGCGTTCCCGGAATTCCGACGAGCGACTCGAGCCCGCCGAGACCCGCCTGCACCGCCGCGGAAACGACGTGCACGAGTTTCGCGCCCGCGCCGGCGACGACGCACGGCGGCTCGACCCGGATCGCGCTGAACTCGGGACCCGAGAGCCTGACGACCATTCCCTGGAAGCCACTCGATGGCACGAGCAGGTTCGAGCCGCCGCCGATGACCTTCAGGGGCACGCCTCGTTCGTGGCATCGTGCCACGACCTTCGAGAGGGCTTCGACCCCGACCGGCTCGCAGAAATATTTCGCGGGGCCGCCGAGGCCGAGCCACGTGTGCCGGGCGAGCGGCTCGTCGCACGCAACGGCCACCGCCACATCGTCGAAGGGCGTCGCACCGGGCCCGGAATCAGCGTTTCTGGTATGCACTCGAACCTCGGCTCGGTGGAAGTATCGCGATGAACGGATCGTGATTGTGCGCTGCGGTGCCGTCGCAAGTCCACCCGAACCGGCCCGATTCACGCGGCCCGGTTGATCCCGCCGGGGAACGCCGTCGGCTCGTGAGAACGCATCCACGCCTCGACCAGGAACGCCAGCGCCATTGGCTCCCCCGAAGGATCGGTCGGGCAGGGCGAAAAGGGCGGTGCGTCGTCCAGCACCAGGAGGCAGTCGTCGTCTTCGAGCCGATCGAGCACGCGGCCGATCCGGCCGAGCGTGGCCGCCCCCGAGGCCTCGCGCCGCCGCGTTTCTCCGACGAAGACCACCTCGTCGCACCACTTCTCGAGCAGGTCGTCGGCCGGATCCACCTCGAGCCCTTCGGCGACCCCCTCGCCGAGCATCACCACCAGCCGGCCGCGGGACAGGTGCCGCAGGCTCGCAAGGGTGCTTGCGAGCTGGTGCCGGCTCGTGGGGCGGTCGAGGAACGCGGCGAACGACTGCCCGCAGGCGAGCGGCTCGATCCGCCCCGACACGCTGCCGGCGGCCTCGATGCCCCTGGCGATCCGCTCGAGCGGCAGGCCGTAGCGAATGCCGACCGCCGCCGCCACGACGGCGTTGCGGGCGAAGGATGCGACCGGCGTCGGCACGCATGCCGGGACCAGATTTCCTCGATGGGAGAGCAGGAACGTCTGCCCTCGAAGGCCCCGCTCGACGGGCGAGGCGGTGACATCCCCCTCGCCGACGAGCGTCGCGGAGAGGCCGTAGCCCTCGTACCGCTCCGCCATCCGCACGAGCCGATGGTCGTCGCCATTGACGACCAGGCAGCCGTCGGGGTGGAGGCAGTCGAGGATCCGCCGCTTGATCGCGTGGTAGGCGCGGCGGGTACCGTGGAGATCGAGGTGGGCCGTCGCGAGATTCGTGACGGCGACCGTCTCGCAGACCACCCCGGCGAGTGACCGCGCGGCGAGCATGCGGCTCGAGACCTCGACCACCGCATGCGTGCAGCCGCTGTCGGCGAGCCTCGCGAGTGCGCGGGCGAGCAGCCTCGGGTCGTCGAGAAGCCTGCCATCGGCCGCGGCCCGCATCGGTGCGAGCCCGTCGGCATCGAGGCACCCAAGATCGGAGAGGACCCCCACGGCGATCCCCGCCTCGGCGAGCACTGACGCCACGAGCCAGGCGGTCGTCGTCTTGCCGCTCGTGCCCGTCACCGCGATCAACCGCATGCGGCGGGCCGGGTTTCCTTGGAAGGCGTGGGCGATTCTCGCGAATGCATCCGCTGTGTCCTTCACGAGGCACAGGGGCACACCGAACGTCGGCACGATCCGTTCCGCAACGACTCCCGCGACGCCCCGGGCGATCGCCTCCGCGACGTCGTCGTGCCCGTCGCGATCCGATCGCTCCCGAGCGACGAAGATGTCTCCGGTGCGGCACGTTTCGACGTCGTCGCTCACGCCGCGGCCGAGCACGTCACGGCAGGCGATGAACCGCGGGCTCGGCAGCACCTCGGAAAGCCGCACCGCCGATCGGGCGCCGCCCTGAGCGGCGTTGCCGCCACCATGATCCATCGACACTCCATCTCCGACGCCGTCGAACACGTCGCCCATCGGATCGGCCTCCTGCCACTCGTCGCCACGGTTGCCTCCGGCGTGGAGGAGCGGTCATCCATGACCACGCGTCACCCGCCGGGATCTTTCAACGGGGCGTGATTGTCCGGGCATCGAGGAAACGGTCAACCCCGCTTCGTCCGCGGAAACGTCCGACGCAAAACGGCGCAACGGTGGGAATGTGCGGACGCTCCGGCTTGCCCATTCCTCGCCGCCGCGACTATCGTGCGGAGAGCTGGCTCGAGCAGGATTCGGGCTTGACAGGCATGGCCAATCCACGACGTGCGACATGAGGGCGAGCGAGGTGAATCGGCGTGCCGTCTGGATCGGGCCGACGGACACCGACGAGTTCGACCTCGCCCGCGGCGTTCTCGCATCGCGTCTCGAGACGACCATTCTCGAGGACGGCGGGCGGCTCGACCCGCGTGGCCCGCTGCTCGCCTGCCTGGCCGCCGACGGACCGAGGCGGACCGTGCACGAGACGGCGCTCGAGCTGGCGCGACGGTGGCCGCTCTGCCGGTTCGTGGCGATCTCCTCGAGCCTCTGCGAGGGAAGACGCCGCAGCGGTCCGCCGACGCCCGGCGTCGAGGAGATTCCGTGGCACGAACTGCCCGGCCGGCTCGATGGCTGGCTCGAGGACGTGGAGGCGGGGAGGCCCGGCTGGCTCGGCCAGCCCGCGACGCTCCGGAGGGAGGATCGGCTGCTCGTGGGCCTTCGCGACGGGGCCGCGACAGCCGATGAAGCCGCAAGACCGCGGACGGTGGCCGTCGCCGCGGCGCATGCGGAGTCGCTCGACGGGCTCATGGCGGTCCTCGGTTCGTTCCGGGTTCCGGCGGCGTCCGCGTCCGTCGGCAGGCCCACGATGGACGCATCGGCCGACGTGCTGCTGTGGGAATGCCCGGAATCGGTCGCCGCGGAGCTGCCTTGGCTCGGGATCCTCGCGGCCCACCGGCCCGCGACCGACATCGTGATGCTCGAATCGTTTCCGAGGGGGGATCGAACAAGCGAGGCGATTCGCGCGGGCGCGGCATGGGTGCTCGCCCGGCCGACACCGGCGGACGTGCTCATCGGCACGCTCCGCTGGCTGGCCCGCAAAGGCCGCAGGAGTGATCTTGGCCGGGCCGTGGCGGGGGGCTAGTCTCCCGGCCCTATGCCCTCCCCCTGCCCTGCCCGCCGCCA
>JBBAVU010000125.1:0-8700 GCA_040397565.1 Pirellulales bacterium | reverse complement strand
TGCTCCTCGATGATACCCACCCCCCGATCACGCCCCCCCTGGAGCGTTCAGCATCGGAGTGCCTGTGTGACGCAATCAGTGCAACGCTTGACCGGTTCGGGGCTGCCCGTGTGCCCGAGACGGCGTAGCTGACCAGCGCAGGCCGGAGGCCGAAGCGCCAGTCAGGTCCGAGTGAGCGAAGGGCATGGATGCCCGCAGCGAACGTCCGGCGAGCGGCATACGGGCAGTCCCGAACCCCTCACGTTTGACGCGCCCGCGGTCTATCGGAGCTTCTCGCGGAGCAGCCGGGCGACCGGGATGGGGACGAATTTCGCGAGCGCGGCGTCGTCGGCCAGAGGCGTGATCTGCTTCAGGAGCGACGACGAAATGTGGGAGTACTGGGCGTCGGTCATGAGGAAGACCGTCTCGATCTCGGGGTCGAGGTTCCGGTTGGCGAGCGACATCGTGAACTCCGCCTCGATGTCGGTGAGCGACCGCACGCCGCGGAGGAGCACCTTGCCCCCTTGGGCGCGGACGAAGGCGACGGCGAGGCCGTCGAACGACTCGACCTGCACGTTGGGCAGGTGACCGACCGACTTCCGGACGAGATCGACCCGCTCGGCCACCGTGAACATCGGCTGCTTGTCGGGATTGATGCCGACCCCGACCACCACGCGGTCGAAGATTCGCGAGGCACGCTGGATGACGTCGAGGTGGCCGAGCGTGATCGGGTCGAACGAGCCGGTGTAGACGGCCATGCCGCGGCTTGGGGGCGAATTCATCGGGTGTTCCGGGGCGGGGGATCGGCGGGCCGCGCTGCCCACCGGGACGGGCGTATGGTAGCCTCTCGCCACGGCCGGATGGAAAGCGGCCGTAGGAGGATGCGGCAGGTGTCACGGGCAGCGCAATTGACCGGCATGATTCTCACGGGATTGGTCGGCGTTGTGTTTCTCGCCGACCTGGCCGCCGCAGTGCCGTTTCAGCGGGTGAGCGTGGCCCTCGACGTCGGCATGGCGGTGGCGGCGGCGATCACGACCTACCTGCTCTGGGCCGCCGGTTCCGCCCGCCGTTGACCGCCCGATCAGGCGGCCGCCAGGACGCTGCGATGGCCGGCCCCGGCCGTGCCGCAGGCGAGGATCGTCGCGAGCTGCGAGAGCGTGACCGCATCGGTCCGCGGGCGACGGGCGGCGGAGCAGCGGGCGACCCAGTGAAGCATCCGCTCGAACCGCTGGCGAGCCTCCCGCTTCGACTGGCCCGCGACCTGTCCCGCCTGGATGACCGCGAGCATGCCCGGCTCGATCGACGGACCGAGGACGAGCGGGAGCAGGCCGCCGAGCCAGCCCCGCGGCGGCTTCGGCGCGAACCCCACCTCCCAGAGCCCCCAGACAGGGCTCGAGCAGGCCCAGCCCGGCGGGCCCGGTCGACGGCTCCGCCGGCCATGCCAACGGCCGACGTCCTTCGTGGCAACCAGCCGGATGCCGTGCTCCGCGAGGAACTCGGGCTTCATGCCCGCCGGGGCGTCCGCGTCCCTCGGGGCACGTACGACGACCGCGTCGAGTGACGGCGCGACCCTGCGGATCGCGGCGAAGCGTTGCCGAATGAGCGACTGCCGGACGTCCGAGGCGAACCACTCGGTCGGCACCTCGAGCGCGAGCCGATCCATTTCGCCGCGAGCCGCGAGCTGCTCGACTGCGGACTCGAGATCGGCCGGCCCGACGATCCAGGTGACGGGCATCCGCGAGGAACGAACGGGCCTCGTCCAGTCCTCGAGGATGTCGGGCTTGCAGCCCTCCGGCAGGCGGCAGCAGATCGCGACGACGGCGGACAAAGGTTCGGACGGCATCTCTCGGTTTCCCCCTCCAGGTCGCATCGGCCGAAGCGGGCCTGGGAGTCGAAACGGCGACCGGGCGCACGCAGAAGCGTCAGGGTCGGCGGCTGGAAAGCTGGGAAGACCCTGGCGAAGCCGCAGGAGAAACCGGCGGGGCCTTCTCCCAGGCGACGATCGCGGCCGCCAGAGCCTCCGCCGTGGCGAAGGCGGCCTCCACGGCCGGCTCCCTCCCGGAGGCCCGAATCGCCTCCGACGTCAGCGGGCTCAAGCTCGCGATTCGAGCCTCCGCGAGGTGAGCGCCGAGGAGCCGAATGGCGGCGGACGCGATCGCGGGGCTCGTGAGCGTGATCCAGTCGGCCGGACGGCGAGCGAGGGAATCGACCACCGCAGGATCGATCGAGGCGACATCGACGCTCCGGTAGGCGACCACCTCCTGAACTTGGTGGCCGGCTGCCGAGAGCCTGCGGGCGAGGACGTCGCGGCCCCGGTCGGCCTTTACGAGCAGGAACCGGCTGGAAGGCGGCCCGTCCGCGAGCAGGTCGGCCAACGATTCCGCCGAGTAGACCATGGAGGGCGCGAGGTCGCAGGCGAACCCGGCCGCGGATACCGCGGCCGCCGTCTTCGCCCCGACCGCGGCGAGCCTGGCCGTCCCGAGATGCCTGCCGTCGCGATGCATCGCCCGCAGCCGCTCGACGAACGCCGCGACCCCGTTGACACTCGAAAACACGATCCAGTCGAAAGACGAAACGTCGCGGATCGCCGCATCCAAGGGCTCCCAGGATGCCGGCGGCTCGATGCGGATGGCCGGCACCCGCAGGCACTCCGCGCCGAGCGCCGCGAGATGGGCGGCGAGTTCGTCCGCCTGGCCCTCGGGCCTCGCGACGATGATCCGTCTTCCGACGAGCGGCCGTCCGGAGGACGCTCCCGGCCGCGTCGCGGCATCATCACCCGGGCGGCCGCTCTCGCCGACGACTTCGCCGACGATCGCCACGGCGGGGGAGACCATCGCATCCCTCGACGCGGCCGAGGCCGCATCGGCGAGCGTGGTCAGGAGAATCCTTTCGCTCTGCCATCCGCACTGCGAGACGATCGCCACGGGCGTGTCGCCGCGGCGGCCGGCCGCGACGAGCCGAAGCGACCACTCCTCGAGCCGCTCGACGCCCATGTAGAAGACGAGCGTGCCGGGCAAACCTGCGAGCCGCTCGAGATCGAGACCGCCGTTCTCGCCGGCCTGGTGGCCGGTGACGAGCGCAACCGCCGACGCATGCGACCGACTCGTGAGCGGGATGCACGCGGCGGCGGCCGCTGCGACGGCGGCGGTCACGCCGGGCACGATCTCGACGTCGATCCCCGCCTCCCGCAACGGCTGCATCTCCTCGGCAAGCCGGGCGAACACCGAAGGATCGCCCCCCTTGAGCCGCACGACGTTCATGCCGGCGACGGCGAGATCCCTCAGCGTGCGGCCCGTCTCGATGCCCGCATCGCCCGCCTCGCCCCCGGCGCTCGAATCCCTCGCCACGGGCACGAGCTTCGCCGTCGCCGGCGCGAGGGAGAGCACGTTCGCATGCACGAGCTGGTCGTGCACGACGACGTCGGCGGCTTCGATCGCCCGCACCGCGCGGACGGTGAGCAGGTCGATCGATCCGGGCCCGGCTCCGACGAATCGCACCCGTGGCCGCGGGGCTTCCTTGGCGGCCGCCGCCGCGGCGATCGATCGCTTCGAGGTTGGTCCGGAGGGCGGCATCGGCTGTGCGGATGGGGATTCGTCGGGCTCCCGCCAGGGCAGCAGGTCTGGTAGGATTCTAATCATGTCGAGCGAAGCATCGCCCGTTCCGCCGAACGCCCAGCCGGCGGCCTCGAACCTCTCCCCGACCGATCGCGCCCGGCTGTCGCAGTGCTTCCAGCGGGGAACGCAGAGTGCCGCGACGAACGTCGATTACGCGATCGAGATGTTCCAGCAGTGCGTCCTCGGGGACCCCGGAAACGCGATCTACCTGCAGAACCTGCTCGCATCCCTCCGCAAGAAACAGGGCGGCAAGCCCCGCGGGCCGGGGCTGTCGGGCCTCTTCAACGTCGGCGCGAAGGCCGGCATGAAGAAGTCCGCCGCGGCCGCACAGTGGGGCGAGGTGCTCAAGCAGGGGCTGGCAGTCCTCAAGACGAACCCCTTCGACCACACCTGCCTGCTCGCGATGGCCGACGCCTGCGGCAACCTCCTGCAACTCGAGACCCAGCGGGTCTACCTGAAGGCCGCACTCGACGCCGCTCCGTCGGAGGTCGAGGTGAACCGCCAGTGCGCCAGGTTCCTAGCCGACCGCGGCGAATTCGACCAGGCGATCGCCTGCTGGGTCCGCGTGTCGAACGTGAAGAACTTCGCCGAGGAGGCGCAGAAGGAGATCGCCCGGCTCCAGGTCGAGAAGACGATCGTCGCCGGGCACGGCCTCACCGGCCGTGGGGGAGCCGCGAAGCCGGGCGCGGCGGCCGAGCCCACATCGACCGACCGGGCCGCCGAGCTGAAGTCACTCATCAAGGCGAAGCCGACCGAGATCGAGAACTACCTCGAACTGGCCGACCTCCACGATCGGGCGGGGTCGGTCCCGGAGGCGGAGAAGACGCTGCTCGACGCACTCGCCGCCTCCGGCAACGACCTGAAAGTCCGCGAGCACCTCGAGGATCGCCAGATGCGGTGGGCCCGCCAGCGGATTCTCGTCGCGGAGAAGCGGCTCGAGGCCGACACATCGCCGGCGAATCGGGAAACGCTCGACAAGCTCCGCCAGCAGCTTTTGAAGCTCGAGATCGACGTCTACTCCGCCCGCACCTCGCGGTATCCGGAGAACCCGACCTGGAAGTACGAACTGGCGATGCGTCTGAAGGCCGCCGGCAACTTCACCGAGGCCATCCGCCACTTCCAGGACTCGCTGCAGGACCCGCGGAGGCGGGGGCAGGTGTCACTCGAACTCGGCGAGTGCTTCCAGAAGATCAAGCAGTACCAACTCGCCATGCGGAACTACACCACGGCGGTCGACCTGCTCACCGACCGGGAACTCGACCTCCGCAAGCGGGCCCTCTATCGGGCGGGGGTGCTGGCCGCCGGCCTGGAGGATGTCGATGCGGCCAAAAAGCACCTTTCGACGCTCGCGGGGCTCGATTTCGGCTACCGCGACGTGGCCCAGCGGCTGGACAAGCTCGACTCCATCGGCCATAACAAAGGGCCCTGAAAAAGACCCTGTAACCCGTTGTCAGAGATCCCATGCCCCATTCGGCCAGCGCCAAGAAGCGAAACCGCCAAAACCTCGCCCGCCGCAAGCGGAACCGGGCCGCGAAATCGGAGATCAAGTCGGCGATCCGCCGCGTTCTCACCGCCGTCGGCTCGGCGAAGCCCGACGATGCGGCCGAGGCGTTTCGCTCGGCGGCCCGCACCGTCGATCGGGCCGCGGCCGCGAAGGTGATCCACCGCAACCGCGCCGCCCGGCTCAAGTCGCGTCTCTCGTCGCGACTGCTCGCCGCCAAGAAGGGCTGAAGCCGCCCAGCGGCTCATCCTCCAAAAACCGGCCGCGCCAGCACCACGTTTGACCGGTTCGGGGCTGCCCGTGCCATGTCGCCGGCGTAGCTGACCAGCGAAGCCATGGATGGCGGAGCGCCAGTCAGCTCCGAGTGAGTGAAGGCCCGGAGGGCCGTAGCGAACGTCCGGAGACGTGGCGCGGGCAGCCCCGAACCCAGCACGCTTGATCCTCGTGAAAGCGAGCCGCGAGTTCGGCTCACCACGCGATCAGGGTCGAGTCGAAGACCGGCCCCTCGATGCAGGTGCGGCGGTAGTCCCAGCCACCTGAAGCATCGCGGACCGGGGCCACGCAGCTGAAGCAGATGCCGACGCCGCAGGCCATCGGCGTCTCGAGTGACACTTCGCACGGCAGGCCTTGACGTGCGGCCCACTTCGAGACGGCCGCCATCATGCCCTCCGGGCCACAGCAGGCGATCCGGACGCCCGAACGGCCGGCTTTACCGGCATCGGCAGACTCGCCACCGAACGCGTCCAGGAGGTCGACGACCGTGCCGCTTCGGCCGACCGACCCGTCGAGCGTGGCAAGGTGGACGTCGATGCCGGCGTCGCGAAAATCCTCGACGTCGCCGAAGAGGGAGCCGGTGCGGCAGCCCCAGAGGAGGGTCACGCGATCGGCACGCGGGGCCGCAGTTCCCGGCCTGCCATACCTTGCGACGCCCAGCCGCTCCTTGCCGAGGGCGAGCAGCGCCGTCTGCCCGATGCCGCCGGCGACGAGCAGCAAGTGCGAGGCTTCCTTCTGGCCGAAGCCGTTGCCGAGCGGCCCCCAGAACTCGATCGACTCACCGACGGCGATGCGGCTCAAGGCCTGAGTGAACTTGCCATGCACGGCATAGATGAAATCGGCGTAGCGGGCGTCGGCGGCCTCCTGGGGGCCGGGTGAGCCGCCGTCGGCTTCGACGGCCGTCTCGTAGACCGCAAGCGGCCGGGCGAGCAGCGGATCGAACCGCCCCGGAAGCCGTACCATCGCGAACTGGCCCGGCCTCGCGGTCGCGGCGAGCCTCGGCGCGAGCACCCGCAACCGCCAGGTTCCCTCGGCGATCCGCTCGTGGCGAACGATCGGGCCGCTCGCCACCTCGGCCATAACGTTCCCGGTCGGGCAGGCCGTTGAAGGAGGATCGTGTGCGTCGATCATGCGTCCCCCCTCGCCGCCGGCCTGCCACCCTTCGACCGTCGCCAATCCGACGCCTTGCCGAGCCGCTTGCGGCGGGTACCGCCACCGGGCTTGCCGCTCGGCTTGCCACTCGGCTTGCCGCCGGGACCGCCGCCGGTCCTGGCCGCCTTGCCGGGCCGCTGATCTCGCGGTGCTCGCTCGCCCGGTCGTTGGCCCGGCCGTCGGCCGCCGGTCCGTCGCGGTGGCCTGCCATCGCCCTGCGGCCGACGACCGGCCTCGCGGCCGCCGGCGGACGGCACCGTCTCTTCCCGGAGCTTGCGGATCTCCTCCCATCCGAGCCGCCGCCACTGCCCCGGCAGAAGGTCGCCGAGCGAGAGCGACCCGACGGCGACCCGCTTGAGCTGGTGGACCTTGTGGCCGAGCGCCGCGAGCATCCTGCGGATCTCGCGGTTCTTCCCCTCGTCGAGCACCATCTCGAGCACGCTGCTCTGCTTGTGCTGGGACCGGATCGCGACACGGCGGACGCGGGCGACTCCCTCGGCGAGCGGCACGCCGCGGCGGAGCTTGTCGAGCGTCTCCTCCGTCGGCACGCCGGCCACTTGGACGTGGTACTTCTTCTCGACGCCGTACCGCGGATGCGCGAGCCGGTTGGCGAGATCACCATCGTTCGTGACGAGAATGAGCCCCTCGCTCATCCGGTCGAGCCTTCCGATCGCGAACAGCCGCCGCTCTCCGGGAACGAGATCGACGACCCGGGGCCTGCCGGTCGGATCGAAGTTCGTCGTCACGACGCCGACCGGCTTGTTGAGCAGGTAGACGACCCGCGACGGATCGGGCAGCTTCTCGCCGTCCACCCGGATCTCCTGCGACCGCGAATCGACCTTCGTGCCTAGCGTCGTGACGACCTGGCGATCGACCTCGACGCGGCCGGTCGTGATGAGCTCCTCGCAGGAACGCCTGCTGCCGAGACCGGCCGCAGCGAGTACCTTCTGGAGCCGCTCGAGCCCGTCCTCGGCGGCGGCTGTCGGGGCGGGGCGGGGGCCTCCACGGCCTGCGGGACGGGTCTTCGACACGTTCGAACTCCTGGGCGAACCGGGCGGGATGCAACCGGTCGTAGCGATCATAACCGCAAGGCCGAAAAGGGGCCTGCCCCCCGGTCGATACCAGGCATTGGGAAAGCAGGAGCCGCCCGCGGACCACCCGAGATGCCGAGACCGGCCCGACGCGTCATCCTCGACACCGCTGCCGGCGGCCGAACGCCCACGGGTCCGGCCATGCCGCTGCTCGTGCAGGGCTTCCTCGACTACGTCCGCCACGAACGGGGGCTCTCCGCCAACACGATCGCGGCCTACGCCCGCGATCTCTCCGACTTTTCCGACTGGCTCGCGGGCCGGTCGCCTCTCGCAGTCTCGTCGGCCGACCTCGGCGACTCCATCGCGTTTCTTCACGGCAAGGGACTCGCGCGGGCGTCGGTGGCGAGGGCGACCGCGACGCTCCGCAGCTTCTACCGCTACCTGCAACTGGAAGGGCACCTCGACCGCAGCCCGGCCGACCTGCTCGCCGGCTCCCATCCCGACTTCGCCGTGCCCTCGTCCCTCTCGACCGACCAGGTCGACCGCCTCCTCGAAGCGCCCGACTCCCGCAGCACGCAGGGCCTCCGCGACCGCGTGCTGCTCGAGATGCTCTACGCGACCGGTTGCCGCGCGAGCGAGGTGGCGAACATGGCCGTCGCCGACGTCCATGCCGCCGAGGGCTTCTGCAGGTGCCGGGGCAAGGGGGACAAGGAGCGGATCGTGCCGCTCGGCCGCCGGGCGATCGAGGCCGTTCGCCGCTGGCTCGACGGCCCCCGCAGCACCTTCGCCGCCGGCATCATCCCGGAGCCGCGGTGGCTGCTCCTCTCGTCGCGTGGCAACCGGCTCTCACGGATGCGGATCTGGGAGATCGTCCACGACCACGCCGCCGCCGCGGGCCTCCCCGCCGACATCCACCCCCATACGCTCCGCCACAGCTTCGCGACCCACCTCGTCGCCGGCGGCGTCGACCTCCGACACGTGCAGGAGATGCTCGGCCACGCGAGCATCGCTACCACCCAGCGGTACACGCACGTCGACGCCGCCCGCCTCCGCCGCATCCACGAGCGGTTCCACCCCCGCAGCTGAACGGTCTGCGCAAGGCCCTTTCCGAACGACACCGCATTGCCGCCGGGTGAGCCCGAACCCAGCG
>JBBAVU010000124.1:4753-8770 GCA_040397565.1 Pirellulales bacterium | reverse complement strand
TCGAGCAGCGGCTGCACGCCCTTGTTCTTGTAGGCACTCCCGCAGAACACCGGCGTGATGCTCTGGGAATGGACGGCCGCCTTCGTGACGGCGTGGATCTCGTCCTCGGTGGGCACCTCCTCGGAGAGAAGCTTCTCCATGAGCGAGTCGGAATACATCGCGAGATCCTCGAGCAGCGTGTGCCGGGCCGCGGCCGCCTTCTCCTGGTAGTCGGCCGGGATCTCCTCCTCGCGAACCTTCTCGCCGTTGTCGCCGTCGAAGTAGATCGCCTTCATCCGCACGAGGTCGATCACGCCCTGGAGCTTGTCCTCCTTGCCGATCGGGATCTGGTAGGGGATGGCGTGGCAGCCGAGCTTGTCCTTGAGCTGGCCCACGACCCGGTCGAAGTTGGCGCCGGTGCGGTCCATCTTGTTGACGAACGCCAGCCGCGGCACCTTGTAGCGCTTCATCTGCCGGTCGACCGTCATCGACTGGCTCTGCACGCCGCCCACGCTGCACAAGACGAGGATCGCCCCGTCGAGCACGCGGAGGCTCCGCTCCACCTCGACCGTGAAATCGACGTGGCCGGGCGTGTCGATGAGGTTGATGCCGCAGTCGCCCCACTGCACGCTCGTGGCGGCGGAGGTGATCGTGATACCCCGCTCCCGCTCGAGATCCATGTAGTCCATGGTCGCCCCGTCGCCACCGCCCTTCACCTCCTGGATGCGGTGGATGCGGCCGGCGTAGTAGAGGATCCGCTCCGAAAGGGTCGTCTTGCCGGAGTCGATGTGGGCCGAGATGCCCATGTTGCGGAGCTTCGTGAGGTCCATGGAGCCTGTCACCTGCGGGGCGGAAAAAACCTGTGGAAAAACCGTCGGAATCGTTCGACGGAGACTTCGGAATATACTCGCGGCCCGCGAGACGCGACAGCGGAGCCTTTTCTCTGCGGAAAAACCCCGGACCATGAGCTCCAGTCCATGAGCGATTGCATCGACAACGGCCCCGCTCGGCCGTTCTTCACGACCGTGGTCCCGATGGTCGTGTTCCTCGTCGGCAGCCTGCTCGAGCCAGTGCCGAGCGGAGGGGGCACCGCCGGATTCCTGGGCATTCCCTACGCCGCCTACCCGCTCATCTACTCGCTCCGGCTGGCGGCGACCCTCGCCGCCGTCGCCGCCTGCCGTCGGTCGCTCGCCGGCTGGCTCGGCCGGCCAGCATGGTGGCCGCCGCTCCTGGGGCTCGCGCTGGCGCTGCCGTGGATCGTGCTTGCGGGCCTCCAGCGGGAGTCGGGATTCGGCAGTGCGCTCGGCGAGCGGAGCGGCTTCGACCCGATCGCGCACTTCGGCGACGACTCTTGGCAGGCGTGGGCGTTCCTTGCGGTCCGGTTCCTCGGGCTCGTGGTCGTGACGCCGATCGTCGAGGAACTGTTCCTGCGCGGCTTTCTCATGCGGGTCGTCGTCCATGAGAATTTCTGGTCGGTGCCCTTCGGCCTCCTCACGGTCGCCTCCGCGGCGACGTGCGCGGTCTACGCGGTCACATCGCACCCGGCGGAGGCCGTCGCGGCGATCGGCTGGTTTGCGATCGTCAGCGGCATCGCCGCCGCCACCCGCGCGCCGATCGACCCGATCCTCGCCCATGCGGCGACGAACCTGGCGATCGGCATCTATGTCGTCGCCACTGGCGCCTGGTGGCTCATGTAGGGGCCGGAGGCACCCATGCCGCTTCGTGGCCGGCTCGCTCCGACGCCCACCGGATACCTCCACGTCGGCCACGCCCGCACGTTCGCCCTCGCCGCGAACCGCGCATCCGGGGCCGGGCTCGTGCTCCGGATCGAGGATCTCGATCCCGACCGCTGCCGGCCGGAATATGCCGACGCCGCGGTCGAGGATCTCGCCTGGCTCGGCTTCGCCTGGACCGAGGGCCCCGACATCGGAGGGCCGTGCGCGCCGTATCGCCAGGGCGAACGGACCGCCTGGTATCTCGAAACCTGGAAACGGCTCGCCGCAGCGCGGCTGATCTACCCGAGCCCCCATTCCCGCCGTGACGTCGAGGAGGCGGCGACCGCGCCGCACGCCACGCCGCCCGACGAAGAGCCGATCTTCCCCGCGACACTGCGGCCGGCAGCGTGGGATCTTGCGAGTGAGCCGGGCGGGGTGGCCTGGCGGTTTCGCGTGCCCGACGGCCGCACGATCGAGTTTCACGACGCCTTGGCGGGCACCGTGCGGCGGACGGCGGGGGTCGACTTCGGCGACTTCGTCGTCTGGCGGCGGGACGACGTGGCGGCCTACGAGTTGGCCGTCGTCGCCGACGACCACGCCATGGAGATCGAAGAGGTCGTCCGCGGCGAAGACCTGCTCACGAGCACCGCTCGCCAGATCCTCCTCTACGAGTCACTCGGCTGGCGGCCGCCCGCATGGTGTCACGCGCCGCTCGTCCGGGACGCCGCCGGCCGCAGGCTCGCCAAACGTGCGGGCAGCCTCGCCATCCGCGAGTTGCGCCGGCGCGGGCTCTCCGCCGACGAGGTGCTCGCGGGCCCGATCCCCGCGGCTTAGCCAATGGCCACGTCCGGCCTCGCCGGTGGCAAACCGGGAAATCTGCGGTGACACGAGCACCGCCCCGCGAGCCTCTCCGATCGATTTTATCCATAAACCCGGAACGCCGAGCCGATACCAACGGTGACTCGGAGGGGGCAATGACCGGCAAGGCCTACATCATTCATCTGGAGCGGGCGGTGTCTCGCCGGCCGCAGGCGCTGCTGCTCGGCCAGTCGCTTCCTCTGCCTGCCGAACTCCTGCCGGCGGTCGACGGCAGGTCCATGAGCCACGAGGCGATCACGGCGGTGGTGCGGCAGGCCATCCACTCGCCGAGATACCCGTTCCGACTGCTTGCGAGCGAGGTCGGCTGCTTCCTCTCGCACCGCAGGGCATGGCAGTCGATCCTCGACGACGGCATCGACGCTGGCTTGATCGTGGAGGATGACGTCGCCATCGCCTCGCCCGAATTCAACGCGGTCGTACGGGCGGCGTTCTCGGCTATCCAGCCCGACGAGGTGATCCGCTTTCCGCTCCACGAGCGAGGGGAGAGCCGCATCGTCGCCAGGACGCTCGGCCGCGTGCGATTCCTCGAACCGAGGCTCCCGGGCCTCGGCATGCAGATGCAACTCGTCGGCCGGGAAGCGGCGATGAGACTCCTCGACGCGAGCCGCTCCTTCGACCGGCCCGTCGATTCGTTCGTGCAGATGCAGTGGATTCACGGCTCGAGGGTGCTCTCGGCCCGGCCCGTCGTGATTCGCGAGATCGACGCGATGCTCGGCGGGACCGTGATCCAGAACAAGCAGATGGGGTTCGTGGAGAAGGCCTACCACGAGATCAAGCGGCCGTTCCTGCGGTTTGCCGTCCGCTCCGCGAACGAGACGTGGCGCCGCCGCGCCGCCTGACTGGCACGCCGGCCGACACCGCCGGTATCCTGCCGGGGATGAACGCCTCGATCCGCATCGCCGTTTCCCTCTGCCTCGCCGCCCTTTCCCCGTTCCTCGCCCGGTCCGCCGAAACCGCACCTTCCCCGGGCTTCGACGGCTGGCAGGGGATGCGGGTGATCCCGCTCGACGGCAAGGCGGAGCGGATAGCGATCGCCGACCTCGGCCACGACGGCCGCGACGACGTGATCGTGGTGAACCCGCGGCAGGCGCGGCTCGACCTCTACCGCTGGCTGCCGAAAGAGGAACGCACCCGTGAGGATGCGAACGATCCCGAACGGCCCAACGAGCTTCCCCTCGCTCCCGACTGGTCGCACGGCGAGATCGCGATCGACGAACTTCCGGTTGATGCCGTTCCGCACGACCTCGACGGTGACGGCCGGCCCGAGCTGCTCGTCCTGACGACCCCGGCCAACCGCATCGCGATCTATTCGCAATCCCCCGACAGGAAGCCCGATGCCAAGGGGGCATGGAAGAAGACGGGCGAGTGGAACATGCTCGCGGGCACGCCCACCGGCAGGGACGGCTGCCTGCTCGTCCGCGATGTGCCCGGCGGCGATAAGGGG
>JBBAVU010000124.1:0-4653 GCA_040397565.1 Pirellulales bacterium | reverse complement strand
GGCGACCACGAGCTGCTCGTCGGCTACGAGCAGGGGATCCAGCAGCTGCCGCTCGCCCGCGGCTCGCGGGCGCGGTGGCTCTCGCCGCGGGAGAACCGCGGCCGGCTCGACTGGCACCTCGCCGATCTCGACGGTGACGGCCGCCGCGACCTCGTGGAGTGGTCGAACGTGGCGAGGCAGGTCCTCCGCTGGTACCGCTGCGATTCTGACGGAAGCCTGCTGCCCGCGCAGACGATCCACGATCAGAATGTCGACGGCTTCCGGTCGGCGGATCCTCCGGCGACGGGCCGCATCCCGAAGGCCGACCTCCTCCTGCTCGGCGGCAACGACAAGGGGGTGCTCCGCCGCCACCAGCTCGTCCGCGGCGAGCCTTCGGCCATCGGCCGCCAGGACGCGCTGCCGATTCCCTCCGCCTTGAAGCGGACATGGTGCGGCATCGACGTCGGCGGCAAGACGGCGATCGTCGCGGTCGACTCGTCCCAGCCGAGGCTGAGGCTCCACCGTCTCGGCGATTCGGGCTGGCTGGCCGAGGAAAGCTTTCCCACGATCGGCGGCATCCGCGGGCTCGCGTCACCGGCGGGGGAGAAGGGGCTCCTGCTCGTCTGGACGAAGGACGCCGCCGACCTGCACCGGTGCCGATGGGAGAACGGCCGGCTCACCTACCCCCAGCCATGGCCGCAGGAGGGGAAGGACCGCAAGATCCTCGCGCTCGACTCCGTCGGCAGCACCGTCTGGTGGGCACAGCGGATCGGGAGTGACGTCGATCTGTTCGTCTGGCCGGCCGACCGCTCCGAGCCCGCGAAGACCAGGTTTCCGGATCTCGGCGGCAAGGTCGAACAGGTCGTCTGGCTCGGCGGCGACATGCTGCTCGTGCAGGACGCCTACGCGGCAGCCGCGCGGCTCGTGAAGCTCGTCGACGGAAAGCCGGTCGTCGCGACCCCGTCGCTTTTGTCGAAGGTCGATCTTTCGGAATACCTCCTGCTGCCCATTGGCGACGAGCTCCGCAAGGCTCGTCTCACCGACGGCGTCATCCAGTGGCTCGGCGACGACCTCCACCCGGTGGACCAGGTGATGCTCACGGAAGGGCAGAAGATCGGCGGCTACCTGCCGATCTCGGCGAGGGAGGCCTGGGCGCTCGAGCAGGGGGGCGGCTTCATTCACCGGCTCTCGGCCGACGACGCTGGCGTGATGCGGGTCGTCGACAGCGTGAAGCCGCCGGCCGGCGCCGCGCTGCGGGGCGATCCGGTGCTGGGGATGGTGCTGGTCGACCAGGAGAGGATCGTGCGGCTCGCCGAGGGGCGGCCGTGGGAGCTCAAGCTGCTCGAGAGCATCGACGGCCGTGTCGGCCGACGCAGCGGCGTGAGCGAGTCGACGATCCACCGCATCCTCTGCACGGACCTCGACGGCGACGGCGGCGACGACGTCGCGCTCTGCGACGACCGCAAGCACGAACTGACGGCGATGCTCCTCGGCGCCGAGGGGCTGCGGAGGGGCGTGAGCTGGAAGGTGTTCGAGGACCGGAAGTATCCCTACGACGGCGGCGAGTCGAAGGACACGGTGGCCGAGCCGCGGCGGATCGCGGGGCTCGACGCCGACGGCGACGGCTGCCGCGACCTCGTCATGGCGAGCCAGGATCGGCTCGTCATCTACCTGGGGAAGGACGAGGAAAAGCCATGAAGAGAGCCGTTTCGATCGCGATGCCCTGGGCGATCGTGGCATGGGGCCTCGCCGCCTCGGGCTTTTCGACGCGTGCGGCCGACGTCGTCACCGTGACGCTCGTCGGCGGAGGCCGCGTGACGGCGCCGCTCCTTCGGCAGAACGACGAGGGGGTCGTGCTCGACCTCGGCTTCGAGGTGCTGCAGATCCCGGCGAAGCGTGTGCTCGACGTCTCCCGTGACGCGAAAGATGAAAAGGGCGGGGGCGGAGAGGTCGCCCGCGACATCTTCCGCACCGGAAGGCTCGAGGCCCGCGACGTGCCCGAGCTCGTGAGGCGGTTCGGCGACGCCGTCGTGCTCGTCCGCAATCCAGGCGGCCTCGGCACCGGCTTTCTCACGAGCCGCGAAGGGCACGTCGTGACCAACTACCACGTCGTGGAAAAGCAGACGAGGCTGCAGGTGACGCTCTTCCGAAAGACCGACACCGGCTTCGAGAAGACGGAGCTTCGCAAGGTCAAGATCATCGCGCTCCAGCCGCTCCGCGACCTCGCGATCCTCCAGCTGGATCCGGAGGAGGCGAAGGGGAAATTGCCCGAGCCAGTCGTGATCAACGACCGCGACGACCTGCGGGTGGGCGACATGGTCTTCGCGATCGGCAACCCGCTCGGCCTCGAGCGGAGCGTGACGCAGGGGATCGTCTCGAGCACCACCCGCACGATCGACCAGGTGCGGCTCATCCAGACCGACGCCGCCATCAACCCCGGCAACAGCGGTGGTCCGATCTTCAACGCCCGGGGCGAGGTGGTGGCGGTGGCCTGCGCCGGCGCCGCGGTCTTCCAGGGACTCGCCTTCGGCATCCCCGCCAACGAGCTCGTCGATTTTCTCGTCCACCGCGACACCTATCTCTACGACGAGTCACAGCCGCAAAACGGCGTGACCTATCTGCCTCCCCCCTGGAAGCCCGGGCCGCCGTCCAAGGTCGGCAATCAGTGAGCCATATGAACGTGACGTGCCCTCGCAACACCTCGTCGACTCCCCTCCCGGCTTGCGGCTCGGGCTTCCGTGTTTTCATCGTTGTCGTGGCGTTCCTCGCGATCGGCCCCGCTGCGGCGGCCGCCGGCCTGCGGCCGAGTTGGGAATGCCTGCCGGGGGAGACGCTCTTCATGGTCCGCATGCCGGGTGCGAAGGACTTCGCCGAGGCCGTCGGTTCGCGCACCAAATTCGGCACCGTCCTGATGCAGCCCGAGCGGGTGCGGAAGCTCGCCCGGCTCGTGCTCGAACGGCTCGACGAGGATGCCGGCGAGAACGTCCTGGAAGGGATTTCGAAGCGGCTCGGGAGGCATGGGCTTTCGCCAGACGATCTCGCTGCGGCGGTCTCTGGCGAGTTCGGGGCGGCCGCGATCGCGAACGGCCCGGGCGGGAATTCCGACCGGCCGCTTCTCCTGCTGGTCGGCTGGCTCGAGGCGTCGGGCGAGGATGCCGCCGAGAAGCTCTTCGCCGGCATCGCCTCGCTCGTCGAGGAGGCGATCGAGGAGACGGGCGACGGAGCCGTCGCCGCGACGCGGACCGACCTCGAGATGGCCGGGCGGCCGACGATCTGGGTGCGGTCGCCGATCGTGGCGGAGGGAAACCGGCTCGGCACGACGCACCTGTTCGTGACGCGGATGGGCAGCCGCCTCCTCTTCGCCGGCACGATGGCCGTCGCAGGCGGGCAGATGCAGATGAACGTCAAGGTGGACGGCGACGGCATCGAAGTCGAGCCGAAGTTTCCGAAGGACATGCCTTCGCCCGAGGAAACGGACCGTATCGCGGAGGCGATCGGCGAGCGGGCGAGGGGGGCGTTCGAGGGATTCCTCGCGCGGCACGGCGAGGCCGACGGCGGTTCGCCGCTGGCCAATCTGGTCGCGACGACGGCGATGCAGGCCGCGCTTCCCGCGGGCGTGCCGCTCGTCGAGGTGCTCGTGAACCCGCCCGTGGCGGCGAACCTGCTCGGCAAGGAACAGGCCGCCGCGATGGCGGCGAAGCTCACGCCGTTCGGCATCGATTCCGTCGGGCCGATCGCGTGGCGGCAGTCGCTCGACGGGGATGTCTGGCGATCGCACGCATTCGTGACGCTCCCAGCCCCGCGGCGCGGCCTCGCGAGGATTCTCGACGAGGAAGCCGCCCGAGCGGAGGTGCCCGCGTTCGTGAGCCGCGAGCCGATCGGCTTCCAGCAGGTGTCGCTCGACCTCGGCATGGCCTACGCGATGCTCAGGGAGGCTGTGCTCGGCGGCGAGGAACCCGCCCCCGGCAATGCATTCTCCACGGCCGAGACGATGTCGATCACGACGGCCGGCATGGAACTCGCGGACCTGCTCTCGGCCCTCGGCACACGGCATTGGTTCGTGAGCTACCCGCCCCGGATCGCCGAGGCGGTCGCGCATGCCCGCAGGGTGAAGGCCGGCAACGCGGCGGCGGGAGAGCCGGCGCCGAACCCCAATCCCGCCGCGATCGTCTGGCAGGTGAAGGACGAGAAACCGTTCGCGAAACTGCTCGAATTGGCCGGGCAGGCCGGTGGCGGGAAGGTGGTCGAGGAGCAAGGTTTTCGCAGCGTCCGCTTTCCCGGCGGCCTGGCTGTCTTCCTCGGGCAGGGACACCTCGTGCTCGCGATCGGTGACGGGGTCGGCGAGAAGACGATCGCGGCGATCCGCAATCCGCCGTCCGACGACGCTGCCTTCCGCACGAGCGACACGGTGCGGCGGGCCGGCGAGCTCATCCAGCCACGCGCGGGCGGCCTCTACGCCGTGGCCGACAACCGCACGACGGGCGGCGGCATCGGGTTGATCGTGACGATGCTCGCAGCCTCCTCGCCCGACGACGTCGAGGAGGAAACACGCGACTTCTTTCGGTCGCTCCAGGCGCTGCTCCCTTCGCCGCAGGAAATGGAAGGGATGCTCGGGGCCGCGACCTCGGTCTGGCGGGCCGACGACGACGGCATCGTCATGCAGTCCGCCAGCGA
>JBBAVU010000123.1:0-8805 GCA_040397565.1 Pirellulales bacterium | reverse complement strand
CGCGAGCAACTCACATCCCGAAGCGTGCATCACCGAGGTGGGCGAGGTCGTCGGCCTCACGCTCAAGAAGGCCTTCAAGGCGACGCCGGCGTACCGCATGCTCACCATTGCGACCTTGGGCATCTTCAGTAGCCTCTACCGCCGCGGAATGCGCGCGATCGAGGTCGGCGTCGGCCGGGTGGACATCTGCAAGGGCTACGGCGGCGTGCTCGTGCGGCCCGAGTTCTTCACGGCCGCGGCCTTCGACATCCCCGACCTGCTCTGGACGGTCGACGACATCTGGCTCTCGGGCCAACTGGCCCTGGCCGGCGTTCCCATTCGGAAGATCGCGGAGACCGAGATGGCGACGAAGACCGAGGTCGCCGACGTCGCCCCGCTGTTGGGCTACGTCTACGCCGACCACCGACGCGAGCAGGCGAACGTCGCCTGCATCCGATACTTCCAGGAGCGATATGGCATCTGGAAAGATGCGTCCCGCAGCGGCGGGACGCGTCACGCCGCCGTGTAGCCGCGGCGTTCCATGATCCAGGGGTCGGCTTGGCTCCGGACGAACGCCCGCTGCTCGTCGCTGAAGTCCTCGAGGTACCGCCGCTCCGTGTAGTACGCGGCGTCGAAGCCATCGTCGGTTTCATACGCCTCCGGTCGGGCGTCGGCCGGCGATCCCGCGAGCCTGCGGAGATGATTCCGGGGCGTCACGATCGTCTCGTGCCGTCGCACGAGCGGCGCAATCGACTCGACCTCGCGGAGCGTTTCAGGGGCTTCGACGAGCCGCTCGTAGCTGAAGCCGAGCACCCGGAATCTCCGGCGGTCGAGCGTCTCGAGATTCCAGTAGAGGAAGTTCCAGTACTGGATCGGGTTCGCGAACCGCATCCGCGGCGAGCCCTCGAGCTGGCTGTCGAAAATCTCGATCGGCCCGACGAGGAAATCCTCCCATGCATCCGCGCCGACGAGGCTGATGGCATGCCCCTGCTCCCGCTTCCGCCGGTGGTAGCGGTGGAGGGAAAGCGCGAACGCAAACGGATTCTTCACGATGTAGACGAGCGGCAGGTCCGGATACGACGCGGGCCCGCCCGCCGGCAGGATCGGCACGCACCCGTGCTTCCAGCCGAAGGCGGTGAACTCCGCCTGCACGACATAATTGCTCTCGAGCAGGCACTTCAGGTAGTTCGTCCCCGTCCGCAGTGCCCCCACGACGGCGACCCGCGGAAGATCGCGATCGCGGCGACGGGATCGAAAGAGAACTGCAAGACGCTTCATCCGGCCCCTACGCGGCGCGTGCCCGCCTCATCGGAGGCTCGTCGGCCAGGATCCTCGTCGTGGCGATGATCGGCGAGTAGTCGGTCGAAATCCCGGCGGGCCTTCGGGTCAGGCTGGCGATCAACTGGGAGACGGCGGTCACTCCGACGAACGACAGGCCGCCCAGGAACACGGGCACGGCATCGATCGGCGTGACCCGCGTGAGCCCGACGGTGAAGAACCGCCGCAAATATTTCACGGTCATCTCGAGGACGCCCGTGACCGCCCGAAAGATGCGGTATGAACGGGATCCGCCCGCGACGGCGACACCCACGTCCTTGTCGATCCCGAGCATCCAGGCCCGCGCCAGAAAATCGGCGAAGCGGTCGAACTGCTTGTGCTCGGCGACCGCCGCCGACACCTTTTCGGTGCGGACGCCCGCGGCGGCCAGCGCCCGGAACCAGGGCCCGCCATGTGCCCGGGCGGCCGCGATCCGGGGGATCGGCACCTTCTCCATCACCGCTCGGCGAACGGCGAAGTTGTTGGCGAAGAATCGCCGAGCGCCCTTCTTCAGGAGCGGGTCGTGCGGCGAGCGGAACGGGAAGAACCAGCCGAGCCCGCTCATCGTGCCCATCATCGTTCCGTCTTCGAGCGCCACGGTGTCGCCGAAGGCGAGGTCGACACGGCCCGAGAGCACCGGGCTGAGGATGTCCTCCAGCCAGTTGTCCGAGTAGCGGCAATCGGAATCGGCGTAGACGAGGATATCGCTCGTGTCGAAGAAGGGAGCCACCCCCTTCTTCTCGTAGTAGCCGGCGTCGGGGGTGTGGAGCAGCTTGGGCTGGAGGCTCCCCTCCATGTCGTCGGCGCACTCGTCGAGCATTGCCCGCAGCCCGGCCTGGTCGACGCCGTCGTCGAAGACCAGAAGCAGCGTCACCGGCCGTGGAATCGCCGCGGTGCTCTGCCGGACCGTCGCCGCGAGCTGCCGCAGGAAATACAACGCCTTGTCGCGGGCGAGTCCCTCGGCGTTGTCCCATTCGAGAACGATGGTCACCGATCGATGTTTCATGGCGGCCGGGAGAATCGCACCGGGACCGTTTCGACTCCACGCCTGTTTTTGCCCCGGCCGCGCACAGCGGCGATTGCATAGGCAAGATGCGGAACCTGGGTCAGGCGACGACCACAAATCACGGCCAAGACTGGAGCGATAAAGACGACTTTGCCGATACCCCTCGCCGGAACGGTGAAGGCCTTTCATGCGGCGTGCGATCGCCCGGCCTTCAGGTTCCGGCTCGACGTTAGAGAATACGAGAGTCACGGCCATGCCGGAGAAGCCACAACTACGGGTACTTGCGGCTCCCCGCGATGCGGCGGACGCCGGCGAACGCCTCTCGATCGTTGTGGCCGTCCTGACATTTCGGCGGCCCGACCTGCTCGCCGACTTCCTGGCGGCCTATGCAAGGATCGCCCTGCCGGACGGCTGCGACGTGACGCTCCTCGTGGTCGACAACGACGCCGCCGGCTCAGGCCGCCCGACGTTCGAAGCCTGGTGCGACCGCATCCCCGGCGCGCGATACGTCGTCGAGCCGCGGACCGGCATCCCGGTGGCGAGGAATCGAGCCCTCGACGAGGCGATCGCCGCCGACGCCGACGCCCTCTGCTTCATCGATGATGACGAGGTGCCAGAGACGGACTGGTTGGTCCGGCTCGTGGAGGCCTGGCGGTGCTCGGGAGCCCAGCTTGTCGGCGGTCCCGTGGGTGTCGCGGCTCCGCCCAAGGATGCCACCCTCTGGCAACGCCTCATGAACTCGAGCCTCGCCGCGCGGGCGGACCGGAAGTTTCGGCTCACGGCACAGTCAGCGGACCGCGGCGGCCGCTACACGATCGTCACGAACAACTGGCTCTGCGACCTGCGGTGGCTGCAATCGAAAGGCCTGCGGTTCGACGAGAACCTGCTCATGACCGGAGGCTCCGACACCGCCTTCTGCCGCGCGGCGGTCGCCGCCGGCTGTAAAAAGGCCTGGGCTTCGGACGCGGTCGTACACGAGACGATCCCCGCCGACCGGCTCACGGCCCGCTACCAGCTCCACCGCGGTGCGTCGCAGTCGATCACCCACTTCCGTATGAAGCACGACCGGGTCACGCCGCCCGTCATGCTGGTGACGGTGGCCATGGCGGCCGCCCGGGCAGTGCTCGGGGTCGTGCTGCTTGCGATCCCGGTCTACGGCGTCGGGTCGCTCGCGATGGCGATCCGTTCGCTCGGCTGGTCGATCGGCAGAATCCAGGCGATCCGCGGACTCCAGTCGACGCTTTATGTGCCCACGGCAACCGTGGAAGCCGACGATCGCGGCCGGATCCTGGAACTCGCCCAGCAGCCTTCGAGAGCCGTAAGCCGCGCCGCCTGACGCCATCAGCGTCCGCGAAGATTCGCGCGCGAAAAGATCGCGTCGTCCAGATTGGCGTTGAGGGTGAGGTTCGTATAGGTGACTTCCGCCATCAACGGCGGCCGTTGGTCGGGCGATTCCGGCCAGTCATACACCTCGAAACGAACGGGCACGCTCAACGCGGAGTCGATGAACATGCTGGTGCTGAAGAACTGCAGGCCGTCGCGACGCTGCGGGTGCGTGATCCGCACCATCTTGCAGGGACGGCGGTCGATCGTCGCGGTCGTGATGTGCTCGACGATCGTGTTGTCTCCGGATGGGTCGGCGGCGACGTCCTGCTGCAACGTGCGGATGGTCCGATCGAGCAGATAGGAGAACCCGATTTCCGTGATCGGCATGAGGCTCTCCCGCCTGACGTTTTCGCCGAACGGATCGACGTGCAGGACCATGTAGTTGAAACGTCTTCCTCCCTTGCGGACCAGCAGCTTGTCGTCGTTCTGGCCGGCGACGAAGAGTGCTCTCCGTCCTTCCACGTGCGAGGGGCCGAGAAATTCGAGCATGACGCTGAGTGGCTGCGTCATCCGCCCGCCCGCATAGGTTTGTTCACGGACGCACATGTCGATGTAGTAGTAGTCCTGCAACTCGCCGTCGATGCGCTCGCGCTTGGTGACCCGGCAGGTGAAGTCACGCACGGTCTGCTGCAGGTAGGCCCGCTCCTCGTGGGCGTATTTCAAGACCCACGCGAGCGGATGGTCGGACGCCGGCCGCGGGACGGACACATTGGCTGCGGGCGATACGGCGCTCGAGGACGAAGCAGTGGCGGCGAAGCCGACGTGTTGTTGAGCATGAGCGGGCTGGAGTCTCGCAACATTCCCACCGAGCGTCAGCAGGAACACCACACCCGTGCAGACCCATCGTGCGGACATGACCAGATTCCTCGAGCAGCGAACCATCCGTGGACAACCGCAGCATACCAGTTGGCGATCGCGGTCCCAGCCAAATCGTCAGCACGGCAAGCCGCCCGCGCGGCCGCAAAGTTTGCCTGCTCGGCTCATCCCGTCCCGTCCTCAGGCTTACCCAATCCCGCGCCGAGTTCCGCCCGCCTCCGCAGGAAGTATTTCTGAACGCGGGCCACGCAGGGGCGGCCATCGGCGCTTCTGACCACACAGGCGGCACCGTCCTCGCCGGCCTTCCGCACCACCTCCCGCAGCCTCGTCGGCACGCCCTCCGCGATGTCGGCATCGACGTCGTCGAGCGAAAGGCCGTGGCAGCTGCAGAGCGGCCCCGCGGGATCCTTCGGCCAGAAGAGGTCTCGGGCGACGGCGGCCGCGATCGAACGCTCGAGCAGGTCGAAGTAGGCGACCGTGCAGGTGTCGGTCGGGCAGAAGTAGGCCGGCTCGCCGAGCGATTCGGCGATTTCGGGATCGGCGTGGCCGCGGATCGTCTCGATCGCGACGGCAAGCCCCTCGCGACCGCAGGCCGGACAGAGGGCCGGCTCCGCCGAATCGGGCTCCTTGCAGAAGGCCTTGTTCATGGAGTCGCCTGATGGTCCCGGCTCACGCCTGTTGACTTGGAGGCTTTTCGCCGAGCCAGACATGCCAGCCGGCGAACAGGATCGCCACGAGCGAATAGGCGGCGGCGAGGTCGAGCGGGCCGCGGCCCGCGGCCTCGGGCGGAAGCGTGCCGATCGCCCACGGCAGGAAGAGCCTCCCGTCGGCGAACGGCGAGTGCATCACGCCGAACGCGGCCAGCGCGGCGGCGGCGGCGGCCCATCCGGAGGCCGCGAGGAGCCGCCGGTCGACGAGGCTCGCGGTGAGCCCCGCCCAGACGAGGCTCGTCACGATGAAGCCGCTGGCGAGCAGCCTGATCGAGTGGAGATCGCGGGCGAGCGATCCGGTCGGGGAGGCGCCCGCCGCCACGAGCTTGTCGGCGAGGATCACGACGAGCGCCGCGAGCGCCGGCACGCAGGCGATCGCGACGGCGGGGTAGTGCCGCGTCGGCGTGGCGTGGAAGCTCTGGGCCGTGATCTCGAGGCCGATGAAGACGAGGATCGGCAGGATCGCGGGAGCGGGGATCGCCTCGTAGAGGTAGGCGAAGCTGCCGGTCAGCCCCGCGACGCCGATGAAGGCCGCGGTCGCGAGCGTGTAGGCCGCCCGACCGCCCATCGCCTTGTAGGCAGGGTGACCGATGTAGGGCGTCGTCTGGATCACGCCGCCGCAGGCCCCGGCGAGGATCGTGGCCACCGCCTCGACGGCGATGACACCGCCGGTGTGATACTCGTCGCCGGCGGCCGCGGCGCTCTCGGTGCAGTCGATCCCGCCGACGACGGTGCCGAGCGCGAAGGGGATCACGATCGGCAGGTACTTGAGCGAGTCGTCCCACGCCTCGAGCCATTCGAGACGGGCGACCGAGAGCCATTCCATCGGCCAGAGCGCCGCCGCCGGGTCGACGCTTCCATGATGGGCCGCCGCGGGCGAGAGCCCCATCGTCGAGCCGAGCCAGTGGATGCAGCCCCCGATCAAAAGCGCGGCAAGGGCGCCGGGGATCCTGAAGGGGAAGGGAATCCTCGCCGTGAGCGTCGCGAGCACGATCGCCAGCGCCACGAGGCCGGACAGCGGCGTCGCCACGATCTCCAAGAGAGGGAGGAACGTGATGAGCGCCAGCGCGATCGCCGCGAGGCTCCCGAGCAGACCCGCCCGCGGGATGATCGAGCGAATCGGTCCGGCGACGGTCGCGCAGGCGAGCTTGAACAGGCCGCTTGCGACGATCGCGCACATGCCGATGTGCCAGGCATGCCGGGCCGCATCCTCGCGGGCCATCCCCGCGCCGAGCGACTCGACGTAGGCGGGGCCGAGCACGAAGAAGACCATGCCGAAGGTGCTCGGCGTGTCGAGGCCCAGCGGCATCGCCGTGACGTCGGTCCGGCCGGTGCGGCGGGCGAGCCGGAAGGCCATCCAGGTGAAGACGAGGTCGCCGACGACGACCCCCACGGCCGTGCCGGGAACGAAGTGTCCCAGGGCAAACTGGGCGGGATAGTCGAACACGGCCGCCAGGAGCGACACCGTGAGCACGAGATCAGCCAGGTTGTCGAGCGACAGCCCGAAGAAGGCGTTGATGTCGCCCGGCGTCGCCCAACGGTAGCCGGCGTGCGGAGCCGCACGCGGCGAGACATCGGTTTTTCGGCCGGATCGATTCAAGGCGGTGGACGGAAAGAATGAGCGGGCGGGTCGGGGGTCAGCAGGGAACCAGACAGTCCACCCCGCCCGGGGAAAATGTCAACGGCCGCCACGCCCGGCCCAAAAGGGGGCGAACGCCGCTGTCCGCGGCTATACTCCCGAGTCGAGAGGAGCGGGTGAACCCTCCCATCCCCGGGTGCGTACCGAAGATGTTCGCGGACAACCTCCACCATCGCCACGGCCCCACGGCCGACCGCGTGAACGGGGGGGGTTTTTCGCGAGCCGGGCCCTCCGAATCGGAAGGGGCCGGGCCGGCCGGGCAGTCCGACGAGGAACTGCTGCGACGGTTCCGGTCCACGGACGACGCGGTGGCGTTCGAAACGCTCGTGCACCGTTACGAGCGGGAATTGTTCAGCTACCTGAAGCGGTATCTCGGCAACGCCGAGATGGCCGAGGATGTGTTTCAGGCGACGTTTCTACAGGTTCATCTGAAGAAGGAGCATTTCGAGGAGGGCCGCCGGGTCCGTCCATGGCTCTACACGATCGCGACCAATCAGGCCATCGATGCACAGCGACGCAACAAGCGGCATCGCATGGTCAGCCTCGACCACCGCACGGGCGGCGAGGACGACGTGGGAGCGCTCGTGGAGATGCTTGCCGGACGGGACCAGACGGCCGACGAACAGATGGAGGGTGAGGAGGCGAAGGAGTGGGTCCGCGAGGCGGTGAACGAACTGCCGGAACAACTGCGCGGCACGCTCGTGCTCGTTTACCACCAGGGGCTCAAGTACCGCGAGGCGGCCGATGTCCTCGGCATCCCCGTGGGCACGGTGAAGAGCCGGCTCCATTCCGCACTTTTGAAGCTCAACGAATCCTGGCAGAACCGTTGCCGTGCCGTCGGGGCATGACAGACACGGAAGGAAACAAGTTATGCGAGAAAACCTGATCGGCTACCTGCTGGGGGCGCTCGACGACACGGAAGCTCGCGAGCTCGAGGCGATGCTCGCCGGCCGCGGTCAGGGCGGCGACGGCCGCATTTCTCTGTTGACGAGCTCGGCGGACGCGTCGGCCGGGAATTCGACCGCCGCGAGCGGTGACACGGCGGCGCTCCGGCAGGAACTGGAGATCCTGCGGAGGGCGATGACGCCCCTCGAATACGACACCGAACTGCTGCACGCTCCCCAGGACCTCGCGCACCGCACGATCGATCTGATTCGCAACAGCAATCGCATCAACGATGGCCGCAGGGAAGCGGCCTCCTTCACGGTGCCCTTCCCGGCGACATCTTTTCCGAGGGCCTCCCTCTCGCCCGCCGCGGACGCCCCGTCCGGGAGCAGGAAGAGCCGCCAGTTCCTCGATCGCGTCCTCGTCGCGGCCACCGCCCTCGCCGCGTGCATCCTGCTCGCGCCGCTTCTGCTCGACTCGATCGAGCAGAGCCGGGCGCGGCGGGCCGAGCGGAACCTCGGGGTCGTTTCCCAGGCCCTCCATGGCTACGCGTCGCACCACCGCGTCTTCCCGTCACCCCCGTCCTCCGGCCCCCTCTCCCGCGCCGGCCTCTACGCCCCGATCCTCGTGTCGGAGGAGCGGCTCGTGGCCGACGACGGCACGGTGATCCTGCCGGGCACGCCGCTCGCGAAGTCCGGCCGGTATCGCGTGCCGAGCCTCGAGGAGCTCGAGGCGGCGATCGGCACCGACGAGTTCGACGACATGGTTCGGACGATGGGGGGCGACTTCGGCTACACCCTCGGCCACCGCTGCCCCGAGGGTGATCTTCAGAAAATCCTCGACCGAAGGCGGGCCGAGCACCCGCTCATGGCCGATGCTCCCGACGACCGCGGTCGTGCGAGCGGGAACCATCCCGGCGGCCTCCACCACGTGCTCTTCGAGGACGGCCACGTGAAGCGGCTCTTCGTCGACCAGATCGGCGGCCACGACCACATCTACCACAACCACCACGGCGTGGTGGCCGCGGGCGTCTGCGAAGACGACGCCGCGATCGGCGCCTCCCACCA
>JBBAVU010000122.1:0-8945 GCA_040397565.1 Pirellulales bacterium | reverse complement strand
CAGGTCCGAGTGAGCGGAGGGCATGGATGCCCGAAGCGAACGTCCGGCGAGGGCACACGGGCAGCTCCGAACCCGTAGCGAGCGAACTCATACTGACCCCTCGGCCGGAACACCCGAACGCATGGCGACCGCATTCCGCAGGTTGAACAACCTGCGGCTACACCGGAAATGAAGTCCGGCGAGCGGCATTCGGGCAGCCCCGAGCCCAGCACACTCGACCCGCAGCGACAAACCGGCTCACCGCACTTCGGGCATCTCGTCGGCGGGAAGCCACCGGGAGGCGAGCTCGAGCGACAGCCGATCGGGATCGTCTTCCACGACGGCGGCCACCCGTCGGGGTCCTCCCGCCGCCCGCGCGATCGCCGCGAGCCGCTCGCGGTCGGCAGGCTGCGTCCGCGACAGGCGGGATGCGAGCCGGGCGACGCCCTCGGGGTTTTCCTCGCAGGCGTTCGAGAGCTCGGAAATGAAGGTGCAGATCTCGCGGACGTTCCAGCCGGCGGTCTTCACGATGAGCGGCTGGAGCGTGCGGGTGACGATCTCGAGGCCGATGCCGTCCATGTCGAGGAAGGCGTCGATCACGATCGTCTGCCGCTCGCGGCCGTCCGCCGACGGCGTGGCGGGGGCGTGTCGCAGGAGGACGAGGCAGTTGCCGGTGAGCGGCTTGGGCGAAAGCGTGCCGGAGTAGGCGCCGCGGCCGACGAGCAGCATCGTGCCGCCGGCAGGGGATCGCTCCCGGTGCAGCAGCCGCAGCATGCCGACGGTGCCGTAGCCATCGGCGAGCCGCCACTCGCCGCGGCCGGAAGGATCGAGCGAGAGCCGGCTGATGTCGAGCACCCGCCAGAGGTCGACGATCGCCTCCGGATGGTCGAGCGAGAACTCGAGCAGGCCGCGGTCGCAGACAATCGTCTGCGAGGGCAGGCGGCGGTAGAGTGTGGTCGAGCGGAGGCAGCGACGGACGGCGTCGGCCTGCGGCTTTGCGAGCCGGTCGAGCGGGATGGCGTCGACCGCCTCGCGGTAGGCGGCGCGGCTCGACGTGCCGTTGCCTTCGACGTTCGCGGTGTCGGCATTCGCGTGCGACGATGCGGCCGCGAGGAGCCAGCCCGCGACGACCGCGACCGCTGCCTGCCGCCGCGCGGCGGTCCTGACGATCGAGCCTCTCATTCCCATGCCCCCCCCAACGTCATGCCACCCCTCGTCACGATCCCGTGATCGTTCGCGTCGCCCGGACTTCTTTCGGCCGGCGGCCGGCTTTGGGAACAGGGATTTCAGCGGCGACACAAGAGCGTTTTCACCGGGAATTCCCGAGGTTGCCGGGCTTGCCACCGCGGCGGGAAGCCCGGCTTGGCGGGGTTGCTCACGTTTCCTACGATCCCCGCCCCCCCGGCCGCCGGCGGCCTCCATTCCGACGACCGTTTCCCACCGGAGCCATCCATGGCCGCCGACCGCACGAGCATTCTGGGCAGGCTGCTCGTGGCCTGGACTCGCGTCTGCCTCGCGGCGCCGGTGGCCGTGACGGTGGTCGCGGTGCTCTCGGCGGTCGCCGCGGGCGTCTACACGGCGGGCAACCTCGGCTACAAGGTGAGCCGGCTCGACCTGCTCGATCCGAAGAACGAATACAACCGGCTCTGGATCGAGTACATCGCGGAGTTCGGCGAGGACGACGACGCGGTGATCGTCGTCGAGGGGCCTTCGAAGAAGCAGGTCGTGGAGGTGCTCGGCGAGGTCTCGCGTGAGATCGGCGGCGACGGATCGCTCTTCCGATCGGTGCTCCACGAGGTCGATCTCTCCGCGGTCCGCGCGAAGGGCCTCCACTACCTGCCGACGGGCGAGCTGGAATCGATCGGCCGGTTCCTCGACGGAGCGTCCTTGATCGTCGACGGCGGATGGTCGCAGCTGAAGGTCGGCACGATGGTTGCGGGGCTCGCGGGACGCATGGTCGCGGGGGAGACAGCCCGCGGCGGTGCGGCCGGTGAGGAGCCGGCGCTCGTCTCGCTCGAACGGTACGCGGAGAGCCTGCTCGGGAGCCTCTCGGCGACGAACGGGGCGGGGGAGTGGAGGAGCCCATGGCCCGGCATGCCCGGGTCGCTCTCGACGCTCTCCGACCTCGCCAGCCAGCACCTCCTCGCGAAGGACGGCCGCCTCGGATTCGTGCTCCTGCGGCTCGTGAAGTCGAAGGGGGGATTCGCGGGGGGCTCGGAGGCGACCGACGAGCTGCGGCGGCTCATGCGGCTCGTGGGCGAGCGGCATCCCGACGTCCGCATCGGCCTGACCGGCTTGCCCGTCATGGAAGACGACGAGATGCGGTCGAGCCAGCAGTCGATGGTCTGGGCGAGCGGCCTCTCGATGGCCGCCGTGCTGCTCGTCGTGATCGCCGGTTTCGGCGGCGTCCGGCATGCGCTGCTCGCGAACCTCGTGCTCGTGGTCGGCATGGCGTGGGCGTTTGCCTGGGCCACGGCGACCGTGGGCCACCTCAACATCCTGAGCGTCACCTTCACCGTGACGATGATCGGCGTCGGCATCGACTACGGCACCTACTACGTGGGCCGCTACCTCGAGGAGCGCCGCCGCGGGCTCGACTGCGACGGGGCGGTCCTCCGGGCGAGCGGGAGCGTGGGGCCGGGCATCCTCGTCGGGGCGATCACGACGGCGGTGGCCTTCTTCTCGGCATCGCTCACGAGCTTCGTCGGCGTCGCGGAGCTGGGACTGATCGCCGGCGGCGGCATCATCCTCTGCGCCGTCGCCGAGCTCTGCGTGCTCCCGGCGACGCTCGCGCTCGTCGACCGCTCTCCGCTCTTTCGCAGGATCCCGGAGCCCGTGCCCGTGCACTCCTGGCTCGCGCCCGTGATGCGGCACCCGAGGATCGTGGCCCTCGCGGCGATGGCGGTGATCCTCGTGACGGCCTCCGGCATCCACGAGCTCAAGTACGACCACAACCTGCTGAACATGCAGCCGGAGGGTCTCGAGAGCGTCGAGCTCGAGAAGAAGCTGCTCTCCGAGTGTGACCAGAGCGTCTGGTACGCCCTCTCGATCGCCGACTCCCGCGAGGACCTGCTCGCGGCCAAGGCCCGCTTCCAGGACCTGCCGACCGTCGAGCGGGTGGACGAGATCGCCTCGCTCCTCCCGGTCGACGACGGGGCGAAGCGGCCGCTCATCGAGAGGATCCGCGGGGATCTCGACGGGCTGCCCGAGCGGCCGCCCGAGATTCCCGTCGATCGGCTCGACGCGCTCGGCGAGACGATCGCCTGGGCGCAGCAGGAGGCCTCGAAGCGGCCCGGCGGGCTGCGGGCGGCCTGGCACCTCGAGCAGGTCCGCGACACGCTGCGGCGCCGGCCGCCGGCGGACTGCTACCGGGCGCTCTCGACCTTCCAGCAGCAGTCGGCGGGCGACCTGCTCACGCGGCTCCACTCGCTTCGCGACGTGTCGGACCCGGAGCCCCCGAAGCTCGACGACCTCCCCGCGAGCCTCGTCGACCGGTTCGTCGGCGCAAGCGGAAAGCACCTGCTGAAGATCTACGGCCGGGGAGACATCTGGAACTTCGACTCGCTCGAGCGGTTCGTCCGCGACGTGCGGAGCGTCGACCCGCGGGCCACGGGCAACCCGCTGCAGGCCTACGAGGCGTCGCTCGAGATGAAGCGGAGCTACGAGCAGGCGGCCCTCTACTCGCTCGTCGTGATCCTCGCCGTGCTGCTGATCGACTTCCGCAGCATTCCGCTGGCGCTGCTCGCGGCGATGCCGCTGGCGGTCGGCATGGCGCAGACGCTCGGCATCATGGGACTGGTCGGCATCCCGCTCAATCCGGCGAACCTCGTCGGCATCCCGCTCATCCTCGGCATCGCCGTCGACTACGGCGTGCACATCGTCCACGACGCGCTCGAGCGACCGGGCGAATACCGCATGAGCGCCTCGACTGCCAACTCCGTGCTCGTCGACGCGATCACGACGATCCTCGGCTTCGGCGCGCTGATGGTGGCGAGCCACAAGGGGCTCGAGTCACTCGGCCGCGTGCTCACGCTCGGTGTGACCACCTGCACGATCACATCGCTCGTCTTCCTGCCCGCGGTGCTCCGGCTGCTGCCGGGGCTCGGTCCGGTCTCGCCGTCCGCGGTCGACCACGCGGAGACCGGGCCCGAGGAGGCCGTCTTCGAGGATGCCATGGAGGGAGTGCTGTCATGAAGATGAAGGGCACGTTCACGATCATCCGGTGCCTGGCCCTGGCCATCGGCCTCGCCACGGGCGTCGCCGACGCGGCCGACTCCGTCGTCGCGATCGCGATGGAGGACCAGTTCCGCAACCGCCACGACACCGCGACCATGCGGGGCGACGTCGTCGTGCTCGTCTACGCCGAACGGACCGGCGCGGAGGCGAGCCGCAAGCTCGGCAGGAAGCTCCACGTGCGGTTCCACCCGACGGCCGAGAAGGTGACCGCCGCGGAGTCGGCGAAGCAGCCGGTGATCGGCCTGGCCGGCTGGCCACCGGGAGCGAGGGTGCCGGATGTCCGCGTGATGCCGGTCGCCTGCCTCGCGGAGATTCCCTCGCCCTTCCACATGGTCGCGCGGTCGCAGTTTCGCTCCGACTCGCCGCACCTGCCGGTCTGGATGGACTTCGGCGGCGCCATGAAGAAGTCGTTCGGCCTCGTGGCAGGCTCGCCGAACGTCGCGGTCATCGACACCGAGGGAAGGCTCTACACGGTCGAGAGCGGACAGTTCGACGACCGGCGGATCGACGAGCTCGCCGCGCGGATCGACGGGCTCCGCCGACAGTCACTCGCCGGCCCGCGGACCACCCTCCTGCCGCCGGTGCGGTGAAGTGACAACGCCTGCGAGGCTCCCGAATTCCAGGGCCCCACGAGCAGCACGAAACATGCACGACCGACTCAGGAACCAGAGCGTCATCTGTGCCCTGGCGGTTGCTTCGAGTGCGGTCGCCGCGACCCTCGCCCGCGCCGGAGAGACCACCGTCGACAGGCCGCCGAAACTGCTCGTGATCATCACAGGTGAAAGCAACTCCGGCGGATATGCCTTGAACTCCGAGGCAACCCGCGAGGAGGTCTCGGCTCGTCCGGCGGTGCAAATTCTCGACAACGACGCGCTCGTCTTCCGTCCCCTCGATATTGGCACCAACAACCTGCTCGGCCACACGGGGCTCAAGCCCACGGAAACACACGGCTTCGAGTTGGAACTCGCCAACCGGGCCGAGCGATTGCCGAAAGGTCGATTGCCCGTCTACCTGGTGAAGACCGGCCAGGGGGGCAGCAGGATCGCGGAATGGGCGGCCGAGGGGAGGTATTTCCAGACGTTTCGCGACCGTGTCGCCGCGGCGAAGCGGCTTCTCGCCGACGAGGAGGTGCGACCCGTCATCCTTTTTTCGCTCGGCATCAACGACGCGATCGCCGGCACGCCCCTGGAAGAGTGGAGGCCCGCCGTCGAGGAGCATCTGGGTCGGATGCGTCGGGAAGTCGGCGGCGAGCCGCCGATCGTGATGACACGCTTCATGGCTCGCTACGCCGCGTATAACGCGGCGATTGAAGAGATCTGCCGGAAGGTGCCGTGCACCGCTTCGGTCGAGACGCTCGATGCACCGCTCCGTGATGCGAACCACTGGAACTATGCGGGGATGAAACTCGTCACGGGACGTATGCTCGACGTCGTGGCTGACTTGGGGCTCATGCCGTAGGCCACGGCTCGACGTTCGCTACCGGATCTTTTCCTTGAGCCGGCGGCTTGCGCGGGCGAGCGTTTCGCGGTCGCTCGCCGAGAGGCTGGCCTCGCCGGAGCGGCTGATCTTCTCGAGGATCCGATCGACCTCCTCCTGGAGTTTCGCGTCGTCGATCTCGTCGCCCGACCGCTTCGCAGGCGGGCGTCGGATCGGCGTGCCGAAAGCGTCCGTCTCGTCGTCCTGCCGGACGACCTTCAGCGACCGTCGCCGCCGACGCCAGCGGTCGAACGGCTCGAAGATCGATCCCAGGTCGAGCCCCCGCCAGGCGTAGATCGCGCCGAAGATCGCCCCGGCGAGGTGGGCCACATTGGCGACCTGGCCGCCGCCGGATGCCGCCCCCTGCACGTCGGAGAGAAAATAGAGCACACCGAGCACCCACGCCGGCACCGGCAGCACGCCCCAGATGAGCACCATCTGCTTCGGGAAGTTCCAGATGAAGACCGCCATCACCGCCATGATCGCGCCGCTGGCGCCGACGAGCGAGCTGGAGCGGGCCAAGAGGCCGTTGCCGAACTGCAGGCTCACGAGCCACGCCAGCCCCGCGATCACGACCGCGCAGAAATAGAAGCGGAAGAACTCGGCCCGTCCCATGATCTCCTCGACCACGCGACCGAAGAACCAGAGCGCGAGCATGTTGAAGACGAGATGCCACGGGTTGGCGTCGTCGTGCGCAAAGCCGTAGGTGACGAGCTCCCACACCCTCCACGGGTGCTCGAAGAAGTTGCCGTCGAGCGAGAGCAGCCGGTTGATCGGAAACTCGCCCGCCGCGAGGAGATTCGCGACCCAGATCGCGACGTTCGCGACGATGATCGTCATCACGGCCGTCCACTCCGACGCGAAGGAAGGGGAGTCGAAGCGGTCGTAGCGGCGGTCGGAAAAACCCATGGGAAGAGCGGGGGTCGTCGGGGTGGAAGCGGAGCCTGCAGGACGCGAGGGAATCGATCGTATCGTAGGGGACATCGGCGTCGAGCGGCAACCGCCGCCATCTGATACAACTCTGGCCACGCGCGGGCGTCGGCCGACCCACGGAGGGCGGCCGAGCGGCACGTTCCCGCGCCCGAATCGACGACGCGGGAAAAGGAAGCAAGCCATGGCAATCGAAGGGGGAGCGGAGGCGGGATCTGGGCTCAATGGGTCTGGGCTCAATGGATCGCTCGGCCGCAAGCTGCGGATGGGGATCGTCGGAGGGGGCATCGGCTCGTTCATCGGCCGCGTGCACGTGACGGCGGCCGTGCTCGACAACCGGGCGGAGCTCGTGGCAGGGGCCTTTTCGAGCGACGCCGCCAAGTCGAAGGCGAGCGCCGCCGACTACTTCGTGTCGCGGGACCGCGCCTACGGCTCGTGGGAGGAGATGCTCGCGAAGGAAAAGCAGCTTCCCGTGGGCGAGCGGATCGACTTCGTCTCGATCACGACTCCCAACCACATGCACTTCCCGGTCGCCAAGGCCGCGGTCGAGGCGGGCTTCAACGTCGTCTGCGACAAGCCGCTCACGCTCACGCTCGCGGAGGCCGAAAAGCTCGCCGAGATCGTGCTCGCCTCGAAGGTCGTCTTCGCCGTGACGCACAACTACACCGGCTATCCGCTCGTGCGGCAGGCCCGCGAGATGGCCCTCGCCGGGGAGCTCGGCGAGATCCAGGCGATCCGCGCCGAGTACATCCAGGGCTGGCTGCGGACGCGTCTCGAGGCCGAGGGGCAGAAGCAGGCGGCCTGGCGGACCGATCCGAAGAAGAGCGGCGCCGCCGGCGCCTTCGGCGACATCGGCACCCACGCCTACAACCTCGCACGCTACATGACCGGCGTCCTGCCGGAGAAGCTCTCGGCCAACCTCAAGATCTTCGAGCCCCCGCGGCCGCTCGACGACTACGGCCACGCCGTCATCCGCCTGGCCAACGGCGGCCTCGCGACCGTGACGGCCTCGCAGATCAGCCACGGCCGGGAGAACGACCTGCGGATCGAGATCGACGGCACGAAGGCGAGCCTCGAATGGCACCAGGAGAGCCCGAACCAGCTCTTCGTCCGCCGCAACGGCCACGCCCACCAGATCTACACCCGCGACCCCAACGCCCCGTTCATGAACGCCTCCGGGAAGGCCGCCTGCCGGCTGCCATCGGGCCATCCCGAGGCCTTCTTCGAGGCCTTCGCCAACGTCTACCGCGCCGCCTTCGACGCGATGGCCGAGGCGGCTTCGGGCCGCACCGTCGAGAAGGTCGCCACGATCTACCCGAACGTCTGCGACGGCGTGGAGGGGATGCACTTCATCGAGCAGTCGGTCGCCTCCAGCCGGGACGACGGCCGCTGGCTGCCGATGGCCCACCGGCTCGCCCGCAGGTGATGCGGCCATGGCAAAACAGGACATCGCCGCCTTCGTCTTCGACATCGAGAGCATCGCCGACGGCGGGCTCGTCTCGAAGCTCCGCTACCCCGGCGAGGGCCTCGAGCCGAAGGCGGCGGTGAAGAAATACCGCGAGGAGCTCGCGAAGGAAAACGACGGCAAGGACTTCATTCCCTACACGTTCCAGCTCCCTGTCTCGCTCGTGGTGGCGAAGGTGGCGACCGACTACACGCTCGTCGATCTCGTCGCGCTCGACGAGGCGGAGAGCCGCCCCCACGAGATCGTGCGTCTCTTCTGGGAGGGCTGGCGCCGCTACCGGCGGCCTCGCCTGGTGAGCTTCAACGGCCGCGGCTTCGACATGCCGCTGCTCGAACTCGCCGCCTTCCGCTACGCCCTGCCGATCCCCGAGTGGTTCGCCGAGGAGAAGCGGAGCTTCGACCAGCCCCGCAACCGCTACAACACCGCCTCCCACCTCGACCTCCACGACTTCCTCACCAACTCCGGCGCCAGCCGCTTCAACGGCGGCCTGTCGCTGGCGGCCAATCTCATCGGCAAGCCCGGCAAGATGGACGTTGCCGGTCACATGGTGCAGGACCTCTGGGACTCCGGCCGCCGCCAGGAGATCCACGACTACTGCAGGGGGGACGTGCTCGACACCTACTTCGTCTACCTGCGGACGCGGGTCATCGCCGGCGCCATCGGCATCGAGCAGGAGCAGGCCGCGATCGACTCGGCCCGCAAGTTCATCGAGGCCCGCGCGAAGACCTCGCCCGGCCTCGCCCGCTACCTTGCCGCCTGGGGCGACTGGACGAGCCCCTGGGAGCCGTGAGGGTCCAGCGTGCTGGGGTTCGGGGCTGCCCGTGCCCATCGCCGGACGCTCGCTGCGGGCATCCTGCCC
>JBBAVU010000121.1:0-8968 GCA_040397565.1 Pirellulales bacterium | reverse complement strand
CGTCGGCAATGTCGGCGTGCCAGATGCCGTGCTTCGAGCCCTCGCCGCCGGTGTTCGTCTTCTGGCTGTGGCCGTGGCCGAAGCCGGGGTTCACGCGGAGCGTGATGCTCGCGCCTGGCAATCGCTCGGCAAGCTGCTCGATCATGTCGGACGAGCCGCAGTTGACGTGGAGGCCGTGCTGCACGACCGCGTCGAGGCTCTCGCGGTCGAAGATGTCGGCCGTGTAGACGATGGGGTGGACCGGCGGCAGGCCGTCGGCCGCGGCGACCCGCGGGGCGTGCGGAGAGTAGCCGGCGGCGATCGCGCGGTGGATCTCGCCGGCGCTCACGGCGTCGACCACGACCCCGAGCCGCCGCAGGAGATCGAGCACGGCGAGGTTGGAACAGGCCTTCTGCGCGAAGCGGATCGTGTCCCACGCCGCAAGATCGGCGCACCGCCTCTTGATCATCGCCGCGTCGTAGACGTAGAGCGGCGTGCCGTATTCGCGGGCGAGGTCCGCGACCTCGACCCCGGCGATCTGCCGGCGTATCCCGGCATGACCGGTCATGCTCGTTCCCGTGCCGGCGATCATCGTGCGGCACCTCCGAGCGGCCCGACGCCGATCGGCAGGCCGCCTCCGCCGCCCATGCCGGAGGCCGCCGCTGCGGCCTTGAGCACGCCCGAGTCGGCTGAGATCTGCCAGGCGACTCCCCGCTCGATCGGCCGCACCTGCAGTTGCAGGACAGAGCTCTCCGCCGCGGCCGCCGCCTTGGCCGCGGCCTCGAGCTGCTCCGCCTGCGGCGCGTCCGAGTCGGCCGCGGCATCCGCCGCGACCGCGAGCCACTGGTCGGCCGCCACCTGCACCGCGGCCGTCGGCCGCCCTTCCTGCGCCGCCGGCGCCGGCTGCTTCTGGAGCTCCGCGAGCCTGGCCTTCGCATCGCCGCCGAAGAGGACGTGGCAGGTCTCGGGGGCGACCGCGATCGTGGCGTCGAGCGATCGCCCGAGCATCTCGGCGGCGTCGCTCTTCGAGAGATCGATCGAGAGGCCGTGGAGCGTGGCGTCGCCGACGCGTCCGTCGTCGAGCTTCACCTTCACGATCGGGGGAAGATCGGCGTCGGGCCCGAGCAGCTTCCGCAGCGATCGCTCGAGGGCCGCACCGTCCTTCACGTGCATGCCGCCGGTGAACTCGATCGCCGGCGGCTCGCCTTCGGCCGCGGCGTTCACGACCGCCATGCTGCCGTCGAGCCGGCCGCTCGCCACCGCCGCCTTCGCGACCGACCGCATCGCTCCGGCGAGCAGGTTCGTGATCGGGTCGGAGGAATCGACGGCGGACGAGGCGTCGATCATCGTGGAGATCTGCGCGGCGGCGTCGGGGGAAATCTTCTGGGCGACGAACCCGCGGGCCATTGCCTTGCCGGCGGACTTCGGCAGCGGCACGGTGAGCGGCGCGTCGCCGAGGGTGGCGGCGGCCTTCGCGGCGGCCGATCCGGGGAGGCCGACCGACCGCATCTCCACGAGCACGCGGTTCTTCGCGTCGTCGAGCCGCAGGCCGAGCGTCATCGACTCGATGTCTCCCAGCGAGCCGAGGGCCGCGACGAGCGCGGACGCATCCACCGGCTGGCCCAGCTGGGCCGACCGGGCCGACGCGGCCTCGAGCTGCTTCGCGATCTGCTCGCGGAGCGGCAGCGGCATCCGGCTCGGGAAAAGCCTGACGGCGAGCGTGAAATCCTCGGAGAGCGGCGGAATCCACTTCGACGGATCGTCCACGCCCGCCTTCGGCATCGACTCGGGCGAGAGGACCGCCCATCCGTTCTTCGTGACGATCCGGACGACGCCGCTGGCGGGCAACGTGATCTTGCGTTCGTCGCCGTCGGCCTCGGCCGGCCCGACGACGCCCTCGAGCGAGCCGAGCAGCTTGTCGAGATCGGTGACCGGCAGGAAGGCGGAGCCGGAGACGGCGTTGCCGTCGGCCGTGAGCACGACCCCCAACGGACGCTTCACGTCGAGGCCCGCAAGCCCTCGGCCGCCCGTGATGCCGGTGAGCATCGACTCGGCGAGGATCACGAGCGTGGGATTGCCGACCTGGGCGCCGAACCAGGCGAGCTGCTTCCGGAGATCGGCGTAGCCGTCGCAGGCCACGACGGCGATCACCTCCGGTTCGGCCCTCGCCGTGGATGCCAGGAGCGTGGCGGCCGCGAGGCACGACGCGACGAGACGACGAACGCGGTCACCGGGCATGCGGGAGAGGATGGACATCGACGGGCTCCTCCGGAATCGATCGGGCTCCTGGAACCATTGTTGTACGGGAGGATCGGTGGCGTTCGCCAGTGGCGTGCCGTCGCGGCGGCGAAGCGGTGGACGATGCTTCGGCGTTGCCATGATGATGGTATCCTGCGCCGATGGACGAACTCGATCGCGCGATCCGGCGGCGGCACCGGCTGCAGCTGTTGCTCTTCCTGCTTACCTGCGGCACGACCTTCATGGCCGGGGCCGCCGGCTGGCAGCCGCTCGTGCCGGGCGTCGACGACGGCGTGGCGGAGGCGATCCGCTCGCACGCGTTTCGGGGGGTCGCATACATGGCGGCCGTGATGGCCGTGCTCACGGCCCACGAGGCGGGTCACTACGTCGCGGCGAGGCTCCACGGCATCCCGGCGACGCTCCCCTTCTTCATTCCCGTGCCGATCCTGCTGACCGGCACGCTCGGCGCCGTGATCGGGATGGAGGGCGCGCGGGCCAACCGCCGCCAGCTCTTCGACATCGCGATCGCCGGGCCGCTTGCCGGGCTCGTGGTGGCGATCCCCGCCGTCGCCTTCGGCATGCTCGACGGCAGGGCCGACCCGAAAAGCCCGTTCGCGATGCCGCTCGTTGGCGAATGGCTCATGGGCTTTCTTCGGCCGGAACTCCCCGTGGGCATGCGGTTCGAGCCGAATCCGCTCTTCATGGCCGGTTGGGTCGGCCTGCTCGTGACGGGGCTCAACATGTTTCCGATCAGCCAGCTCGACGGTGGGCATGTGAGCCGGGCGGTCTTCGGGCCCGCCTCGCGGTGGCTCGCGAGGGGTGTCCTGCTCGCGGCGATCGCCGCGATCGTGGTCTTCGGCCGCTTCAACTGGATCGCGCTGGTGGTGATCGTGACGCTCATGGGCACCGACCACCCGCCGATCCGCGAGGACGGCGTGCCCCTCGGGCCGTTCCGCACACTGCTGGGGATCGCGGCGCTGCTGATCCCGGTCGTGACGTTCATGCCCGAGCCGCTCTTGCTCGACTGACGGCCGGTTTTTTCGGCATGCGTGCGGCCATTCCGACACGTGGCAACAAAGCAAAGATTTTTTCTATGGAAAAACGTTTTTTATCTATTTGTCCCAAAAGCTGAGAAAGACGATATCTAGCTGCGACGCGGGTCGGTCGAACGAGCCGGCCTGTGCCCCAACGATCCCTTCGGAGCCGCAGCCGCCATGAACTCGCTCGTGACGCTACAGGCCAACCTGCTCTCCCCGATCACGCTCGCTTTCGCTCTCGGCGTCGCCGCCAAGCTTGCCAAGAGCGAGATCTCGCTGCCGAAAGACCTCTCCACGTCGCTGTCGATCTACCTGCTTTTTGCTTTGGGCTTGAAGGGGGGAGTGGAACTCAGCCACGCTTCGGCAGGCGACATCTTCTGGCCGGTTTGCGCGACGCTCCTCTTGGGCTGCCTTACCCCGGTTACGACCTATCTGGGCATGCGTCATCTCGGCCGGTTCTCGGTGTCGGACTCGGCGGCGGTCGCCGCCCACTACGGCTCCGTGTCGGCCGTGACCTTCATCGCCGCGCAGCAGTTCTGCATTCAAGCCAACCTGCCGCTGGAGGGCTACCTGCCGACCCTGCTGACACTCATGGAGAGCCCTGGCATCCACATCGCCCTGCTGATCGGGGCGGCGGGCACGCTGCAGGTACCAGCGTCCGCCCTGGTGTCCGCCGGCTCCGGTGGCGCCGCGGTTTACGGGCACGACGGGCCGAACGGAGGGCACAGCCTTGCTCCCGAGGCATTTCGGCAGTTCCGCGACGTGCTGCACGAGATCATCACCGGCCGGACCATGGTGCTGCTCGTGGGAGGGTTGATCGTCGGGTATCTCATGGGCGACGCCGGATACCGGCAGGTACAGCCGTTCTTCGAGAGCGGCTTCAAGGGCGCGCTGACGCTCTTCATCCTCGAAATGGGGCTCACGGCGGGTGGTCGTTTGGGTGATCTTCGGAAGGTCGGTCCGTTTCTCGTTGCATTCGGTGTCGCATTGCCGATCGTGCATGGCTTCGCTGGCGCGATGCTCGGGCACTGGGCGGGGCTCTCGATCGGAGGTTGCACGGTGCTGGCCGCAATGGCCGCCAGCGCCTCTTACATCGCCGCTCCACCGGCCGTGAGGATGACGCTGCCCGAGGCCAATCCGACCTACTACCTGACGTTGGCTCTCGCGATCACGTTCCCCTTCAATCTCGTGCTCGGCATACCCCTCTACGAGCGTTTTGCGAGGTTCGCGGCCGGCCTCTGACGGCCCTCGATTCAACGGTTCATCTCTCCACGGAGCGAAACGATGCAAGAGACAAATCAAGAGTCGAGACGGCAGTGGCTTGGGATGGCATTGGCCGGCGGCGTGGTCGCCTCGGCTGGTTTCGCTCGATCGCGAATCAGGCCGCAGCCGGCGCCGCCGCCTGCCTCGCCGCAGGAAGCCCTCGAACGGCTCTATGCCGGCAACCGCCGCTTCGTCGCCGGGGCAGGCGAATCGGCGCACCAAGACCACCGACGGCTCATGGATCTCACGGCCCGGCAGACCCCCTTCGCGGCCTTCCTCGGCTGTGCCGACTCACGGGTGCCGATCGAGATCGTCTTCGACCAGGGCTTCGGCGACCTTTTCGTGACGCGTATCGCAGGCAACGTGGCAGCGACGGAGAACGTCGCGAGCCTCGAGTTCGGAACCGAGGTGCTCGGCGCGCAGGTGCTCTACGTCCTCGGGCACACTTCCTGCGGCGCGGTGGCCGCTGCGGCCCGCCGCGAGGCTGTGCCGGGGCAGATCTCGGCGCTGTTTCAGCACATCCACCCCGCGGTTCGCCGTTCTGGCGGTGATATCGGGGCCGCCATCCGCGAGAACGTACGGGTTCAGGCGCAGGTGGTCCGTGAGGCCTCCCCGGTGATCGCGTCGCTCGTGGACGCCGGAAAGCTGATCGTTGCCGGCGGTATCTTTGACCTGCGGACCGGTCGTGTCGAACCGGTCGACATGGGCTAGGCTTTGGCCCGAACATCGCGTGGCAGGACGCATGGACTGGCTGAACTATCACCACCTTCTCTATTTTTGGAATGTTGCCAAGGAAGGCAGTGTCTCACGGGCAGCGGAGGCGCTCCACGTCGCCCAGCCGACGGTGAGCGCCCAGATCCGTTCGCTCGAGCGGTCGCTCGGCCAGAAGCTCTTCGACCGCCAGGGTCGGCATCTCCGCCTGACCCCCGAGGGAGAGAAGGTGTTCCGCTATGCCGAAGAAATCTTCTCGCTCGGCCGCGAGTTGCTCCAGACGGTGAAGGGGGAGCCCCAGGCGGCCCCGAAGCGGTTTCGCGTCGGGGTCTCCGACGCCCTGCCCAAGCTGACGACCTACCGGCTGCTCGAGCCGGCGCTCGCCATGCAGCCGGCCTTCCGGCTCCACGTGCGGATCGACAAGACCGAGAGGTTGCTCGGCGAGCTTGCGGTCCATGCCGTCGATCTCGTCGTCGCCGACGCGCCGATGATGCCGTCGTTCAAGGTGCGAGCCTTCAGCCACCTCCTCGGTGAGACGACCGTCTCGATCTTCGGCGCTGCGGCCTTGGCCCGCGACGTCCGTCGGAAGTTCCCGCGGTCGCTCCACGGCGCCCCGATGCTCCTCCAGACGACCAACACCGCCGTCAGGCAGTCGCTCGACCAATGGTTCGACGTCCACGGGATCCAGCCGCGGGTCGTCGGCGAGGTCGAGGACATGGCGATGCTGCAGACGCTCGGTGAGCACGGGCTCGGCCTCTTTGCGGCGCCGACGGTGGTCCGCCGGGAGATCTGCCGCCGCTACAAGGTGGCATGGGTCGGAGAGCTCGACCGCGTGCGGGAGCGGTTCTACGGTATTTCCGTCGAGCGGCGGATCACCCACCCGGCCGTGCGTCTCATCGCCGACCAGGCGAAGCGCCGGCTGTTCACCTGAAGGAAAGACGCGGCATGACGTACGGCCTGCGGAACCTCGACACCCTGGAGGCCGAGGCGATCCACGTGATTCGGGAGGTGGCGGCCGGGTTCGAGAACCCCGTGCTCCTCTACTCGATCGGGAAGGACTCGATGTGCATGCTGCACGTCGCCCGCAAGGCCTTCGCGCCGGGGCCCGTGCCCTTTCCGCTCCTGCACATCGACACGACCTGGAACTTCGGCGAGATGATCACGTTCCGCGACCGCTACTGCGCCGAGCACGGCCTCGAGCTGATGGTGCACGTCAACGAGAAGGCGATCGCGTCGGGCATGAACCCGTTCGACTACCCCAGCAGCGTCTACACGCCGACCATGAACACCCACGCGCTCATCGAGGCGCTCACCGTGCATCGCTTCGACGCGGCGCTCGGCGGCGGACGCCGCGACGAGGAGAAGTCGCGGGCCAAGGAGCGGGTGTTTTCCTTCCGTGACTCGCACCACCAGTGGAACCCGAAGAACCAGCGGCCTGAGCTCTGGAGCCTCTACAACACGCGGATCAATCGCGGCGAGAACATCCGCGTCTTCCCGCTCTCGAACTGGACGGAGCTCGACGTCTGGCAATACATCCACCGCGAGCGGATTCCGCTCGTCTCGCTCTACTTCGCGGCGGAGCGGCCGGTCGTCGACCGCGAGGGCCAGTGGATCATGGTGGACGACGAGCGGTTTCGCCTGAAGCCGGGCGAGAAGCCCATCATGAAGCGGGTGCGGTTTCGCACGATGGGCGACTATCCGCTGACGGCAGCCCACGAATCGACCGCCACGACCGTGCCGGAGGTGATCACGGAGATGCTACTGGCGAACACGAGCGAGCGGCAGGGACGGCTGATCGACAAGGACGAGGCCGGCTCGATGGAGAAAAAGAAGCGGGAAGGCTACTTCTGAGCGGCGAGGCCGCCGCATGCCATGCACGACGTCGACCTCATCCTCACGCTCACCGGCGGCCTCGCCGCCGCGCTCGTGCTCGGCTTCATCACGCAGCAGCTGCGGCTGTCGCCGATCGTGGGCTACCTCCTGGCGGGCGTCGTCGTCGGGCCGGCGACGCCCGGATTCCAGGCCGACCGGGCGCTCGCCGAGCAGCTGGCGGAGATCGGTGTGATCCTGCTGATGTTCGGCGTGGGGCTGCACTTTCATTTCCGGGAGTTGCTCGCCGTGCGGCGGGTGGCCGTGCTGGGGGCGCTCGTACAAAGCGGCGTGGCCACCCTCCTCGGGGTCGTCGCCGGCCGGCTGATGGGATGGGAGTGGCCGACGGCGGTGATCTTCGGCGGGGCCGTCTCGGTCGCGAGCACCGTCGTGCTCATCCGCGTGCTTTCCGACAACAACGATCTCCACACGCGGGCCGGACACATCGCCGTCGGCTGGCTCGTCGTCGAGGACCTGCTCACGGTCGTGGCGCTCGTCGTGCTTCCTGCGGTGGCGGGACGTGAAGAGATGGCACCGGCCGAGATCGCAGTCTCGCTCGCCGTTGCGGTGGCGAAGATGACGGCGCTTGTGGCGATGACCGTCGTCGTGGGCGGCCGGGTCATCCCGTGGGTCATGGAGCGGGTTGCGGCCACGAGGTCGCGGGAGCTCTTCACGCTGGCCGTGCTCGTGATCGCGCTGGGGATCGCCGTCGGCTCGGCGAAGGTTTTCGGCGTGTCGATGGCGCTGGGCGCGTTCCTTGCCGGCACGGTCGTGGGCCGCAGCGAGTTCAGCCTCAGGGCCGCCTCCGACGCCCTGCCGATGCGGGATGCATTTGCGGTGCTCTTTTTCGTGTCGGTGGGGATGCTCTTCGATCCCGTGGCGGCCATGCATTCGCCCTGGGCGATCGCGATGGCGATGGCGATCGTGCTCGTCGGCAAGCCCCTCGCCGCGGTCGCGATCGTGCTGGGCCTCGGCTACCCGCGACGGGTCGCCCTGCCGGTGGCGGTGGCGCTCGCCCAGATCGGTGAGTTCTCGTTCATTCTCGCCTCGCTCGGCTCGCAGCTCGGCGTGATGCCGGCCGACGCCGTCAATACGCTCGTGGCGACGGCCATCGTTTCGATCACGCTCAACCCGCTGCTCTACCGGTCGATCGACATGTTCGAGCGGTGGCTCCGCCAGCTACTACCCACGGCTGCCCTGCCCGATGACGAGCCGCTTGCCGACGACGAGGCACCGAGCAGGCGGGCGATCGTCGTCGGCTACGGACCTGTCGGCGAGACCGTCACGGAGCTGCTCCTCGACAACGAGATCGAGCCGACGGTGATCGAACTCAATCTCGACACGGTTCGTCGGCTCAAGGTCTTCGACGTTCGGGCGATCTACGGCGACGCGAGCCGGCCCGAGGTGCTCGTGCAGGCGGGCGTGGCACGGGCGGCCAACCTCATCCTCACCTCAGGTGCGGGCGGCCACGACGAGGAGATCATTCGCAGGGCGAAGGAACTCAACCCCGGCATTCACGTCCTCGCCCGCACGCAGTACGTCCGCGAGTTGCCAAAGCTGCAGAAGGCGGGCGCCGAGGACGTGTTCGCGGCGGAAGGGGAGGTGGCCCTCGCCTTCGCCGTGCGAATCCTTGAACGGCTGGGAGCCACGGGCGAGCAGATCGACCGCGAGCGGCAGCGGGTGGAAGACATGTTTCGCAGCGGGTAGCGAGACCCCGACAGTGTCGTGGTCGTCGGCTACAATACTTGCCGCGGGCTGGGCCCGCGTCATGGACACCGGGTTTCCCGCAGGCGTTTTTCAGGAGGACGCAGTGACTCATTCGCTCAGTAATGTTGGGTCGCATTCGCTCAGTAATGTTGGGTCGCATTCGC
>JBBAVU010000120.1:0-8998 GCA_040397565.1 Pirellulales bacterium | reverse complement strand
TGGCGAGGCCTCAGGGCGACTCGCTGCCGAGGAGCCGCTGCTCCTCTTCTTCCTGGATGATGATCCGGGGCGTGACCATCAGCATGAGGCTGTCGGTCGTCCGCCCGAGGCCGACGTTCTTGAAGAGGCGGTTGATGTAGGGGACCTTCGAGAGGATCGGCACGCCGAACTCGTTGCGGCCCTCGCGCTGCCGCTTGATCCCGCCGAGGAGCACCGTTCCCCCGTCCGGCACGCTCACGGTCGTGGTGACGGTCGTGAAGAGGAACTCCGGCAGCTGGATCGTCGTGCCGTTCGAGAGGACCTCCTGCTCGCGGTCGCTCCGCAGGCCCGTGGTCAGGCCGGCGCCGAGGCCGGCGCCCTCCACGTCGGCTTGGCCATCGACGCCCGACTTCTCGTCACTGCTCTTCGATTTCGACGACCGCGTTCCCTCGAACTGGAACTCCTGCACCTTCCCGATCGAGGAGAAGAACGGCACGAGCGTCAGCCGGACGAACCGCCGGTCGCTCGACACGACAGCCTGCACGTTTACGGCCGTGCCCTCGGAGAGCACCGTGATGACGGGCTGCTGGGCGGCGGCGAAGTCGCCCACGACGGGAACCACGCTCGTCACGAACGGCCGCTGCCGCGTGTCGGAGACGAACGCATTCTGACCGTTAAAGAGCGTCACCTTCGGGGCCTGCATGATGTTGCTGCGGGTGTTGCCCTGGGCGGCCTGGATGAGGAAGTAGGCCTCGATGTCGGAGAGGATCGCGAAGCCGAAGTTCGCGGCGCTCGTGGCCGGATCGGGCAGGCCGGGCAGCTGCGGCACGGTGGCGCTGCCGTAACTGTTCTGCCGGAACGGTATGGAGAAGAAGTTCCGCTGCGGCAGCAGGGAGTTGGGATTGTTCGGATCGGCGATGAAGCCGCCCGGTTGCGGTGAAAGGGCCACGCCCGGGTTGCCCGAGTTGTCGAGGCCGATCGTCTGCGACCGCGAGCCCGGCTGCGGCACGATGCCCAGGGAGTAGGGCGAGGTCGAGCCGTTCCCCTGCGTGGGAATGGCCGTCATGTTGAGCGGTTCACCCGTGTTGGTCTGAATGTTGAAGTCGAAGTCGACGCCGATCCGCTCGAAGAAGGTGTCGGCGAGGCTGATGAAGCGGACCTCGATCGTGACCTGGAGATCCTGGAGCCGCCGGAGCTGCTCGAGCAGGTCGGCGATCTCCTCGTGCACTTCCTGCGTCTGGCTCACGACGATGCTCAGGTTCGTGCGGAATTCCTGGATCGCGCCCTGGCCGCCGACCGTGTTCCACGTCTGCGGCGCGACGGTGTTTTGGATGAGCTCGATGAGCGAGGCGAAGTCGGCCTGGCCGCCGCCGACCGTGGGGGGGCCGAACGGGATCGACGGCGTCGATCCGGCCACGGGGCCTCCCCCGCCGAGCCCTCCGCGGAGCTGGGCGAGTGCCTGGGGATTCACCGACGCGTCGCCGCCGTTGGCGGAGACTCCGTTGACGCCGATCTGCGGCCCGCCGGGCTGCACGGACACGGTCGGGCTGCCCGACAGACGCGAGTAACCGTCGCGGAGGGCCCCCGTGATGCCGAGGCCGTCCGAGGAAAAATTCGGCACCGCGATCACGAGATCGGCCACCTGGTAGGTGACGCTGAAGTAGTCCCCCTTCACGAGCTCCGGCGCGGTGACCTTCAGGACCTCGTCTCGAACGATCGTGTCGAGCGCGAGCGGCTCGAGCACGAGCTTGAGGGCGCTCTTGAGCGAGATCGGCTGGTCGATCGTGAGCGTCACCGCCGTGTCGCTTCGCACCCCCGTCTTCTCGAGGCCCGCGGCGTCGAGGTGGATCGGTATGCCGGCCTGCTTCGCGAGATCGTCGAGCACCACCGACAGCGGAGCCGGCTTGTCGTGCGAGAGCGTGACGGGCGTGGAGAGCTTCTTGAGGATGACCGCCTCGGCCGGGCTCGAGCGGCTGCGGCCCTCCGCCCGCAGCCGCGAGCGGTTCTTCGTGAGGTCGGCCCAGTCCTTCGTCGTCGGATACTCGATCGGGCCGACGAAGGCGCCGCTCGACTTCTCGGAGTCCTCCGCGGCGTCGAGGAAGGCGGCCTGCTTTTCCCCTTCGATCGACCGCTGCGTCTCGATCCGCCGGATCACCCGGCTCTGGGCGAGCAGCTGCCGGACGACGGGATTGTCGGGGGCGAGCTTCGCCGCCCGCTTGGCGACCGTCTCGGCCTCGGCGAACCGCCGCGCGTCGACGAGGTCGTTGTATTCCTCGATGAGCATCGCGAGCCGCTCCTCGCGGGCGGCACCGGCGGCCTGTCGACGCTCCACGTCCCGCTCGATCTCGGAGTTTCGCTTGTCGAGCGCGAGCTCGCCCCGCCGCTTGCCGGTCGCCTCCTCGATCTCCCGCTTCGTCCGCTCGATCCTTCGAGCGATCTTCTCACGGGCGTCGTCGGGCATCTCCTGGCGGCCGAGGTCGGCTGAAAGGGTGTCGAGCAGTTCGAGCGCCTCGGCCGGGTTTCGCTCGGCCCGTCGCTTCGCCTCGAGCTGCCTCGCGGCCGCCTCTGCCGAAAACCGGGCGACCACGAGGTCGGGCGGGAGCTTTTCCGGCGGCGTGCGGGCGGGCAGGGGGGACGGCAACACATCGGCCGCGGGAGCCGGAGGATCGGCAGGCGTCGGCGCCGGTGGCAGCGGGGCTCCGCCGCCCCGCGCCTTCGCGACCGCCTGGTCGATCAGGCGACGAGCCGCCGAAGCATCCTCCGCTGCTGGATCCTCCGCGTGCACGTGCGACGTGAGCAGCATCGCGCAGGTGAAACCGGCCATCAGCGATGTCGATCGAAACGGGCCTGCCATGAGGACGCCCCTCGGGGAATCGGGTGCCCCGGAAACCGGGTTCACGCGAGGGGAAATACGAACCGGGGCGGGACCGGGTCAAGGCCACGTGCGCAGGGGGGGCGCAGACCCCCGGGCCCTCCCGTCTTGACGCTCTGCGAGCCCGTGCGGGCGGATTCTCGCTTTCCGCCGGTCAGCTTGCCGCCGGTCAGGAGGGCTTCGCCACGCAGGGCTTCGTTCCGGCGACCGCCCGCTCGACGGTGTCGAGCAGCTGATCGACCCGGAAGGGCTTGAACAGCACCAGGTCGATGCCCGCCTGGCGGGCTTTCACGATCGAGTGGCCGGGATCGTACCCGAACCCGGTCATGAGGACGATCGGCACGTGGTCGAGGATCTCCTGCAGCTTCACAAACAGCTCGTATCCCGACATATCGGGCAGGCGAATGTCGGCGATGATGACGTCGTAGCCCTCGTCGCCGCTGGCGCGGACGAGCCGGCATGCCTCCGCCCCGTCGCGTGCGGTCTCGACGATGCAGGCATACCGCTCGAGCAGCGCGTGGGCGGCCGCCCGCACCTGGTCGTCGGCGTCGACCACGAGGATCCGGCGGCCGCAGAGCGTCGAACGCCGCTCCCCCTGCCTTAATTGAGAATGGGCCGACGTGGGGGTCATCTTCTCCCCGACCTTCTGGATCACCTGCTTGATGTCGCGGGCGTTGCGAAGGATCCGTTGCAGCCGCTCGACGACGTCGTGGTCGTGGCCGATGTAACGCTCCATCACGCTCACCGCGTCGCTGAGGATGTGGTCGACCGGCAGGGCCACGGCGCCGTGAATCGCCTCGACACTCTCCGCCGCCGTCGAGGCCTTTTCCGCCACGAGCAGTTCGAGCGTGTTCAGGGCGACCGCGACGTCACGCGAGAAGATCTCGAGGAACTGCAGGTCGGTGTCGGTGAATCCCGCCCGCGGAGAACCGGGGTTGAACGGGCTCTCGACGTTGAAGGTTCCGATCACCTCGTCGTGGAGCACCAGCGGCACGGTGAGCGAGCTCTTCGCCCCCTTGCAGCCCTCGAGGTAGCGAGGATCCTTCGTGGTGTCGGTGCAGAGATAGCTCTTGCCCGTCGCCGCGACGTAGCCGGTAACGCCATTGTTTTCCGGCAGGGCGTAGAGCACGCGGGACTGCGCCTCGGGCTCCATGCCCTCGGCGAGCAGCGGCTCGAGGCGTCCGGTCTGCTGGTCGAGCAGGCGGATCTCGACGACGTCGAACTTCAGCAGATCCTTCGAGTAGTGGAGGATGTTGCTCTTCAAAAGCTCGATCCGTTCCTCGACCGACATGTCGGCCAGTTCGTCGGGGGCGAGGTCGGCGAGCGTCTGGCCGGCGCGGTGGATAGCCGCCCGCTTTTGCTGCTCGAGGATCTCTTCGGTCACGTCGCGGACCGTGGCGAGGACGTATGGAATCCCGTCGAGGGCCGTCGGCTCGGCGTTCACGTGCAGGTAGCGGTTGTCAGCGACCCGCAGCGTGGCGCTCGTCATCCGGCCGCCGGCGAGGGCCGCCTGGAACGGGCAGGGGTCGCCTCCGAGCACCTGCGGGCCACCGATCGCGGCGTAGAAATCACGCCCCTCGACATCCGGCCCCATGCACCAGGCGACGAGCCGGGGATTGGCCCACTGGATCGCGTTTTTCGCGTCGAGGATGGCGACGCCGTCGGGGAGATGGAGGAGGAGATCCCTTTCGCGGCCATCTAGAAAGGAACGGGCTTTCGACACGCATGCCCTCCGTGCAATCGTCCAACGTCACCCGGGAAAGTATAAAATCTGGCGGGTTCCGAGCCAAATCGAGCGTTCGAAAGTCATGACAGTCCCGGTGGCCGCTTACCCGCGTTGCCCCGACTGCCGGGCCACCTATACTGCTGGAAAACCGAGGTTAACACGTTGAGCACCAAGTCCGCGAGTGATCCCGAGTCGATCGACTCGTTTTTCAGTCGACACCAGTTCCTGATCTACCGCTTGTTCTCCCTTTCCGGCCTCATCCCGGTCGGAGCCTTCCTCGTCGTCCACCTGCTGACGAACGCCTCCGTGCTCTTCGGTCCGGAGTCGTTTCAGTCGCGAGTTGATCTCATCCACTCGCTGCAACCGCTCCTGCCCGTCGTGGAATGGGCGTTCATCTTCCTGCCGATGCTTTTCCACGCCACGGTCGGGTTCGCGATCATCGCGGGCGGCCTGCCGAACGTCGGATCTTACCCCTATGTCGGAAACGTCCGCTACACCCTCCAGCGGGCGACCGGCATGATCGCCTTCGCCTTCATCCTCTGGCACGTCTGGCAGCTCCACGCGCTCGGGAAGCCGTTCGGCGGCGGGGCCTTCGATCACGAACGGGCGACGAGCACCGCCGCGGCGACGATCCAGTCGGCTCCCGTGGCGATCCTCTACGCCATCGGCGTCCTGTCCGCGGTGTTCCACCTCGCCAATGGCCTCTGGACGCTCGGTATCACCTGGGGCATCTGGACGAGCCCGGCGGCGATGCGCCGGGCGAATTGGGTGAGCATCGCGGTGGGAGTGGCGCTCGGCGCCGCAGGCCTCGGCGGGCTCGTCGGGATGCTCAAGACGGACGTTCAAGAGGCCGAGCGGATCGAGGCGAAGCTCCATCCCAAGAACGAGGCGACGGCCCACGGAGGCCGCTAGAGAACGGTGGCCGCTAGCGAAGCGTTCACGAGAGGGACTGGTCCCAAGAAGGAAACCGGAGGCAGGTCATCATGTCGCAGCCGCGGGTGCTCGTGATCGGTGGAGGACTGGCGGGCCTTTCGGCCACGATGCGGCTGGCGGAGCTCGGCATCGGGGTCGATCTCGTCAGCCTCGTGCCGGTGAAGCGGTCGCACAGTGTCTGTGCGCAGGGGGGGATCAACAGCGTCAACTCGCTCACCCGCCAGCAGGGTGACACCGAGTGGAAGCACTTCGACGACACGGTCTACGGAGGCGACTTCCTGCAGCACCAGCCGCCGGTGAAGGAGATGGCCGAGTGGGGCCCGAGGATCATCGACCTCATGGACCGTCTTGGGGTGCCCTTCAACCGCACCCCCGAGGGCTTCCGCGACCAGCGGCGGTTCGGCGGCACGCTCTACAAGCGGACGGCCTTCGCCGGCGCGACGACGGGGCAGCAGTTGCTCTACGCCCTCGATGAGCAGGTGCGTCGCTACGAGGTGGAGGGCAAGGTCAGGAAATGGGAGTTCTGGGACTTCCTCGAGCCGGTGCTCGATGATTCCGGCCGTTGCCGCGGCGCCATCTGCCAGGACCTCGTCACGATGCAGTTTCGGGCCTTCCCCGCCGAGGCTGTGATCCTCGCCAGCGGCGGATGTGGACTGCTCTATGGGCGTTCGACGATGTCGATGGTCTGCACCGGCAGCGCCGTCAGCCGCGCTTACCAGTCCGGCGCCGCGTACGGCAACGGCGAGTTCATCCAGGTACATCCCACGGCGATCCCTGGGGCCGACAAGTTGCGGCTCATGAGCGAGAGCGCCCGTGGCGAGGGGGGCCGGGTCTGGGTGCCTCGGATGCCGCAGGATCCCCGCGACCCGAGGCAGATCCCGGAGGCCGAGAGGTGTTACTTCCTCGAGGAGCGGTATCCGAAGTACGGCAACCTCGTCCCCCGCGACATCGCCACGCGCGAGATCTTCGATATCTGCACCAACGAGGGGCTTTCGGTCGAGAAGGACCGGTTGTGCGTCTACCTCGACCTGACGCACCTGCCGAGGGAGACGCTCGACCGCAAGCTCGGCGGCATCCTCGAGATCTACGAGAAGTTCCAGGGCGTCGATCCCCGGTCGGTGCCGATGAAGATCTTCCCCGCCGTGCACTACTCGATGGGAGGCCTGTGGGTCGACTACGAGCGGAGCGGGTCGGGCGGCATGGTCGAGGGATCGCCGCGGAACCACCAGACGAGCATTCCGGGCCTCTACGCGATCGGCGAGTGCGACTACCAGTACCACGGTGCGAACCGCCTCGGGGCCAATTCGCTGCTCTCCTGCATCTTCAGCGGCCTGTTCGTGGCGCCGAGCGTGATTTCCTCGTTCGAGCTCTCAAGGCGGCGGGCGGGCGGAGCGGATCCGGACCTCGTGTTCGAGCGGGCGACCCGCCGGCAGGAGGAGCGGCACGAATCGCTCCTCTCGCGTCGTGGAGGACGGGAAAATCCCTACGCGCTCCACGGCGAACTCGGCGACATCATGACCCGTGTTGCGACCGTCGTCCGGCGGAACGACCAGCTCCAAAAGGCGTATGACGAGGTCTGCCGGCTCGAGGAGCGGTGGCGGGAGTGCAGCCTCTCCGACACGGGCAATTGGACCAACCAAAACGTCGTCTTCACCAAGTCTCTTGGCGACATGTTCCCGATCGCGAAGGTGATCCTGAAGGGTGCTCTGATGCGGGACGAGTGCCGCGGCGCCCACTTCAAGCCGGAGTTCGCGATGCCGGGGATCGCGGCGACCACCCCCGCCGAACAGCGGCGGGAGGCGGAGGCGTGGTGCGACCGCTTCGAGCGGAACACGTCGAAATGGCTCAAGTCGACGATCGCGAAGGCCGGTGCCGACGGCCATCCAGACATCTCCTACGAGGACGTCGACACCTCGCTCATCACGCCGCGACCAAGGATGTACGGATTGGTGGGCGCCGAGGTGATCGAGGAGGTCTGGAAGGAGCGGCAGGCCGCCAAGACGCCTGCTGCAGCGACGGAAACGGCGGCCAAGCGTCCGGTGACGGTGGGTGCGGGCTAGGAATGGTGCCGGCCGGGAATCGTTCTGGCCGGGAATCTGGAGGAGCGAAACGATGATTCGAGCTGTCGAGACCGATGCCACGACGACGGACCGGGACGAGTCCCTCGCGGCCAGGACGGTCCGCGTGCGGGTGCTTCGGCAGGACTCGCCCGGGAGCGAGAGCTACTGGGAACGTCACGACGTTCCCCACGAGCCCAACATGAACATCATCAGCGTCCTGCAGAAGATCGCGGCGAGGGCGACGAGCGCCGACGGCCGGTCGGTCGCCCCGGTCGCCTGGGACTGCAGCTGCCTCGAGGAGGTCTGCGGCTCCTGCACGATGCTCGTCAACGGCCGCACCCGCATGGCCTGCTCGGCGCTCGTCGACAGGCTGCTCGAGGAGAATGCCGACGAGATCGTCATCGAACCGATGACGAAGTTCCCGGTGGTCCGCGACCTCGTGGTCGACCGCCGACGGCTGTTCCGTTCGCTCGAGCGTGTGAAGGCGTGGGTGCCGGTGGACGGATCCTACGACCAGGGGCCCGGCCCCCGGATCTCGCCGAAGGAGCAGGAAGACGCCTATCCGCTCTCGACCTGCATCAGCTGCGGATGCTGCCTCGAGGCCTGTCCGCAGTTCACGAAGATCGAGGTGGTCCGCCGCGACGACGAGTCGCAGGAGGAGTTCGACGCCCGGCGGAAGGGGGCGTTCGACAAGGGTTTCGTCGGGGCCCACGCGATCAGCCAGGCGATGCTCTTCAACGCCCACCCGACCGGCGGAATGATCGCCGACGAGCGGTTGAAGGCGCTCACGTCCCAGGGGGGCATCCAGATGTGCGGCAACGCCCAAAACTGCGTGGCCGTCTGCCCCAAGCAGATTCCGCTCACCCGTTCGATCGCCCGGGCCGGCCGGGCGGCGACGCTCTGGGCGATCAAAAGGCTCTTTGACCGCTAGTCCACCGCGGGCGGTTTTTGGGCGAGCGGGGCGGCTCTTCGACAGGGGGGCTGCGTCCGGGCCGTTTTGAGTCGTCGGCGTTTCGGTGGTACACTTCGTTACCGAAACAAGAAGGGGTTCCGCTAGGTGATCGTTTCTGAATCTGCCGGCCCGCCCGGCGGCGCCGATGATGCGGCCGCCGCAGGCCCGTCGTTCCGCACATTGGGTCTTTCGGAGGTGACGCTGGCCGCGATCGACCGCGCCGGCTACACGAACGCCACGCCCGTGCAGGCGGGCCTCATTCCTCGGGCGATCCTCGGGGGCGACGTGCTCGGGCAGGCCCGGACCGGCACCGGCAAGACGGCCTCCTTCGTGATCCCGATCCTGGAGCGGCTCTCGAAGCCTGCCCAAGGTCAGGCCCCGGGCCGGCCGTCGGGACCGAAGGCGCTCGTGCTCGTGCCCACCCGCGAACTCGCCGTGCAGGTCCGGGACGAGTTCGAGAAGCTCGCCCACGGCTC
>JBBAVU010000119.1:0-9187 GCA_040397565.1 Pirellulales bacterium | reverse complement strand
GCCAACGACATGGGCAGCCTCATGATCGAGGAGAACGTCGTGAGCGCGGCGGGCACGGTCCACCACCTCACGCTGGAACAGATGCGGTCGGCCATCTCCGAACTGGGCTGGATTCCGAAGCGTCGCAACGTGTTCTACGAGACCTTCGACGACTGACGCCGCGGTCCGCTTCGGCATGACTCCCGACATCACGCTTCGCGCCCGCTGGGTCGTGCCGATCGCCTCGCCGCCGATTCCGGGCGGCTGGATCCGGATCGAGCGCGGACGGGTGGCTGCGATCGGTCGTGGCGATCCCGGCGGCCTTTCGTCCGATCTCGGCGACGCCCTGATCCTGCCGGGGCTCGTCAACGCGCATACGCATCTCGAGTTTTCCCACCTGCCTTCGCCGCTCTCGCCGGCGGCGGGCCACGACGGCCTGTCCGGCTGGATCCGCGCGGTCGTGGCGAGCCGGCGGGAACGGGCTGGCGATTCCCGGACGTCGACCGAGGCGGCCACCGTCGAAGCGTCGGTTCGCGCCGGACTCACCGAGTCGGCGGCGGAGGGTGTGACGGCGATCGGCGAGATTGCAACCCGGATCACCGCGGCCCACGCGGAACCAGCGGGCCCGCGGCTGCGGGTCTTTCGCGAAGGGCTCGGCGTGGCTTCGGATGTTCGTGAGCAGGTCGTCCGCGACGTCGATCGCGACCTCGACCGGCTGACCCGGCGCGGCGTGGCGGCGGGCGTCTCTCCCCACGCGACCTACTCCGTCGCTTCCTCACTCGGCCGCGACCTGCTGGCGATCGCCGGGAAGCGGCGGCTGCCAGCCGCGATGCACCTCGCGGAGAGCCCCGATGAGGACGCCTTCGCGAGGCAAGGCGCCGGCCGCTGGCAGGACCTGCTCCATGATCTCGGAGCCTGGAAGTCGGCATCGCCGCCTCCGCTTCTGCCGGTCGCCGAGTGGATCGGCCGGCTCGCGAGGCTGCCGCGGGCGATCGTCGTGCATGCGACGTTCCTCGACGACACGGCGCTTGCGCGGCTCGCACGGCACGCCGACCGGCTCGCCGTCGCGGTCTGCCCCCGCACGGCGAGGGCTCTTGCGGGCGTGCTGCCGCCGATCGCGAGGCTCCGATCGGCCGGCGTGCGGATCGCGATCGGCACCGACAGCCGTGCCTCGTCGCCCGATCTCTCCGTGCGGCGGGAGTGCGCGGAGCTTGTCGGAGCGGGGATCGCTTCACCGGAAGAGGCGATGCGGATGGCGACGCTCGACGCTGCCTGGGCGATCGGCCTCGAACGCTCGTCGGGCCGGCTCGCGGTCGGACGCCCTGCCGACGTCACCATCATCTCGATGCACGCGACGAACGCCGACCCTTTGGAGGCCGCGATCGATCCGGGCAATAGCGTGCTCACGACCCTCCGCGGAGGCCGGCCGATCCACGGGGCCGCCGGCAGCATGCCGCTTCACGCTTGACGCCGCACCGCGCGGCCATTGAAGATCAAGCTACGTCACACGGTGGCATCCTAGGAGTCTCACCCCCGGAGATCGCACATGAATGGCACGATGATGAACGTGGTGCCGCTGCTCGTGTGGTGCTGCCTGCTGTCGGCCATCACGGCCGCCGCGGACGCAGGTGACGCTCCGGCCGGCGCGACGCCGCGGATCGAACTTGGCGAACCCGTGACCGTGGCGCTCGCACCGCCCGACGTCCGCGGCTGGGGGCCGTATCAGTTTCCCGGCCTCCAACGGCTGCCGGACGGAACGATCCAGTTGAGCTTCCATGTCGAGGCCGACTCGGCGACGGCCTACGGGCAGCCGGCTGCCCGCGCTGTCTCGGCCGACGAGGGACGCACCTGGAAACTCCTCCCCCGGGAGGCTTCCGGCGACGGCACAGCGGCCTCGTGGCAGTCGCCGCCGCTGCGGCTCCCGAACGGCGACGTGATTTGGGCGGTACAGCAGCGGCCGCTCGATGTCGCGCGTCTGAAGCTGCCCGCGGAGCCCATCGCGCGGTTCTCGAACTACTCGGACTTCGCCTACTACCGGGTCGCGGATCTGCCCGCCGAGTGCGCCGATGGCTGGTATCTCATGCGGCTGTCGACCGGCGCCACGACGCCGCACAAGGAACGGGCCACGGTGCGGCTGCCGGGCGAACTGCGGTACGTGACCGAACGGGTGATGCCGCGGCCCTGGCTGCAGACGCTGTTCCTGGCCCCGGACCGTTCCATCTGGGCCGTGCAGTACGACACGCGGCTCGTGGACGGCGAATTCAAGAAACTCTGGTGGGCGATGATCCTGCGATCGACCGACGGCGGCCGCTCGTTCGACCTGTGGAGCGAGATCCCGTATATGCCCGACGCCGACGCCGATCCCAAGGCGGCCGTGCGGGGCGGCTTTACGGAGCCGACCATCTGCTTCATGGCCGACGGCGCCGCGATCTGCCTCCTGCGGACGACCGACGACAAGGGGCCGGGGCCGCTGTACTTTTCCCGGTCCACCGACCAGGGCAAGAGCTGGAGCCGGCCCACCGTCTTCGACGACCTCGGCGTGTGGCCGCAGATGCTGCGGCTCGAGAACGGCGTGACGCTTGCCGCTTACGGCCGCCCCGGCCTGTATGTCCGCGGCACCGCCGATCCGGCGGGCATCACATGGGGCAGGCGGGTGACGGTCGTGCCGCCAGGCAAAATCAGCACCGAGACCTGCTCCTACACCGCCTTCCTGACACTCGACGACGACCGCGCCCTCTTGGCCTATTCCGAGTTCAACCTGCGTGACGCCGAGGGACGGCCCTGCAAGGGAATACGGGTGCGTGAAGTGAGGGCAACCGCCGCGATACCGGCAGACCACCACGGGAAGTGAGGGGCTGCCCGTGTGCCCGAGACGGCGTATGCAGACAAGCGCAGCAAGGATTGCGGAGCGAAGTCTGCATCCGAGCGAGCGGAGCACACGATGTGCGCAGCGAGCGTCCGGCGAGCGGCATACGGGCAGCCCCTCACCGGCCCTACAAAGGCTCGGCCTCACAGCCGGCAGTTCGTGATCGCAGTCTCCACGATCGCGGACGCGCCGATCGCCTCGAGCCGCTCCATGATGGCGTGAGTCTCGCCGCGGCGGACCATCGCCCGCACGGCGCACCAGTCGGGATCCTCGAGGCCGCTCACCGTCGGCGAGTTGAAGCCCGGCGTGATCTTCTCCGCCTCGGCGAGCTGCGATCGCGGGATGTTGTATTCGAGGAGCGAGTAGCTCCTCGCGATGACGACGCCCTCGAGACGCCGCACGATCCGATCGGCCAGGTCCGCGTGCCGCCGGGAGCGGTTTTGCACGAGCACGGTCTCGTAGCGGCCGATCTCGTCGAGGATTCGCAGCTGGTTCGCCGCGAGGGTGCTGCCGGTCTCCACGAGATCGACGATCGCATCGGCCACGCCGAGGCTGATCATCACCTCCACGCTCCCCGACAGCTCCACGAGGTGCACGGTCACGCCGCGGTCGGCGAGCCACTTCCGCGTGATGTTCGGGAAGCTCGTGGCGATCCGCGCTCCCTGGAGGTCCTTGGGCGACGCCACGGCCGCCTTCTCGGGCACGCAGATCGCGAGCCGGCAGGAGCCGATGCCGAGATCGAGCCGCGGGATGAGTCCGGGCCCGGCCTCGCCCGGCCCCGACCCGCCGAGATCGTGCTGGCAGTGCTCGGCGATGAGGTCGGCCCCCGTGATGCCAAGATCGATCGCCCCCTCCTCCGCGAGGACGGGGATGTCGTCGGTGCGGAGGAACGTCACCTCCACCGGCATGTCGCGGCAGCGGGCGAAGAGCGTCCGCTCCGTCCGCCGGAACGACAGCCCCGCGTCGTGCAGTAGTTGGGCCGCGGATTCCGAGAGCCTGCCCTTGCTCGGCAGCCCGATCCGAAGCAGGCCGTCGTTCGATCCTTCGTCGTTCATCCGTTCGCCTCTCTGGGTAGCGATCTCATGGGGCCTTGTTTCTGGCGGCCTTCTCGTCGAGCCCCGATACGCCGAACCGCCTCGCCAGCTCCGCCTCCACGGCCGCAAGCCGCAGATCGCGAGCCGCGAGCAGAACGAGCGTGTGGTAGAGGAGGTCGGCCGCCTCGGCGACGACCCTCTCGTCGGTCTCCCCCGCCGCCGCTGCGACGAGCTCGCCCGCCTCCTCGGTGACCTTGCCGCCGATCTTCGTGACACCTCCGGCCAGTAGCCGGCTCGTGTAGGATCGATTCGAGGCCTCCTGCGATCCGGCCGCGGCTTCCGCGCGGCGGGAAAGGATCACGGCCTCGAGCCGCTCGAGCACTTCTCCGGGTTTGATCATCGTGGAATCTCCGACGGACCAGAGAACTGTACCATCCACGGAGCCCCCTGCCGGCGCCGCGAAAATGCCGGAGATCGCCGCGGATTGCTGGATCCTGTCCGGGCCGACGGCCTCCGGGAAGTCGGCCATCGCGATGCGGCTCGCCGAGCGGCTCGGGGCCGAGATCGTGAGCGTCGATTCGATGGCGGTTTACCGGGGGCTCGACATCGGCACCGCCAAGCCGACCGCAGCCGACCGCAGCCGCGTCCCCCACCACCTTCTCGATGTCGTCGCACCGAGCGAGGATTACAGCGTCGCCCGCTGGCTGGCCGACGCGGCCGACGCCGTCGCCGGCATCCGCGGCCGGGGCCGGAGGATCCTCTTCGTCGGCGGCACGCCCCTCTTCCTGCGGGCCCTGCGGGAAGGGCTCGCCGAGCTGCCGCCGGCCGATCCGAAGCTGCGGGAGTCGCTTTCCGCCGAGGCCGAGGCGGACGGGTCCGCGGCCCTCCACGCAAGGCTCGCCGCGGTCGATCCCTCGGCCGCGAAACGCATCCATCCCAACGACGTGAAGCGGATCATCCGCAGCCTCGAGGTGGCGGCCGTCGCCGGTGAACCGCAGAGCGTCGCCTTCCGTCCGAGCCCAAACCCGGTCTTCGACGCGAGGCTCCTCGTGGTCGATCGGCCCCGCGGCTGGCTCCATCGCGCCATCGACGCGAGGGTCGAGCGGATGTTCGCTGACGAACTCGTCGAGGAGGCCCGCGCGGCGGTCGCCTCCGGCGGCATCGGCCGCACCGCCTCGCAGGCGGCCGGCTACGCTGAGGCGATCGCCGTGGTCGAGGGTCGCATGACGGTCGCCGAGGCGATCGACGCCACGAAGCGAAGAACGAGGCAGCTCGCCAAGCGACAACTGACCTGGCTGAGAAGCTTCCGCGGGGCGGTCTGGCTGGCCGGTTAGGCCGCGGAATCCCGCTGCCGGCGGCTACCCAAAGTGCTTTCAAAACCGGTGCTAGCACCGTATCTAGTGGTCCCTGGGGCTCGCGACCACAAAATCCGCGCAACCGGTTGCGTTTGCGCGCGCCCCCCCTATTCTCGCGGCCAGCTCGAACGACGGAATGGTTCGGGGCGGCCGATCGAGGCCGTTTCGACCCGGTGCCAGGAGGGCATCCGACCGGCGTGAGGCTTTGCGAATAAGCGGGTCGTCAAGGATGGCGACCGAGGAGTTGGACGGTCCTTTGGGTTCGCCGAAAGGCGGCTCCCGGGGGTCGGTCCTTTCTCGCTCCGCTTGCTCGCGGTGCCCATGCCGAAAGGCCTCCCCCCTGGACCCACGCCTGGGGCCTTTTCGGCCGCCTCGTCGCCGAGTCCGAGGATGACACGCACGTGTCGGGAGGATTTGAATGGCCGCCAAGCCCCTGATCGGCATCAACATGGACTACCGGGCCACCCGCAAGGAGCACGATGCACTCTCGTTCGTGGCCGCCGGCTACTACGACGGCATCATCGCCTCGGGCGGCATCCCGGTGATCCTTCCCCCGATCGCCGATGAGGAGGACCTCTCGCGGCTGCTCGACATGCTCGACGGCGTCGTGCTCGTCGGAGGCTCCGACCTCGATCCCCGCCGCGACGGCTACATGCCGCATCCGGCCGTCCGCCCGATGGAGGCCCGCCGCGAGGACTTCGACCGCATGCTCGCCCGCCAGGTCTGCGCCCGCCACATGCCGGTGCTCGGCATCGGCGCCGGCATGCAGCTCCTGAACATCACCGAGGGGGGCACGCTCTTCCTCCACATCCCCGAGGACCTGCCGAAGGCGATCCCCCACAAGGATCCTCTCGATCCGGCCCACCGGCACGGCCTCGAGATCGTCCCGGGCACCGTCATGGAACGGGTCTACGGCGACGGCGAACTGCGGGTGAACAGCATGCACCACATGGCGATCGACGACGTCGCCGGGAGCTTCCGGGTTTCGGCGCGGGCGCCGGACGGCGTGGTGGAGGCGATCGAGAGCGCTGACGACTCGTGGGTCGCCATCGGCACGCAATTCCACCCCGAGGCGGGCAGTGCCTCGGCCCTCGACGTGAAGATCTTCGAGGAGTTCGTCATCGCCATCACGGGCGTCGTGCCGGAGGTCAGGCTGGTCGCCTGACTTCGAAGACCTCGATGCTGGGCCCGTCGGTCGCGCCATGCGGCCGACGGGCCGGCATCCGCGAGACTGCCAAGCCGATCCGCTCGCAGGCCTCCGGGAAATGGGCGGCGGCCGCCCTGCCGGGATCGGCGACGAGCGCGAAGCCACCGTCCGAGATCGCGCGGTCGATTACCGCGGCGAGCGCCGCGGGATGGTGCCGTTCGTAGAGCACGTCGGCCGCGAGCACCCGGTCGAATCGGCCGAGGTCGGCCGGGGGATCCCGCCAGTCGACGACTCTCGCCTGCGGCGGCGGCAGCCGGTTCTTCGCGGCGTTGAAGGCGACCCCCTCGAGGGCCGGCAGTTCGTAGTCGCTCGCGACGACCCGGAACCCCTGCCTCGCCGCGATGAGCGACGGCAGCCCGAGGCCGCATCCGAGTTCCAAAAGCGAGAGCCCCCGGCCGTCGACGACCGCAAGATCCTCCGCCAGCACGATCGCCGACTCCCAGACGTCGGCCCAGTAGGGAATCCGCTCGTCGCGATCGAACTCGGTCAGGTCGATGAGGGCCTCCATGTCGGGCGGCCGCCAGACGTCGATCGCCCCGCCGGGGAGTTCGATCCTGCGGAGCACGGGCTCGAATCGACCGTAGCCTTTCCCGTCGTTTCGCATGTCTCTCCTTCGACTCGCGGTCCCTACAGGCCGCACAGGGCGTGCGACAGGACGTCCGCCGGCCGGGGACGATACCATGAAGGCCTAGCCCTCATCCCCCCGGTCGACTTGCCCGATGCCCGCTGCCGATATCCCTCGTCGAGGCCGCACGGGCGGTTCCGTGCCGTTCCGCCAGCCCCGCCGCGCATGCCCACCAGTCCACACATCGACGTCCCGGCCCTTGCAGGGCTGCTCGCCGGCCGTTGCGACGCTCCGTCGGGGATGCTCGGGCCGCAGCCGCCCGAGATCGACCCCTCCACCGGCAGGCATGTCCGCCGGATCCGGACGTTTCTTCCAGGGGCGAGGCAGGTCTGGCTCGTCCACCGCGGCACCGACGGCCTCTCGAGCCAGCCGATGCGGCGCACGCACGCCGCCGGGCTCTACGAGACGGTCGTGCCGGCAGCCGATGGGGCCCGCGACGGCGGCTATCTGCTCCGCTACATCGACGCATCCGGCGATCGTCGCGAGATCCACGACCCCTACGCCTGCGGCCCCATGCTGAGTGACTTCGATCTCCACCTGATCGGCGAAGGCCGTCACTGGAAAAGCTACGAGAAGCTGGGGGCACAGCCCGCGGTGCTCGACGGCGTCTCCGGCGTGAACTTCGCCGTCTGGGCGCCGAACGCCCGCAGCGTGAGCGTCGTCGGCAGCTTCAACGGATGGGACGGCCGAACCCACCCGATGCACAAGCGGATCCCGTCGGGCGTGTGGGAGCTCTTCGTGCCGGGCATCGGCCCCGGTGAGGCCTACAAGTACCGCGTGCAGGATGCCGACGGTCACTTCAGCGACCGGGCCGATCCCTACGGCTTCGCCGCCGAGCTGCCCCCCCGGACCGCCTCGTGCGTCGTCGATCTCGGCTCTTACCGCTGGCAGGACGACGAGTGGATGGCGACGCGGGCCAACCGCAATTCCCTCCAGGCGCCGCTGAACGTCTACGAGATCCACCTCGGCAGCTGGCGACGGCCCGGCGACGACCCGCACCGCTGGCTCTCTTACGCCGACCTCGAGCGGGAACTCGTTCCCTACTGCGTCGAGATGGGGTTCACGCACGTCGAGTTCCTCCCGCCGACCGAGCATCCGCTCTCGGCGAGCTGGGGCTACCAGACGATCGGCCTCTTCGCGGCCACGAGCCGGTTCGGTCCGCCGCAGGCCCTCATGTCGCTCATCGACGCGTTCCACCGGGCCGGCATCGGCGTGCTCATCGACTGGGTTCCGGCGCATTTCCCGCGGGACGGCCACGGACTCCGCCGGTTCGACGGCACGGCACTCTACGAGCACGACGATCCCCGCAAGGGCGAGCACCCCGACTGGGGCACGCTGATCTTCAACTACGGCCGCAACGAGGTGGCGAACTACCTGATCTCGTCGGCGCTCTTTTGGCTCGACCGTTACCACGTCGACGGGCTGCGAGTCGATGCGGTGGCCTCGATGCTCTACCTCGACTACAGCCGCGAGGACGGCCAGTGGGAGCCCAATTGCTTCGGCGGCCGCGAGAATCTCGAGGCGATCGAGTTCATCAAGCAGTTCAACATCCAGGTCCACACACACCATCCCGGCGTGCTCACGATCGCCGAGGAGTCGACGGCCTGGGGCGGGGTCTCGCGGCCGACCTACGTCGGCGGGCTCGGCTTCAGCCTGAAGTGGAACATGGGCTGGATGAACGACACGCTCCGCTACATGCGGCACGATCCCGTCCATCGCAAGTACCACCACGACGAGCTCACCTTCAGCCTCATCTACGCCTTTCACGAGAACTTCGTCCTGCCGCTCTCGCACGACGAGGTCGTGCACGGAAAGCGTTCGCTGCTCGACCAGATGCCGGGCGACCTCTGGCAGAAGTTCGCGAACCTGCGTCTGCTCTACGCCTACATGTGGTGCCACCCCGGCAAGAAGCTGCTCTTCATGGGGGGAGAGTTCGGGCAGTGGAAGGAATGGAACTTCGACGAGAGCCTCGACTGGCACCTGCTGCAATACGATCCGCACCGCGGTCTCTCGCGGGCCGTCGCCGACCTCAACGCCCTCGTTCGCCGCGAGCCCGCCCTGCACCGGCTCGACTTCGACGGCCGCGGCTTCGAATGGATCGACTGCCACAACTGGCAGGAC
>JBBAVU010000118.1:5284-9350 GCA_040397565.1 Pirellulales bacterium | reverse complement strand
GAGCCGACGATCGAGAGATCACACGCATGGCCATCGAGCCGCGAGGGATCGTCGGAAAGAAACCCAGCGAAACGGCCGACATGGTCGGGCCAGGCGTCACGCGCCCACGCCACGGCCTCTCTGCCAAAGCCCCCGGCGCCGACGAACAGGATCCGCTCGCAGTCGGTTGGCGGGGCCGTGGCTGTATGATGGGAAGCGGTTGGCATACGGTCACGCGAACTCCAGCCGACAAATCATACTCGATTGACAGATGTGTACGTCTGTATAAACTCTGTGGTAAATCCGAGGAGGATCGTCATGGCCACCGACATCGGTTCGTCGTCGTCCAGTCAGCCTGCCACGCGGCCGCGAACGCTGTTCGGCTACCGTGAGTACTGCTGTTTTCCGAACGATGGTCGGCGGCACGAAATCATCGACGGAGACCACTACGTGACACCTGCACCATCCACGACTCACCAGACGGTTTCGAAGCGGCTGCAGTATCAGCTGTATACCCAGATCGAGCTCACTGGGCTCGGGCTTGTATTCGACGCACCATGCGACGTGCAGCTCACCGACTACGACATTGTTCAGCCAGACCTAATCGTCGTGTTGAAGGATCGTGTCCGCATGATCACCCCGACGAAGATCAATGGCGTGCCCGACCTTGTGGTCGAGATCCTCTCGGCGTCCACTGCGTCAAACGATACGGAGTTGAAGAAGCAGCTCTATGAGCGGACCGGAGTTGGCGAGTACTGGATCGCCGACCCCGAGAACCAGAAGCTCGAGCGGTATCGACTGGTGGACGGCGTCTATCGTCTCGAGCCACACGCCGACCCGGCGCCAGCGCTGGGCGGATCCCTCAAGGTGCCGCTCGCCGCGATTTGGTAGCGCAGGTGTCAGTTGGAGCCGCCGTCGATCGGGAGGATCTGGCCGGTGATGAAGGCGGCGCGGGGGCTCGTGAGGAAGTCGATGGCGCCGACGATGTCGGCGGGGGTTCCAAGCCGGCCGAGCGGAGTGCGTCGTTCGATGCGGTGGCGGTGTTCCTCCGGGAGGCTCGCCGAGAGGTCGGTCGTGAGGAAGCCGGGGGCGATGGCGTTGACGCGGATGCCACGGGGGCCGAGTTCGCGGGCGAGGTTTCTCGCGAAGCCCTCGAGGCCGGCCTTCGTGGCGGCGTAGACCGAGAGCCCCGGTGAGCCGTGCGTGGCGACGACCGACGAGATCATGACGACGGAATGGCCGCCGGCAAGCGCTGCATCGCCCTTTTCCGCCGGCCCGGCGAGCATCGCCCGGACGGCCTCGCGGACGAGCAGGATCGCGCCGCGGAGGTTCACGGCGAGCATCTCGTCGATCTCGTCGTCTCGCATCATCGCGAGCACCCCCTCGTAGGCGACCGCCGCATTCGCGATGCAGTGGGTGATGCCGCCGAAGCGGTCGGCCGCCGCCCGCACGAAGGCCTGCACGGCCTCGGAATCCGCGGCATCGAACGAGGCGGTGAGGAGGCGGTCGGGGTGCTTTGCGGCGAGGGCGGCAAGCTCGGCCGAGCCCGATCGCGAGAACGTGGCGACGTTGTCGCCCCGGGCGAGCAGCCGCTCGACGGTCGCCAAGCCGAGGCCGCGGGAACCGCCGGAGATGAGCGACGTCGCGGTCATGCAGCTGCGGTGCTTTCGGGACTTTTGGACGCGCCTTTAACGGCTGCGGCGGGGAGTCTTGCCGGCGGCGGTCGTGGCCGTCTTCTCGACGAGGTCCACGACCCGTGGCACCGCGTGGGCCTCGAGCTTCTCGCGGCATCTCGCGATCGCGGCGTCGCGAATCCGCTCGCCATCGCCCTCGGCCGACGGCACGATCTCCGCCGCCACGAGCTCGCCCGTGATCGGGCTGGGCACCGCGTAGACTCTCGCCTCGACGACGCCCGGCACGTCGCGAAGCACCTCCTCGACCCGCTTCGGATAGACCTTCGCCCCGCCCACGACGATCACATCGCTCCGCCTACCGACGAATTCGTAGCGGTCGCCCGTCTGCTCGACCAAGTCGCCCGTGGCGACCTCGGCCGTGTCGCGGTGGAGCTGCACGAGCAATTCGCCGTCACGCCGCACGCGGACATGTGCCCCGCCGGGCAGCGACTTGCCGATCCACGCGGCCGGGAAGCCGGGCTTGCCGTCGGTGACGCGAAACACCTCGCCAAGCTCCGTGGTCGCGTAAACCTGCGTCACCTTCGCCCGCGGGAACGCTTCCTGCACCTGCTCGAGCAGCGGCCCGTCGGCCGCCTCGCCGCCGAGCGTGATCCGCTCGACCACGTTGCCTGACAGCAGTTCGCGGTCGGCGGAGGTGACCACGCGGCGGAGGAGCGTGGGCGTGCCGGGAAGGATCGCGACCTCGTCGTCCACGAGGGCCCGGACGACCGTGTCGGGATCGCGGCTGGCGGGCACGACGATCCTCCCGCCGGTGAGCAGGGCCTGGAGCCAGACCTGAATCCCGGCCCACCGCGTCGCGTCGTACACCAAGAGCCAGCCGCGGCCCTGCCACTGCTCGGAGAGCCTCGCGGCCGCGAGGAGCGAATCCCAGGAGTGGTCCACGAGCTTCGGCGGCCCGCTCGTGCCGCTCGTCGCCACGACGATACGAGGAGGCACCGTCTCGAACTCGCTCCGCGGCAGGCTGCCGGCAGGCAGGTCGGGCAGGATGAGCGAGTCGTCGAGGATGAGCCAGTCGTGGAGCTCGCCGATGAGGTCGCGGGCGTCTTCGGCGAGGATCGCCAGCGGCACGTGCTGCCGGCCGCAGGCGGCGGCGATCGCGATGAGCGACTCGACCCGCTTCGCCCGGGCGACGATGCCGATCGGGCGGGTCTCGGCGAGCCTCGCCTCGAGCTGCGTGATCCGGTGGGCGAGGTTCGCGTAGTCGGTCGTCGATCGCTGGTAGAGCGTGGAGCTCGAGCCGATGTTGACCCCTGCGCTTGAGACGATCGCAGCCCGCTCGGGCACCTCGGCGGCGACCGTGCAGATCGCCGTGGCAAGCCGGTCTTCGACCGGCGTATCGAGGATCGTGGGAAAGAGATGGGAGAGAGACACGGCGTCGGCCGAGGCAATGGTCATTTTTCGGAAACCCTTTCGGAAAACTCCGCTTGCTCATAGAGCGACACGAGATCGCCCACCGTGCGAATCGCTGGACGGCCGCCCTCCGCCGGGGCCGTCCTGAATGGATCCACGGAAAGCGTACGTTCCAGGATCACGACCGTCTGCGCGAGATCGAGGGAATCCAGGCCGATATCGGCCGCGAGAAGCGTGGAAGGCTCGAGAGGCCGGGGGGACCGGCCCGTGTCGCGAAGGACGCTGGCAATCGCGGCGGACACGGCGGAAAAGACGTCGGAGGGCATCGGGAGACTACTGGCCGGCTTCGGGCCTGCCGGCATCGGGATTGTATTCGGGCATGGTGGCCTGCCCGGGGGCGGAGACGCCGCGGCCGGTGACGGCCTGGACGAGGATTTGGACGGCGGTGCGGGCCACGATCCAGAGATCGACCAGCGGCCCGTACCAGCGGCCGAGCATCTCGACGTAGCGAACGTCGAGTTCGAGTCGCTCGGGCCATTCCACGGAGTTGCGGCCGTGAATCTGCGCCCAGCCGGTGAGCCCGGGCCTCACGAGCAGCCTCGCCGCCTCCCGGCTCGAATACCGCGGGAGATACCGCTCGGGCAGCGGCCGCGGGCCGACGAGGCTCATGTCGCCGATCACGACGTTCGCCAGCTGCGGCAGTTCGTCGAGGCTCGTCCGCCGGAGCACCCGGCCAAACGGCGTGAGCCGGTCGCCGTCGTTTGCTCCCTCGGGGTCATCGGCCAGCCGCATCGAGCGGAACTTCACGAGCGTGAACGGCGCGCCGTCGCGGCCGCTCCTCCTGTCGAGAAAAAAGATCGGCCGACCCATCGCCAGCCAGACGAGCAGGGCGGTCGCGAGGATCAGCGGCGAGAGCATCACGAGCAGCACGATCCCCGCCAGGAGGTCGCACAGCCGCTTGATTCCAATCGCATAGAGGCCATCGGGCCGCACGGGCGCCGGCCGGCTGGCGGCGACGGGCACGGCGGAAAGCGGCAGGGCGG
>JBBAVU010000118.1:0-5184 GCA_040397565.1 Pirellulales bacterium | reverse complement strand
CCGATCGCCGCAAGCAGGGCGTAGAGCAGCGAGACGCGGTCGTGGGCGATCCCGCTCCGCACGAGCCGGTGGAAGAAGAATTCGCGGTGGGGGAGCATCGGGTTGTGGCCGTTCCACAGCCGGCGGACGACCGACACGCCCGCATCGAAGATCGAAGGCCAGACGGCCATCACGAACGGCACGAGCACGACGGCCCGCAGTTGGGAAGGAAACAGCAGCGGCATCGCGGCGAAGAACGTGCCGAGGAACGCGCTGCCGACATCCCCCATGAAAACCCTCGCCGGGTGCCAGTTGAAGACAAGGAATCCCCCGACGGCGCCGGCGAGGCACGTCCCGAGCACCATTAGGGGCGGCACCCAGAGGGCGAGGCCCATGATCGCAAGCACCATCCCGGCCACGCACGTCTGGCCGCCGCACATGCCGTCGATCCCGTCCATGAAGTTGAAGGCGTTGGTCAAGCCGACGATCCAGATCACCGTGATCGGCCAGCCGGCGATGCCGAGCTCGATCGTGCCCAGGAGCGGCAGCGACACCGACCGGATCGGGCCGACGGCCGCCGTGATCACGATCGCGGCGGCGAGTTGCACCACGAGCCGCACGATCGCGCGGAGCGGACGGACGTCGTCGATCGCGCCGACGACGCCGATCGCGATCGCAGGGAGGAGTACCCCGAGGAGCGGTAGGGCCATGCTCGGCCAGCGGATCGCGACGGCGATCGTGGCCAGCGTCGTCGTGGTGACGATCGCGATGCCGCCGCCGCGGGCCGTCGGCAGCGCGTGGGCGCTTCGCAGGTTGGGTAAATCCACGAGCCTCCAACGGGCCGCGAGGATCACGACGACGTCCACGATCGCGGCCGACGCGATGAACACGGCGATCGCGAAGCCGGGCCAGATCGCCGACTCGAGCGAGTCGAACGACGGAAAGAGCTGCAGGGGCTCGGGAGCGAGCGGGTTCATCGGCGGGCCACCTCCGCGATCATGCCCGCGATCGATTCTGCCTCGTCGGGCCCGACGTGCCTGCCCATCGGCAGCGAAAGGCTCGTGGCGGCCAGCCGGTCGGTCGCCGGCAGCGGGCCGCGGCCCACGTGGTAGCCCGCGAACGCCTCCATCCGGTGGCAGGCGGGGGAGTAGTAGGCCCGCGAATCGACGCCCTGCGAGGCGAGGGCCGCACGGACCTCGTCCCGCGACGCTCCGAAGGCCTCGGCATCGATCGTGATCGAAAAATCCTTCCAACTCGTCGTGGCGGCCGCGGGGACCTTCTGAAGTCCGATCCCGGGCAGCCCCTCCAGCACAGCCGCGTAGGCCGCCGCGGCCTCGGCTCGACGTGCCGCCGTCTCGGGCAGTCGGGCGAGCGACGCATGGCCGACCACCGCCGCCATCTCCATGAGACGGCCATTGAGCCCCGGCAGGCGGCAGCCATAGCTGCCGTCGTTGCCATACTCCCGCGCCTCGAGCACGGCTGCGGCGAGATGGTCGTCATTGGTCGTCACGATGCCCCCTTCGCCGGCGACGACGAGCTTCGTGGGGGAGAGGCTGAAGACCTGCGCGAGACCCTCGCGGCCGACCTGCCGGCCGGCCACCTTCGAGCCGAAGGCGTGGGCCGCATCGAAGACGACGGGCACGCCGGCGTGTTTCCCGATCCGCTCGAGCTCGGCCATGCCGCAGGGCGTGCCGAACGTGTGGCAGCCGAGGATCACAAACGTCCGCGGCGTGATCGCGGCTTCGACCGCCCGCGGGTCGATCGTCCACGTCTCTGGATCGGCCTCGACGAACACGGGTGTGAGCCCCGCCCAGACGATCGCGGCCGGCCCGGCGAGAAACATGAAGCTCGGCAGGATCACCTCCGACCGATCGCCCGGCTTCAGCTGCTTCAGGCTCCGCATGAGCAGCGCGAGGCCGACCGTGCAGCTCGAGACGCCGATCGCGTGCCGCACGCCGATGACCTCGCGGACCGCCCCCTCGAAGGCCGCGAGCCGCGGTCCCTTCGTGAGGATGCCGGACTCCATGATCTCGGCGCACGCGGCCGCCACGCCGTGGGTCTCGGGAAGGTCGGGCCGCACGAACGGGATCCTCATCACGACGCCTCCCGCGGCTCGACGAAGAGCGCCGACCAGAGCGAACTGGTGGCCGGCCGGGCCATCGGCGGCCCGACCCCCTGATGCGCGATCTCATCGCGGCTGCCGACCGGGCAGTCCTGCTCGGCGATGTCGAGGAGCACGCGGCCCGCCTCGGCCGGCCCCTTCTCGATCGCGACGAGCAGGTCGGTGATCCAGTGGCGAACCTCGGCGAGCGACCGGGCGGGCCGGCTCACCTGCACGACGAGCGGGCTCGTCGTGCGGCTCTGGAGTTCATCGACGAAGAAGAGCTCCTCGTCGAGCTTCTCCCCCGGCCGCAGTCCACAGTAGCGGATGTCGACCTCTTCCGGTGGAATCTTCATGACGTAGGCGAGGCTGTGGACCATGTCCACGATCCGGATCGGCTCCCCCATCTCCAGGACGAACGTGCCCCCCTGCTCTCCCGTCGCGGCCGCCACGAGCACGAGCTGCGCTGCCTCGTCGATCGTCATGAAGTAGCGGCGGACGTCGGGATGGGTGATCGTGATCGTCTCCCGTCGGGCGAGCTGCGCCTCGAAGATCGGGACGGCGCTGCCGCTCGAGGCAAGCACGTTGCCGAATCGTACGACGACGAACTTGGTCGCGGTCTCGATGGCGAAGGACTGCAGGAACCGCTCCGCGAGTAACTTCGAGGCGCCCATGACGCTCGAGGGGTTCACCGCTTTGTCGGTGGAAAGCGCGACGAACGTCTCGACGCCCGCGTTGCTTGCCAGCTCCGCGAGGGCGGCCGTCGCGAGCGTGTTGTTTTCGATCGCCTCGATCGGGTGCGACTCCATGAGTGGCAGGTGCTTGAAGGCCGCCGCGTGGAGCACCACCTTCGGACGGTGGGCCTTCAGGAGCTGCTCCGTCCGCCGGCGATTGGCGATGTCGCACAACACCGGCACGATCTCGATATCGTCGGTCGCGTGCCGCTCGCGAAGCTCCCGGTCGATCGTGAAGAGCGCGGCCTCCGACCGCTCGACGAGCACGATCTTCGCCGGACGGAACCGCACGAGCTGCCGGCAGATCTCGCTGCCGATCGAGCCGCCGGCCCCGGTGACGAGCATGCACCGTCCGTGGACCATCGGATGGACGCGGGCGTCGGTGTCGTCGAGCTTCGCCTGCGGCCGGGCGAGCATGTCGCGGAGCTCGATATCGCGGATCGTGAGATTGCCGATCGTGGATGGGCGGCCATCAACGCCGCCGCCCCGCCTGTGGCCTGATTCGGCGATCCGGACGCGGACGTCGAGCGCGGCACATGCGTCGCAGAGGGACCGCAGGCGGCTGCCGTAGATCGCCCCCTCCCGCACGATGACGTCGGACACCCGCAGCCGCTCGGCGCAGGCGGGCGCGACCCCCACCGGCCCGAGCACGCGGGCCCGGCCGACGTGGACGCCATAGTTGGCCGGGTCGTCGTCGAGAAGCCCCGCCACGAAATACCGCTCGCCCTTCATCTCCCCGAGGGCGGCCGCGATCTCGCGTCCCTCGGGCGACGCGTCGATGACGAGCGCCGTTCGCTCCGAACCGGCCGGGAGCGCCGGCAGGATCTCCTCGTAGATGCTCCGCAGCACGGCCTGCGCCCCGCCGACGAGCAGGAGCGTGCCCGCCCAGTCGAGCAGGAGCACCGACCGCGGGATGGTCAACCAGCCACCGAAACGCGACGCGAAATAGTTCACGGCCGTCACGACGAGCAGCGCGAGCGTCGAAGCCCGCAGGAGCTGGTTGAGATCCTCGAAACGGGCCGCCTGGAATCGGCGGTGGCAGTAGCCGCGGGTGTAGAAGACGACGAGCTTGATCCCGACCACCCACCAGAGCGTGGAAAGGATCGTGTCGGCATCGGCGGGCCGCACGAGCAACTCGCCGCGGATGTAAAACGCGACGACGTAGGCGATCTCGAAGAGGACCGCGAGCACCGCCGAGACGATGATCGCCGACCGCGTCGGCGCAAGGGACTTGAGCCACTTGCGAAGCCGGTGCGATGCGGTGGTGGCAACGGTGGCCATGCGATCGTTCGCCTAGAGTCTCTCGAGATCCACGTCTTCCAGCTCGATCGACGCGCCCTGGTTCAAAAACCGTACGGCGATCACGAGCCGCTCCTCGCCCTTTCGCTTCACGACCACGCCCTCGAGCCCCGCGAGGGCTCCAGTCCGTACGCGGACCGGCTGGCCCGGTTCGAGCCTCGCCTCCGGCGTGAGCGGCCGGTCGGAGACGATGAGCTGATGAATGTTGCGGAGGTCGGCGAGCAGGCCCTCGTGATCGCTCACGGGCAGCCAGCGGGCGATCGTATTGGTGGCAAGCGCCGCCCGGCGGGCGTCGTCATCGACCAGGGAAAAGACGTAGCCAGGGAAAAGCGGCACGTACGACGACCGCGTTCGGCCGCCGGTCGCCTTCAGCCGTCGGCGGACGAGCGGGCAGTAGAACGGGATCGAGCCCGCCTCGAGCTTCCGCATGAGGTCTTTTTCCCGCCGGGAAAGCGTATAGAACGCCACCCAGCGGGCATCCGGGCCGGCCCGGAGGGCCGGCGCGTCAAGGAGATCGGGGGGAAAGAGGTCGTTCTGGGGAGGCAGGAGCGGCATGGAGCGTGGTCCTGCCAGCGAGTCTACGACGTTTTCGGTGGCCAGTCGCGGGGCGGCAAAGTTTACGGGCCGGAAATGCCGATGAAGGCGATTACGGCGACTTTGCCGGTTGTATCGAGGTTCCTGACCTAGCTGCCACTCGCGGAATCACGCCGATGCTCACACGAATCAGCCGGAATCGATCGATGCGGTTGGCCGTGATCGCCGCGTATGCCGTCGCGGCGGGCTCCGTGACGGGCTGCAGCACGTTTGGCAGGCCGCAGCTCATGACGGCCGAGGCCGTCATGCAGGAGGCCTCCTGCCCCGCCGATCCGCAGAAGATGCCCGCCAAGGAGCTGGCGAAGGTGACGCTCCCGCCGTATGTGATCGAGCCGCCCGACATCCTGCTCATCGACGCCCTGCGGGTGGTGCCGAAGCCTCCGTTCCGGATCCAGAGCTTCGACACGCTGCAGGTGATCGTCGAGGGCACGCTCCTCGAGCAGCCGATCAACGGGCTCTACGTCGTGGAGCCGGGCG